>JAFLRO010000024.1 GCA_022511425.1 Acetatifactor sp.
GCAGCTCTATGCCGCCTTTGGAGGTGTATTTGACTGCGTTGGTGAGCAGATTCGTCACAATCTGTTTCACCCTCACATCATCTCCAAAAAGCGTCCGCGGCAGAGTTTCATCTAAGAAAAAATCCACAGTCAGCCCTTTCTCATGGGCCCGCAGATAGATGACATTCCACAGATCTAGGAGCATGTCTGCCGTCTCGTACTCGACGGGTACAATTTCCATCTTTCCGGATTCGATTTTTGACATGTCCAGAATGTCATTGATCAGGAATAAAAGGGTTTTTCCTGAACTCTGAATATTTACTGCGTAAGAGAGGATGGATTCGTCCGTGCATTCCCGAAGTATCATCTCATTCATGCCCAGCACAGCATTGATCGGCGTCCTAATCTCATGGGACATGTTGGAGAGGAAGTAGCTCTTGGCCTTGTTAGCCTCCTTCAATCGGGTATTCAATTCCTCCTGCTGCAGTCGGTTGGCCTGCTCTTGAAGAACCATACGGGCAGTGTTGCGATGCCGTAGGACGGCCGCGACCGCCAATACCATCAGGATCAGCAGGAACGCCGCCAGCACCAGCAATGTCCGGATCAAAGTATTTACCATCTCCACCGTCTCGGTGGCCACAAACCGGGCCGGAATGAGAAACATAAGAAAGGCTTCATGGGGGTTCAGGGAGACGATACAGTAGTAGTATTCCTCGCCGTCGTTGATGAAATTGCTGCTGAGCATATCCGTCTGTGCCAGAGCAGCCCGGATATCGGAGTATCTCTGACCCTCCATATTTTCCAGTGCGTCAAGCACGTCATAGGCTTCAATCATTCTCTCCTGAAAGAGACCCTCGTTCACTCTGGTACCGTCGCTCTTGAGAATATAAGTCTCGTTATGGCCGTTATAGGCGCCACTGTCATAGTAACTTGTCAGTGTCTGCATATCCCTTAGCAGTGCTATATAGGTAAAGCTGACATCGTCCTTCCCGAGGTGTATGGGAGTGCTCAGCTTCTGCACAAATTTCCAGTAGTTGCCCTGATAGATATAGCTGTCAGAGATAAAGGAATACCGATTCTTTCCGCTGGCGAGTATGTGAACATCGGGCCAGGCGCCGCGGTATCCGTTGGTATCATAGCAGTTGCCCTGGCTGTCCAGCAGGACGAATTTGCAGCCTCGGCTTTCTGTTTCCAAAATACGCTCCAGCTCGCTTATGTACGCTGCTGCCTCCTGTATTGTATCCAGCTCATACCCCTCCAGCATGTTGACAGCGAAAGTGATGTCGTTCCAGTGTGTACTCAGCATGTTGTTAAGATTAACATACACCTGAGACGTAATCTCGTTCAGCTGGTCCGTACGTTCCTCATAGATGCGCTGCTCTAAATAACGTATAAAAAAGACACCGCTGATTAACAGCACCAGCAGCAGGCCGACGGCAGATACCGCCGGAAGTGTAATATGACGTTTTATGCTCTTAGGTCTCATTCATACTCACCTTTCCGATTCTGTCAAGTGGTTTCATTGGTTATAAATTCATGATGGCGTACTCACCCTATATCTTAATACTATGCTTATAACATTCACCTGTCAACATCATAAGCAAGGTTATATAATGCAGATGCTATGTGGAATAGATGCAGAGCGGTGTAAAAAGCAATATACAAAAGCGGCCTCAATGGAGAGACCGCCACAAAAACAAAGAAGTACATACAGAAGCGAATGATAAATTACTTGCGTTGAAAACATCGGATGTATTACTTCGCCTTCAGTTTAATGCGTTTTTCGGTGTTTTTATCAAAAAGATAAACACTTTCATAAGGAATAGCGAAATCAAGTTTCGCATCCATCTCGGGCGAATCATGCGGATCGACCTTCAGGATAGTCTTGATACCTTTGATATCCACATACACGTTGGTGTTGTCTCCAAGCAACTCGGTAAGCTCCACTGTGCAAGAGATCTTAAACGCCTTTTCGGTATCCTCCTTGCCCACCAGCTTGATAGCCTCGGGACGGAATCCCAGGACGACCTCCTCGCCTTCATACTTTTTAACAACATCGCTATCGGCAATAGCGCTTAAATCAATAATATTGTCGCTGATGTTGATCTTGCCATCCTTAACACGACCCTCAATGAAGTTCATCGGAGGCTCTCCGATAAAGCCCGCAACAAACATGTTCGTGGGGTTGAAATACAACTCGCGGGGAGTTCCGACCTGCTGAATATAGCCTTCCTTCATAACGACTATCCTGTCCGCCATTGTCATAGCTTCAGTCTGGTCGTGGGTAACATAGATTGTGGTAGCGCCGGTTTCGCGGTGGATCTGCGTGATCTCCGAACGCATGGTAACTCTCTGCTTAGCGTCGAGGTTTGATAATGGCTCATCCATCAGAAAGATATCGACTTTACGGATGATCGCACGTCCAACGGCAACTCTCTGTCGCTGACCACCTGAGAGCGCTCTTGGCAGTCTGTCAAGATAGTCAGTCAGACCGAGAATCTTAGCGGTCGCTTGAACTCTCTGTTCAATAACATCATCGTCAACACCCTGAAGTGTAAGACCGAATGCAAGGTTATCGTAAACCGTCATGTGCGGGTAAAGCGCATAGCTCTGGAAAACCATTGCCACACCACGCTCACGAGGACCTTTTTCGTTTGCCCTTTCTCCGTCGATGTAGAATTCGCCCTTGCTGATGTTTTCAAGACCTGCGATCATACGCAGGGTCGTGGATTTGCCACAGCCTGACGAACCGACAAATACTATAAATTCACCCTTTTCAATCTCAAGGTTGAAATCATGTACGGCATGGTAGCCGTTCGGGTAAATCTTATTGATTCCTTTCAAAGTTAAATAAGCCATAACGGTATTCTCACTTTCCAAATGGTTTTAAAGTAATTATATGGACAATAAGGCTATTTAAAACACACCCAGCGCTCTTAGTATTGTCACATAAATGAAAATAGTTACCGTACTTACCAGACTGGTCCACACGACCATCTGACCGGCGAGCTCGTCATCCGCTCCCATTTCCTTGGCCATAATAGCAGATGCGACTGCCACAGGCGTCGCAAACACCCCGACGTATGTAGCGAAATGCTCTCCGGAAAGCCCAAGAAAATTGCGAAGCAAAAACGCTACTGAGAGTCCCAGAACAGGCACTGCCACATTCCTTACTACCGTGCCGAATACAATCTCCTTCCACAGCTTCGAGACTGCTGAAAACTCAAATTTGCCGCCCAGCACAATCAGTGCGAATGGCGTGCAGATTGACTTAACATTCTCCAAGGACTTATAGGCAACTGTGACATCGCTCAACCTGAAGCTGATATCCCACATCACGAACAATTCGCGTATGCCCAGAACTGCAAGTCCAGCCACGGTGCCGATGATCAGCGGATTCTTGATGATTCCAAGCAGAATCTTCCTGACATCGATTTTCTGCTTTTCGGAGTTCCCATTAAATATAACAAGTGTGATAACACCGAGTGTATTGAACAGCGGTACGCAAAATGCAGACATCACTCCTGCAGCCGCTGCTCCCTTGTCACCGAAAAGCGATGCTGCCAAGGGAATTCCGATGATCGCATAGTTTGAACGAAACACCGCCTGAATCAGTGAGCCACGCTTGGCGTTATCCCTGGTAAACGCGCAACACACAGCAATCGCAAGAAAGAAAATCACGATAACCGCCACTATCCCGTACAGTACGAACGCGAAATTTATCTCACTCAGACGCTCAATCTCATATACATTACAAAACAGCATCACAGGCAGTAACACCCTGAATGTCAGCTTATTTCCAACATCGAGAAACGCCTTGGTAAGCATTCCGATTTTCTTGAGCAGATACCCCAGGACAATCAGAATTATAATCGGCAAAACGGCGTTTGCCGCAAAAACAAATGCATCTAACACTGCCCCAGCTTCTCCATAAAGACTTCTATCCGCATAATAATGTGTTGACTATTATTGCCCCTAATACTATTCTGTAATTATTTACCGGTCTTAAATTTTACTCCGGCATCTCGAAAAATCTTGATAAAGGTATTTTTTACAGTGATAAGAAGCATATCAAATCCCATATAAAATAACCCAAACATGATCGGCTCAACGCCGAGCATTGTCTCAGCTTCCGTCACATTGGCATCGACACCAAACAACACATTGATGACATAGTAGGTTTGAAAAACACAATA
Organism: Acetatifactor sp.; assembly: GCA_022511425.1. GTDB lineage: Bacteria > Bacillota > Clostridia > Lachnospirales > Lachnospiraceae > Acetatifactor. The sequence goes on from JAFLRO010000024.1 coordinate 4,176, forward strand.
CAGTACAACGCCTGCATAAATCACATTGATGAAGATGGACCAAAATTCCCTGACCGTCACCATCATCCACTTGTCATACTCTCCTGGTTCAGGCTCAAGCGATCGCAGTGCTTTAGTAACCATCAGGTCGTTCACAATACCAAGACCGACCGCTAACGCAAACATCAGATCAAGGCCCTGAATATAAATTCCCAATCCCCACAGGAAAAAGTAACAGGCGGCTCCTGCGAACCAGAATTTTATAAAAACAATTTTTAACCACGCCGGAATATGGAATTTTCCCTTTGAGGTATACTTCCTGATTTCCGCTTCAGATACCGCCGGAGCGTCTTTGGCATTCACCAGACGATCCACAGCGTCAGTCTTTAGCTGATAATAGCTTGCAGCTGTTTTTTCCTCATCCTGCTGCTTCTTTTTATTCTTAGCCATAATCAAATGAAATCCTTATTCATCCTCGCCGGAAATATCAATGGCTGCCATATTCTCATTGCCTTCAACATCGATAGAAGTGTTGATCTTTCTGATTGCCTTGGAATAAAGCGGCAACAGCGCCAACAACACTGCCGTTGCAGCAACAAAGATAATGTGCAGTGTAACAATGGTCTGAGCGGTAGAGATATAACTTGTACCCTGATCAATAATAATCCTATTTTCTTCGCGGGTCGTTGCCGTAATAATGCGTGTAATATAAACAACATCCACGACAGCCAAAAGCGCAAGCATCAGAAACAGCAGCCCTAACATAATCTTATTCGCCTTCTGACGACGCGGGAAGGTTCTCAAAAAGACCACGAACGCCAAAATGGAGAACAGCATTGCTGCGAACTCACACTGCCCCATATTAGCCCCGTTGATTTTGTCCGTAGTATTCGCAATAGATGAAAGATTCAGCGAATAGATAAAGAACGCTGCCAACAAGGCCAAAAGAGGTATATTCTGCGGTGAACGCTTTAGCGAGACTATAAACTTTCGAAAGACCTCTTTTATACCGCGCCCCTGTTTTTTTGCGGTTTTCTGTTTTGCCATCTACCGTCCCTCCCTTAAGATCTGATCGCGTTGGTCGTATCCTTATCAAAGAAGTGCTTCTTATTAAAGGAAACATTGACCGTATCGCCGGGGCTGTAAGTACACCAATCACGGAACTTACAGGTAATTTTGCTCTTTCCAACAGTGCCGTTCACAAGGGTATTCTGACCAAGGTTTTCGTTCGAGAACACATTGACCTTGATATTTCCGCCCTCCACAACATTCTCAGGGCGAATGCCCAGGGTCACTGTTTTGCCCTCGTAAGCAGCAAGCATCTGCTTTTCCTCGGAAGTGAGCTCAACGCTGAAATCACTGCAGACAGCCTGACCGTTCTTGATTTCCACATCAAATAAATTCATCGGCGGAAGTCCGATAAAGCTCGCCACAAAGAGATTGGCAGGAGTGTCGTACAGTTCAAGGGGCGTACCGATCTGCTGAACGTGTCCCATGGACATACAGACAATTCTGTCAGCCAGTGTCAGCGCTTCCGTCTGGTCGTGGGTCACATAGATCATGGTCGCCTTCAGGCGCTTATGAAGCAATAGTATCTCACGGCGGGTAGCGCTTCTAAGCTTGGCATCCAGGTTAGAAAGCGGCTCGTCAAACAAGAACACCTTAGGGGTACGTACAATAGCGCGTCCCATGGCTACTCTCTGGCGCTGACCGCCCGAGAGCTGATTCGGTTTTTTATTGAGCTGGCTGGTAAGATCAAGAATCTCAGCCGCTGCCATCACTTTTTGGTGAATTTCGTTTTTGTTTTCCTTGCGCAGCATCAGCGAGAACGCCATATTCTCATAGATAGTCATATGACCGTACAGTGCGTAGTTCTGGAAAACCATCGCAATATCCCGATCCTTGGGCGGCATCTGAGTCACATCCTTACCGTCAATGATAAGCTTTCCCGCTGAGATATCCTCGAGCCCTGCAACCATGCGAAGTGTCGTAGACTTTCCGCAGCCGGACGGTCCCACAAGAACGATAAGCTCGCCATCTTTGATGTCAAGGTCAAAGTCATAGACCGCTTGAACTTTATTGTCATAGATTTTATCAAGATGCTGTAATTTCAGATCACTCATGACTATACCTCTTTGCGCACTCTAACGCATACTAATCAATATTTTTGACAATAGAATCCTGATTTTATAAGATTCTAAGTGTACTATCAAATTTTGCTGCCGCTCGCCTTTCTATCAAGCTCAGCCTGATAGCTGTTGAGCGTAGCTGTCTTAACAATACCGATAACACCGGCCAAGACCAAAAGTACTGCAGATACAATCATACAAATCGTAACATACCGGAACTGGCCATCCGTCATAACCGTCGGAATTTCAGCATCAAGTACCGGATTGGGCTCCTTCCATGCTTTCATGGGAATTTGAAAAATACGCACTATTTGCAGGATCCCCAACACAATTGAGACATAGGAATAACTCATTTTATAGCTTTTCACTCCCTCTGAAGAAAGGAAAGCCGCAAGCATAAAAATCAGGTTATAAACGACGGAAACACCTATAAAAAATGCATAGTAGTATCTGCCGACATCGGAACTATATATACTAACAAAATAGAGCGCGTTGGCAACGATTGCCAACAGGATCAAATTTGCGGACAATTTATTCTTAGTAAAGCGCAAGCGGTCCTTTTTGACCATCGCATCATTATTTAGAGTCATGTCACTCACCCTTTCTGCTTCCAATAGCGCTCTTTTCAGCCCTCATCATGATAACTTTCCAAACAACATTAATAATAAGTAAACAGGATGTGAGCAGTAGAAAACCGAAGACCGCATAGCTCACATCAAACCAGAATGTATCCTCAGGCCCGATATAAATCGTACCCCAGTCCTCAGAGAACGCCTTAAGCGCCTCAAAGTCCACATTATTCTGGTACTGTGCTTTGTAATCCAAAATCTGAGGAACACACCAAATCGTCATCAGAATATTGGCCACCGTAGACAGACCCACAGCAATATAGTTACCTATATAATACTTTCTACGGGTCTGAGTGTTCGTGATAAACAAAATCAAGGTAACAATAATAAGTCCAATGCTAACCTTCGTGAAGGCAGAATTGAACTCGAACATATCATAGTAAACTCTCGACCCTGTAACAGAGGTGTAATCCAGATCGTAATCAGGATACAGAATTGTTTTGGACAGGGCATCATAGAGATCCGTCGCGATCCCCAAAGAATATACGAATGTGAGTGCAGCTGCAATCAGCGTCAGCATACACACAATTTTCTGAAATGCCATTTGCTTCTTATACATATGGACCTTCCTTTATGTTGGAAGGGGAGGGTGAACTCCCCTTCCTGAACATAATTAAATGAACTCAATTACCATTAAAGGCTGTTGTAAAATGAAACAAGTCTATGCCATGCATCGTTTCTACGAGCAAGATAGGTAGAGCCGCCCCAATCATTCAAGACCTTATTAGCGGTAGCAGCGGCGTCAGCACCTGCCTCACCGGTGAAACCATTACAGATGACATCAACGAACAGGTTGACACCCGAATTACTGTCACTTGCGTTAGAGCTGCTAAAATTACCTGCAGAAGCGCTAAGTTCAGTCAATTCATTAATAGCGTTGGTCTCAGCAACCTCCTGAGGCAGAACTGTGGGAACGGAGGTGTACCAAGGATTGCTTGCAAGTTCGAGTTCAGGGTGCTTAATCGTTCCCAGAGCAATAGCGGTAGAAATATAACCTGCACCTTGCTTACCAACTACATGAGTACACTGATACTCGAATGCCTGGCTCTTAACGAAGCTCAGGGTAGAACCAATGTATTGACGAGCATAGTTGGTGTAGTTACCGTTAGCGAGACTCCAAAGTTCATCATAAGTTGCATCGGCAATAACAGGCCACTGCTCACCGTTGAAAGTAAAGTACTCAATATTGCCGGAGGCATCATGCTTAATGAACTCGTCAGGACCATAGGACATCAGAACCTGACCCTCGGGACTGTAAGCAAAGTCGATCAGTTTAAGGCACGCATTGAGTTTGTCGTCATTGCCTTTAACGCCATCAGCAGAGATACCCCATCCATCGGTTTTAACGGAACGCCATGACTCGGTAAATCTCATGAACTGTTCGCCGGTACCGTCATTCCAACGAGCGACAGGAACCATGACAGCCATATACTTCTCACCTTCATCGCCATCTTTGTTCAAAGCAGTTGCGTTGTAAGCGGTCTGAGTCTGGTTGTAATCATAATGCATAAAGCCATTGTCATCCTCAAGGTAATTCTGAGTCTTTACATCCTCCTGATTGACAAATGCCTTTGAAATGAGACCCTCCAGAACCATATCATGCATCCTGGAAACTGCTACATAAGCTGCTTCCTCACTGCGAGCATCATGGAGCTCACCGTCGTTTCCTACATAGAGGTAATCCATTCTGGATTCCAAACCGCGAACGCCAAACAGTGAACCTGCAAAACGGAACATATCGACACGTCTCTGGTTGTTCTTATCCTCACGGGAGAAGAGACCCTGTACGCTATCGGTGCCATTGAGAGTCTGAGGGTTAGCAACTACGCAGCGAAGCAAAGCAACCAGCTCATCAGCATCCCAAGCTGCATTCTGACCAACGAACAGGTTAGCACGCTCTGTTCCATAGTATCCGTTGTAGGTCTTATCGATATACTCGCGAAGCATATTGACAGCAGTAACACCGTCCATGGAACCTGCCTCATTCATCTTGGCAACGATATTTCCATAAGCGTCGTAGTCCTTGGTAACCTTCTCTATGGCATTGCCCGCAGTATTGACAACATCCACCACAACCTTTCCGGAAGTAGGCATATAAGGCTGATATACGGGAGAAGCAGTGTTCTTACTGCCAGCTTCAGCGGTGAACTCTTCTTCGCCGTTCAACAGCTTTTCAACCCAGTCAGTTCTCATAAGCGGCATACGCTCAATATCGTCAACACCGTCAAAGTACGGTGAGAAGTAGATAGCACCTGCGTTAGGTCCTGCAGCTGCACCTGTGATGGACAGACGAACGATGGGGTTGGCTTCCAGGTATGCCTTGAAGTTAGGCATCTGGTCAAGGTACTGTGCGATATTTACCAACTTGCCCTTCTGACCGTTCTCAGAAAGCTTGCTTGCAGTACCACTCAGCATATCGATCTGATCCAGTTGGGCATCCCAGTAGTCATACTCATTCGAAGCGGATTTACCCTGATAGAAGTCTTCGATTGTGATGCCCAGTATTTCCTGTACAGCCTGCCAAGTGGGCTTAAAATCACCGGAATTATAGGTCTTGCCGTCAGCCAGGGTAATACCCTCACCTGCCAGGTCGGCAGTGAACCTCATACCGGTCTTATCGTTGTTGTAACCGCAAGCCATACGAAGCACTGTGCCGGCTGCATAAGGCAACAAATCAACGGGTTCGTCAACATTATCATTGCCGTCATTCCCCGCACTGGGAGTGCTTTCACTTGGCGTGCTGGCACTTGGGGTGCTACTGTCATTGCTGTCATCTCCGCAGCCTGCAAGGATTGTGGAAGCTGCAAGAGTAAGTGCCAGCAAAGAAGCAACAAGTTTTCTCTTTTTCATTTTTTTCCTCCTTTAGATTGTTTGTAAAGCTAATCCAGCTCTACGATTTATATCAACCGCAAACATGCGCTTGATAACATAAACTATTCCTTGACGCCGCCTACATTTACACCCTTTGCAAAATACTTCTGGATAAAGGGATAAATAATAAGGATCGGGATGACCGAGCACACGATCAGCGCATAGATTAGCGAATCAGGATGATAACTGTGGCTTAGCTGCCAGTTCGTGGTCTGCTCGGGGTCGGAATACTCCTCCAGTCTGAGACGTACATAAACCTGAAGCGGCTGTTCGCTTGCTCTTGAGATCATCTGTCTGGCCCAGAAGTAACCGTTCCAGCGCGAGATTGCGAAAAAGAGCGAAACCGTGGCGAGAATGGACTTGCTCATGGGCAGGAAAACACGTCCCAGAACCTGCATCTCCGTGGCGCCGTCAACAATTGCCGCCTCCTCAATCTCTGAGGGTACGCCCTCGAAGGAGTTACGAAGCAGGATAATATTCATGGCATGCATGCCCATGGCGATAACCACCAGCCACTTGTCATCCTGAATTCCCACACCCTGGAACACACGCTTGGTGGCGAGATAGTTCAAATACTGCGGAACTAAGCCTGCGCTGAACCACATGGTAAACACAAGAAAGAAGTTAAATCCCTTACGGAATAGCAGCCGCTTTTTCGAGAGCGCATATGCGCCCAAAACCGAGATGAACATCTCCCAAATCGTACCGTAGAAGGTCAAAAACAACGTATTGGTGTAAGCATTCCAAAAGGAGTTATTGTTAAACACATCCTTGAACGCATCGAACTGAACGCTCTTGGGGAACAGCACGATTGCCGAGTCTCTGACCTCATAATATCCGCTTATTGCCGAAGAGATTGTATAGACGAACGGATACAGACAGCCAATTGCGAAAATCGTAAGCAGCAGGTAGCTCAATACCTTAAAAACAAGTTCTGAAATTTCAAGTTTTCTTTGCATATGCAGACCTCTTTAATAAAGTGATACATCGGATGCTTTGCGGGCAATGGTGTTGGCACCGATCACGAGCAACATTCCTATCACATTGTTCATCATTTCCGCAGCAGAAGCCATACCCTTTAGGGAGCCGGCAATACCGTTCCTCTGGGCAAATGTTGAAACAACATCGGCAGTAACATAGGTGTTTGGATTATAAAGAAGCAGCACCTTCTCGTATCCCACGTTAAGCAGCGAACCAATCCTGGTGATCAGCATGATAACGATGGTCGAGAGAATGGCCGGCAATACTACATATCTCATCTGAGCAAGCTTTCCCGCGCCGTCGATCTGGGCAGCCTCGTAGCTGGTAGGCGAGATTGCTATGATTGCCGCGAAGAACACGATACTGTCATAGCCCGCGCCCTCCCAGATACCGCTTATCTGATAAATCGCCCTGAAGAAGGACGGGTTGTTCAGCAGGCCGGCGTTTGCCGTTTCAGCAGTAATCAATCCCATATGCTGCAACACCTGAGAAACAATACCCGGCTGCACATCGGAGATACTGATTCCCTGCTTTACAAGCATCGTCACCAGGGATGTCATTACCACCGTAGACATAAACTTCGGCAAATAGGTAAGGACCTGATAAATACTCCTTGCAATGTTCGAGCGGATCTCGTTGAAGAAGAGCGCAATGATAATCGGCATCGGGAATCCGAACACAAGTCCGTAGAAGCTTAACAGGAATGTGTTTCGGAAGGCGCGCCAGAACTGCGCGGAGAGCTCAGCATTGCTGGTACCAAAAAGCAGCATCCTGAAGTATGAAAATCCCGAGTAATACTGATCAGATACGGCCTTTGCGTCCTCTGTCAGCTTGAAGCACCCGAGCAGCTCATACATCGGGAAATAACGCCATAACAGGAAAACGAGAATCATCGGCACCAACATAAGGTAAAGCCGCCAGTCCTTAGCAATCGTACGGGCAGCATTCCGCCATTGATGCTTTTCGACGTCATCTCGAACCGCCTGTTCGGGATTTTCGATGTAGGTACCGCTTTCTTCATCGAAAACCAGGAAGTCAGTAACGTTGAGTGCCATCTTTCAAACCTCCTACAAATGATGTTTATCAATCATTAAATGTTTATCAATCATTATCACCGTAATCGGACAACCGCTGTCTGTTTCGCTCGGATTGGGTGCGAATAAGGTAAGCTCTCTGATCCTCGAACAAGCCGTCGATCCTGCGCGCAATCAGCACTGCCAGCACTGCGAATAAAAGCGACAGCGAATCGGTCGTAAAAAGTACGATGATATCACCGACCGATCCTCCCAGAAGCAACCCTACCAGCCATCTGCCTACCTGCACAGCGCAAAAAGCCACGATGGTAAACAGTACTGTCCAAAAGGGCTTGGATCTGATTTTTTCTTTTCCCAACACTTTAAACAAAACCAACGCCGCCAGCGCAAAGCAGTTTCCCACGCAGTACACCGCGAACTGACCTGCACTAGCGCCCGATGCAATACACAGAGCCAAACCGCCTCCCACCGCATGAATGGCAGCGAACCCGCCCCAACGCATCATAACGATACAAACTATCGCGACCGTCGGCGACAACACATACGACTCATACGGAAACCAAACCCTGGCGGCATATACAATAAGCGCATCGGCAACCATCAGCAGAACCAACATGATGCCAAGGTCGATAGCTCTGTATTGTTTAAAAGACAAATTCATTCGAATCGTTCCCCTAACAGAATCATTGTAACCCAAACCGACTCAAAATACAAGACCATTACGAAAATTCTATGTACATTCTGTACATTCAAAATTTCAGGCAAAATACCTTCACGAAAATATCACACAAACTTACCCGACTTGAAACAGCATTTTTGTCAGTTTTTACCAATTAATATATAAAAAACTTACTATTCTAAGTATATCCTATCATCGATATTTTTTCAATGGTTATTTTGAATTTTTTTAACAATCAACGATAGACGGTAAATTTCCCATTGCTGAAATTCGGTCTGTAATCCTGCTCCTCCATAAATTCCAACAATAGCGGCCATTTTCTGTCCTGGATGATCTCGTTGATACGGGCTTCACCTAATCCCAATAAATCCCGCAGAGCGCTGTCGCCGCCGGAAAGATATGTAACATACTCCCTCTCAATAATGATCACAGGCCGATACTCCGAGTTTTGCTCCATGGCCTCTGCCGTCGCAGCCAAATCCAGCGCCATCTGCTCTGCACTGTAAGAGTCCAAATCACTCCAGGGATTGAAGGCCGAAGGCATCTGAAGGTAAAAAGACAGGGACGGTATCTGTCCGTAAAGAATGACTTCCCGGCCTTCAAGCTCCTCTTCCTTCACATACCGGCCAAGCTCAGTCATCCACCGGGATTTGTCCTCATTCATCCGAATGCCTTGAAGCACCGGAATGTTTTCCACATAGCTGTACGCATTCTGTACGCCAGTGGATTCTGCGAATACAAATACCGCTCCAAACAGAGAAAACTGAAAGAAGCACATGACCAGAAATGCCGTCAGCACACACTTGAAGGGAAAAGCAGAAAGGCGAACTTTACAAATACGCTTCTCTCCCACATTCCGCATAAACTTCCAGCACTGCCATAATGTATAGGGACCTGCCAGAAACAGATTGTTCAGGCTTGGATATATGCCGTTGTTACTGCCGATGGATGTCAGAAGCACTACCAACAGCACCATTCCACTGATTAGCTTTTCCTCCCGGGAACAATTCGGATGGAAGATTCGCACAAGTGCAATAAACATGGTCAACATTAAAAACAAAATACCCGGGCGCAGCATGGAGTCATAGCTGTAAAATGCGAAAGAGGCAAAACCGGGAATCTCCCTGACTACTTCCCCCTGGGAAAACAGCTGAGCCAGATTGCTGCGGTAAAGCCAACACAGCATTGCCATGCCCAAAAGAACGCCCAGCACTCTGGAGCCAATTCGAATTATCTTAGCTCCGGACCACCACTCTTCAATCCAGCCCGTCACTGCAAAAAAAAGCAGTCCCGCTATTGCAAACACTGATATGCGTATTGCCCAATAGAGATGATCTATATATATTCTTACCATCCCAAGAAGCATAGCTGCAGGTTTATAATCCGTAGCGGATTCCGTCATGGCAAAAAGCCTTTGAATCCCTTCCACATAAGAACCAAAGCCATAACGCAAATGAATACTTAAAAACAGTACTGCCAGTACTGTCAAATATCCAAGCAGACACCAAAGGGTGTGTCGTCCGATCCTTACCCAGAATCCCTCCACTTTGTCTTGTATCCCGGCCTTTTTTACCTCCCGCCACAGAATCACATCATAGGCCCACACTGCCAAAATCAATGCTGCTTCCGGCAGATTGGAAAACCGCACCAGCACATTAGCGCCCAGACACACACCCGCCCCGAAAAGGCACCACTTTTTCTCCTTTGTGAGTCCGTGATACATCAGAATCAGGCAGACCAGAACTAGTACATAAGTCAGATAATTGTATAAAAGCGCAGTAGGGCACCAGCAAAGGCTCAATGCCAGGAATTCCCCCAGGAATGCCACCCACACTGGCATTTTCAATACCCGGGTGCAGAAAAAGAAGCCTGTCAAGGCCAGCAGGCTCACGAACAGACCGGTATATACATTCATCCCCGACAGAGTGCCGCCACCCCCCAGCCGTGACAGGAAATTACCGACAACATTCGAAAGATAAGTGGAAAACAGCCACATGGGATCCATATGCTCCGTGCCCATGTACTGAAAATTGGCATAATTATAGCCCGTATCCCAGAGATCCAGCCCCCAGTTGATGTGGCGCAGGGGATAGAATGCCAGCACGATCACATATATATTTTCCAGAATATTGCGTAGATACCCAATGACTTTCGCCGGTTCCGGGTTCTGTTTCCCTCTTTTTGTTCTCAAATCTTCTCTGTCAGTCATATACACTCCCATTCTTACGGGCTGTTTCCCTGCCATTCAGTTCCCCGTCTGTGCCGACCGTTCTCGGAAACATTCGTCCAATCCCAGCACCCACTGCCGCAGCCGTCTGTACGGCGGGAGAACACTTAATATCCTATCCAGTCCACGGACCAAAAAAGCCCGCAGCATATCCACCAGAATACCTACTACAAACACACATACCACCGCCAGTGTCACATGCAACAGTAAACCGGAAACGGAATATCCTACCCCCCAACGTATAAGGGCGCTCATATAGGGATAAATAGGCAGCCTTTCCAGCAACTTGTCCGCTCCCAGCCAGTTCTGCCAGGTATAGCGCAGTCCCAGATTCTCATGAAGCAGATATACTCCGAGAGTATAGGGTGCAATCTTACAGACAAATAATGCAAGCTTTCCCGATATCTTCAGCCTGAGGAAAGCACCAAACAACCCCATCGCGGCCAGGAAAGGCAGGATGTGGTTATATTCCATGCACATCTGAATCATCCGTTCCAGGCGCCCTGTGCGCAAGTACACTTCCCTGAGTATCATGGTTCCGCAAAAAATCAACAAACAGCCGCCCGCATACAGGGCAATACCCCGCCCTCTCTTTTCCAAAAAGGGGATACCGAACCGCCGTACATAGGCTGCTGCTACAAACACACACACATACCACAGGCAATCGTAACCCAGCTTATCTGTCTCCAGCCGCACGGGCAGTATGCTCTTCTGCAGACTGAACACAATAAGCAGCAGCAACGCCGCAATCTGCAGCTGCCGCTTCGTCATCCTCTGTACCGCCATGCCTAAAAATGGCAGCAATATATATAGGAAGATATATGCCGTCATGAACCAGTAGTGGTTCATGGCTACAGGGAAAATCAAAGTCAAAAGAAAATGGGTATCAAAGGCCGTCTCCTCCATGACGCCTGTGAGAGCGCCAAGGAGCCCAACTGCCACAGAATACATCCACACTTGAAGCCATAACTGTAATAGACGGCTGGGCTTAAAAGAGGAAGTGCACAGAAAATACCCGCTGATGAACATGTACACATTTACCGCCACAATACAAAAGCTCTCCAGCAGCCAGGCAATACTCTCCGCCGGGTACAGCCATTTTTCACTCAGGCTGGTCAAAAGATTCCCCTTACCCAGATAATGGAGCACGATCACCATCATCATCGCCACACACCGCAGAAGTTCCAGATTTGCCTGGCGGGCAGGGGATTGAAGGGTATTCTGTTGATTTACCGCTCTATTTTCACTCATGCTGAAGCCTCAGTTTCTTTTTATAATGCCACTATTATAACAAAGGAAGTAAAATTTCTCAACTAGCTACTACATATGCAAATGACAAGATGTAGATAATACTTACTTCTCATTTCTTTCGTGTTTTTTAGTGTAATATTTTAAAATATATTGATTGATTTATACACGAATATATGCTATATTATGTACAATCAGCAGGGATTATCCTCTGCTCACCACAGGATTCATATTTTTATCTAAACCGAGGAGGAGCCATCATGTACCGAAAAATTATGGGCTACCTGGAAGCATGGAAAGAAAGCGAACATCGCAAGCCACTTATTTTACAGGGTGCAAGGCAGGTTGGCAAGACCTACTCCCTTTTGGAGTTCGGGCGCGCCCATTATGAGAATGTGGCTTATTTTAATTTTGAAACTAATCCAAAACTGAATCAGACTTTTGAGGAGAACATCAATCCTGATTATATAATACCAATCTTGTCCCACATAGCAGGGCAGACTATTGTTCGTGAAAAGACGCTGATTGTGTTTGACGAGGTACAACTCTGCGAAAGGGCGTTGACCTCACTGAAATATTTTTGCGAGGATGCTCCCGAATACCATATCGCTGTGGCAGGCAGCCTGCTTGGTGTGGCAGTGAACCGTGCGAAATTCTCTTTTCCTGTGGGTAAAGTTGACATGAAGACCCTGTATCCCATGGATATGGAGGAATTTATGCTGGCAATGGGCCAAACTGACCTCGTGGATCAGATTAAAGAAAGCTTTACCAGTGATACCCCTCTGCCATCCGCCATGCACGATGCCGCGATGTTGCTTTACCGTCAATATCTTATTGTGGGCGGTATGCCTGAATGTGTCAAGCAGTTTGTGGAGACAAAAGACTATATCTTGATCCGCTATACCCAGGATACCATTCTTGCAAGTTATCTGAACGATATGAGCAAGTATAACAGCTTGAATGAAATCAAAAAAACACGGCTTTCTTACGATAATATCACCGTTCAGCTTTCCAGGAAAAACACCCGTTTCCAATACAAGCTGATCAAAAAGGGCGGTCGGGCTTCCGAGTTTGAAAATGCCATAGAATGGCTATGTCTGTCAGGTATCGTATCACGGGTCTACAGGGCCGAAAAAATCAAAAAGCCCCTCGAAAACTACCGTGATATTGATGCTTTCAAAATCTATGTATCAGATCTTGGGCTGCTCTGCGCAAAAAAAGACCTGGCTTCCAACGACATTCTCTACATGGTAGAAGAAATCAATGACTTTAAAGGCGGTATGGTAGAAAATTACGTCAATGTGCAGCTTTCCATAAATGGGTATCAGACTTACTACTGGGAATCCGAGCGAGGCGCTGAAGTTGATTTTGTCATCCAACGTGACGGCAAGCTGATCCCTATTGAAGTCAAGTCAGCTGACAACACAAAAGCAAAGAGCTTAAAGGTCTATATGGAAACCTACAAGCCTGAATATGCAATCAAGCTTTCCACGAAAAATTTTAGCTTCCAGGACGGGAAAAAGACCGTTCCACTTTATGCGGCATTCTGCATTTGAACAAAACAATAGTCGGCACAGGAGAGAACACATATGACAACTATTGCAGTAATTGAGGATGACACCTATATCGGCGGCTTACTGGAGGAGACTTTGACCCAGGAGGGATACGGCGTGCTGCGGGCTTATTCCGGCACGGAGGCATTGCTTTTATTGGAAAAGAGACAGCCTGACTTAATCCTGTTGGATTTGATGCTGCCCGGTCTCTCCGGGGAGGAACTGCTGCCCCGGCTGAAGAGTATCCCGATCATTGTGCTCAGCGCCAAGGCAGGGATTGACGATAAAGTAAAACTTTTGACGGAAGGGGCAGTGGACTATATGACCAAGCCCTTCGATATCAGGGAACTTCTGGCACGTATTGCCGTCCACCTGAGAAAAACCGGACAGGCAAATAGCAGCGCATTGTCTCACAGTGATTTACACCTGAATGTTTCTGCTCAGATGCTGGATGTACACGGTCAGGCTTTACACCTGACCAGAACAGAATTTGCCATTCTGAAGTTTCTGATGCAGAATCCCGGCCAGGTAATCTCCAAATCTGCCCTGTTGGATAGGATCAGCCTGGAGATACCGGATTGTACAGAGAACTCCCTGAAAGTACACATCAGCAACCTGCGTAAGAAACTGAAGACTGTATCTGACAGGGAATACATCGAGTCCGTCTGGGGAATCGGATTCCGACTGCTGCCTGAATAAAAACCTCAGCAGCAAATGTATTGCAGAGCATTAAATCTTTACGAAATATTTACTCTTTTCTTTACCGCTCTCTTAACCATTCTCCGCTATACTTCTCCTTGTAAAGGAGGATTTACCTATGGAATATGTATTAGAAACTGCCGGGCTGAAAAAACAGTACGGCCACTTCACAGCCCTGAATAATGTGTCCATGCACATCCCCAGGGGCGCCATCTACGGTTTCGTGGGCAGGAACGGAGCAGGCAAGACCACCCTGATCCGTCTGATCTGTGGCCTACAGCAACCCACATCGGGCGACTACACCCTCTTTGGCAAACCCAATACCTCCCGGGATATCCCAGAGTGCCGAAAGCGCATGGGAGCTGTGGTGGAGACGCCCTCCGTATACCTGGGCATGACGGCAGAAGACAATCTGAAGGAGCAGTACAGGGTGTTAGGACTGCCTTCCTTCGAGAGCATACCTGAGCTCCTTAAGCTGGTGGGCCTGGAGAACACCGGCAGCAAAAAAGCCAGGAACTTCTCTCTGGGCATGAAACAGCGCCTTGGCATCGCAATCGCTCTGGCAGGAAATCCGGATTTCCTGGTTCTGGACGAACCAGCCAATGGCCTGGATCCCCAGGGAATCATTGAGATGCGGGAATTGATCCTTAAGCTGAACCGGGAGCGACACATCACAGTGCTGATCTCCAGCCACATCCTGGACGAACTCTCCCGCCTTGCCACCCATTACGGATTTATTGACAGAGGAACCCTCCTCAAGGAAATCACAGCCCAGGAGTTGGAAGCAGACTGTCGGAAATGTATCTGTGTCACCGTTGACCATAATAATGCACTGTGCCCGACGCTGGATGAACTGGGTCTGGAGTACCGTATTCTTTCAGAAACCGCGGCTGAAATATATGACCAGCCCAACATCACTGACCTGGTGCAAGCCCTGGCAGAAAAGGGCTGTGCCATATTGTCCATCCGTGAACGGGAGGAAAGCCTGGAGAATTATTTTATAAATCTCATAGGAACTCTTAAATAGCGGCGCAGAAAGGAGAAAATTATGACAAGACTTTTATCAGCTGGCTTTGCCAGGTTAATGAAAAATAAACTTTTTTGGTTTGGCTGCTTGCTCCTGTCAGGATTTTTCATATTCCTGTTGCTCCATAACTTCAGTGATATGAAACGATATCCTGATTATATACAGTATAATAGCGATTCTCTGCTGTTTGCCCCTTTTCAGATCATCGGTATTTTTGCATCCTGTTTTACCGGATTGTTCCTTGGAACGGAATACAGCGACGGCACCCTGCGCAATAAGTTGATTACCGGCAGAAGCCGACTTCAGGTATATCTGTCCAATATGATCTTGAGCTTTGCTGCTTCCCTTTTCGCCAGCCTGCTCTCCATCCTGATCAATTGCGTCCTGGGGATCGCCCTATTCGGTCCGCTAACAGCATCATTTCCGCAAATTCTGCAGTATCTGGGACTTGGCATTCTGATGGTGGCAGCCTATGCAGGAATCTTTACCCTGATTGCCATGGTGATTCCCAGCAAGTCCGCGAGCTCCGTCATTTGCGTCCTTGGTTTTTTCTTGATGCTGATTGCTTCCACCTATGTCATAGGGCGGCTGGATGCGCAGGAATTCATCATGCCAGGATATGAAATTACCGCAGACGGAGTCCTGCAACCCATGGAACCCATAACCAATCCTCGTTACCTGCGCGGCATGACAAGAAAACTTTATGAGTTTTTCCGTGATCTCCTTCCCACAAGCCAGGGCTCGCTGCTGATGGCCGGAATGGTGGAGCGACCTTGGGTTCAGGCTGCATGCGCCTTGGGAGTCACGATTCTGACCACTTATTCCGGTATTTTTCATTTTAATAGAAAAAACCTGAAATAAGCTATGAACACTTTGTAATAAGAACATCATCTAAGAAGGAAATTTTCATCACCTTCTTGCATCCTGCGGGAGGAAAACCTATGCTTCTTTACAGCTGTATTTTGTCTATTTTGACTCTTGGCCTCGTATTTAAGCTGATCTTTGTAAAGACAAGCCTGCGAGAGATCGGCCAGGAATTGACCCTTATCTTGATACAGGATACTAACAGAAGCATAGGTATCTCATCCCGGGATAAAGAACTGCGAAAGCTTGTGACTACACTGAATGAACAGCTGAGCGTCTTACAGAGGGAGCGCCACCGTTATCAGGATGGCGATAGGGAGCTGAAGGAGGCTGTGACCAATATCTCCCATGACCTGCGGACGCCCCTGACCGCCATCAGCGGTTACCTGGAGCTGTTAAACCGGGAACAGCACTCTCCTCAGACGAAACGCTGTCTGGAGATTATCCGCAACAGAGTGGATTCCATGAAACAGCTGACAGAAGAGCTGTTCCGCTACTCCCTTGCCCTGACTGCCGAAAAGGAACAGCCGGAACCGCTCTCCTTGAACACACTGTTGGAAGAATGTCTCTTGTCCTTTTACGAGACATTTCGCCAAAAAGAGATTGTGCCGACGCTCTCATTTTCTGACACTCCTGTCATACGCAACTTGGACAAATCCGCCATATCCCGTATTTTCAATAATATTATCAGTAACGCAGCAAAATATTGTGTGGATGACTTTTGCGTCACGCTAAATAATGATGGCTCAATCGTATTCTCAAACAACGCACCAAACCTTTCTCCTGTGGCTGCCGCCCGGCTTTTCGACCGGTTCTACACAGTGGAAAACCTGGATGATTCCACAGGTTTAGGGCTGTCCATTGCAAAGCAGCTGACAGAGCGAATGGGCGGGCTGATTACATCAGAGTACAAAGAGGGGCAGCTGGTAATAACTGTGATATTTCCTAAAGGGAATGTGTGAAACTTGAAACTTCTAAAGAAAATATGCGTCTATATAAGGGAATCAACGAGTTAATCAAAATATTTTATTAGGCCGGGAGGTTTCCTATGAAAAAAACTTTAGTACTCATTTCAGCGTTGACTTGCATTTTCATACTGGGAGGCTGCGCGAATACAGTTCGAGGAGCAGAACTAGATCCCCGGACTTTGACAGAGCCGCCGGAGCTGATAGTGTCTACTGAATACGGCGTGGACCGAGTCACCGCTCAGTGCAGCAACTACGAGTGGAATATTAAGCTGGAGGGGGATATGATGTCCA
The DNA here is from genome assembly GCA_022511425.1 of Acetatifactor sp. Taxonomy (GTDB): domain Bacteria; phylum Bacillota; class Clostridia; order Lachnospirales; family Lachnospiraceae; genus Acetatifactor. The sequence continues at coordinate 21,355 of JAFLRO010000024.1, forward strand.
GCGTCATTGCCTGTGGTGCCCACCCTCTGGACTCCCCTGGCGGACTGGGCTACGCTACCCTCTACACCGCCTTCCCTGCCGGAAGCCTGCCGCCTTTGGAGGAGGGGCAGCTACCAGGGGCAATGCTCCCTGTCTTTTATCTGGATTTTGGTGAAATTCCACCCGAGACTGTCACTGCTAAACGTTGGCCTGCCTCATATGTAGGCAATGCCAGTGAACACTATAGCGACGGCGAAAATGTGACAGTGGATAGCTCGGATGGTTTCATGCTTCTTCCCCAGGGAGATGGTGAATTCATCTACGAAATCCATGCTGACTGGGGCCAGATGGGAAGCGCTGACTATGTCTTCCGTACTGTTCCAGAAGTGCGTGATGAGCCATAGTGTACTGATATATTCACATTTTGGCAGATTAGCGTTGCATTCACCTTTCCGTCACTTTCTGTGTAGCCGCAGCACCGTCACGGAATAGGCCGGAACAGTGTAATTGAATTGGGAAGTGATCCCTGATATCTGTGAACTCTCCATGGTGACCACTTCCTCCCTGCCCAGGATATTGTCGTCTGCCAGGCTCTTTCCCGCGACTAAATCCACATCCGCTGTATCCTCCAGATCTCCTGCATCTGTAATGTCGATAGCATAGGTCTTTTCAGCCCCTGTTTCATTCACCAGCTTCACTATGATATCCCCTGTCTCATCAGTGCTCACCACCTGATAGGACTCGGCCTGCTCAACATCGGACAGGTCATAGTCAATCATCAGTTTATCGTCCAGATAACACTTTACGCAGGTATCCAGCACTTCAATTTTGATGGTATAAGTCTGACCGGTCTTAATGACACAGCGTGACACGGTTCCCGACACCTGGTCGGACTTTACGCCCTCCTTCACCTGCTGCAGACACGACACTGTATTGTTCCAGCCGCCGATATTCCAGAAGAAATTGTTGTCCTTACCTCCCACCGCAAAAGGAATCAAAAAGCCCTCCTGGCCGCCCGTCTTTGTAGCTTCCACTGTATAGGTATAGTTATTCCAGCTCTCGTCGCCGAAATAGATAGCCGATCCTGTGGTGGAATACCGGTTAGTGTCAGTGGTGGATGAACTCTGTATCAGTTCGCCGTCCACAATACTCCAGTTCCCGTCAGACACTTTTTCCCACTGACCCAGAGAATCTGAAGAAAAATCGTCCTCAGCCAACACTTTCCCCGTGTTGTTATCAACGATCTTCACATTGTCAAACTTCACCGCTGTATTCCATGATGCTACACCAACCTTGCCCTGTAACGCGGAAGACAGGGTTAGCTCAGCTCCCTCCAGTTCTGAGGATAGTAGTGCCGTTCCGGCATTCAGGGAGAAAACCTTCTGTACATAATAATTGACAGAACAAGTCACTTGATGATTGTTGAACCAGATCAGATCCGGTGCCCAATGAGTAGCCGTCAGATTGCCGAACAGCGGCGCATAAGCTGACATCACCACAATATCGCCATTCCTCTCCAGCCCCGTCATATAGGCGGCCTCTGCCAGCGCCGCCCGCCAATTGTTGGCCTGCGCCGCGTATTCTCCTAAGAATACATCCATACCGCCGCCGTAGATCGAATCTGTCATGTTCCCGGTATCCCTACTGTAATTATCTTCATCATAATAGTCAGCATGAGAGAGAAACCAGTCCGGCGTATTATAGTAATGATGGTCGATAGCGCCTGCAAAATCTGTGATTTCACGGTTCTCATTCTCCTCAAGCCACTCGGCAGCTAAATTATATGCTGCCATGTACATACTGTGCCCGCTGTCACCATCGTCGGTTCCCGCCGTGAAAATCAGCTGAATATCCCCGTATAGCCCCGGATCTTCCTCCCTCGCAGCGATAAATGCCTCCACAAATGCCTGATAGCGTCGAAAGAAATCGGTTCCCCAGTTCTCGTTACCGATTCCGATATACTTCAGCTGAAAAGGTTCCTCATGCCCCATGGAAATGCGGAGTGCTCCCCACTTGGTATCTGCGCCGCCCCGACAGAATTCCACGAGATCCAGAGCATCCTGAATATAGCCATAAAATTCTTCCGATGTCAGGGAAGGACCCGAACCGCTTCCCTGAGCCATACAGCCCATACCGCAGTTAAGCACGGGCACCCCGATAGCGCCGATGTCCTCCGCCAGGAGGAAATACTCATAAAATCCCAACCCGTAAGTCATGTAAGAGGGGTTTGCATCGTTGGTTGTCCTCTCATCCGTCCAAATATTCTGTCCCATCTTCCTGGCCGCCACATCACCGTAAACGCCGTTGAATTCCAAGGGTTCCCCATCCCTTCCCACGCCGATGGAGTCCTTCCAGTCGTAGGCTTTCTCCAGGGTGACTCCTTCCACCACGCAGCCGCCCGGGAACCTTAGAAAGGCCGGGTGCAATTCCTCCAGCTTCTCCGCCAGGTCCTTTCTGAGACCGTTTTTCCTGCCCTTGTAGGTATCCTGCGGGAAAAGTGACACCATGTCAACAGCTGCTGCGCCCCGGTCGATGGTAACCTGTAGCCTCACGCCGCTGTAAGCGGTCACAGACGGTGTCAGTACAAGCTCATACTTTTCCCACTGGTCCGTCAAGCCCGGGATTTCACTTTCCGCCACCACTTCTCCATCCACCGTGATTGCAGCGTGAATGGGTCCCGTATATCCGTCCAGACCTCTTGCATAGATGGAGAAGTCATAACCGGCACTCTCCGTCACCGCCATACCGTCCAGAAAACCTCTGTTGGCGATTCCCGCAGAACCGTCGGAGCCATTCTCCAACACCATGTAATTGGGATTGTTCTCGTTCAAGGCTCCCGCCTTATCTCCGGTCTCCACCCGTGCTGTGATTTCCCCCACATCACTCCACCCGTGCTTTTCATCTCCTTGGGCCAGACTGGTAAACTCAAAGGAGCGGTTCTGTACCATCTCCGCATACAGACCGCCGTCCGCAGCAAAGTTGATATCCTCAATAAAGATACCGTACAGAAGTTCACTGATATCATGGACCTGGCTGCCCGCGTCGATGTTCAATGCATAATTGGTGTTTGTGGTGTCATATGCGCTAAGCTCTCCCGCTATGCCGTATACACCGCTGTGGTCCGCTCCTGTCAGTGTATCATATTGTTTTACCTGTTCCCCGGAGGGACCGGTCTGTCCTGCATTGTCCCGGTTTCCTGCTTCTCCTGCACCTTCTCCGTCTGCATGACCTTCCCCGGTACAGCCCACACAGCACACCCACAGGCTCAGGCAAAGAAGGATGCCAAGCGCTTTCCGTAAAAACTTTCTCCGTCTTCCCATCCCGCCGAATTCTCTATTCAATACCTTCCTCCAAGCATTTAATGCTCCTTTCTCAGTAGCGCCGGGCTGTCTCATTCTGCATAATCCCGCACTCCGGTTACACTCACGACAAAAGCTCCAGAAAATCCTCTTTGCTCATAGCGCTGAGTTGCCCTGCATCCCCCTGGACGATCTGCTCCGAGAGCTGCTTCTTGCTCTCCTGCAGTTCCTGTATCTTCTTCTCGATGGTCTCCATAGCAATCAGTTTGTACACTACTACCTTTTTTGTCTGTCCAATGCGGTGGGACCGGTCCGTGGCCTGATTCTGCACCGCAAGATTCCACCAGGGATCGTAGTGTATGACAACGTCAGCCCCCGTCAGATTCAGTCCAACACCACCGGCCTTCAGGGATATTAAGAACACCGGCACATTCCCCTCGTTGAATTCCTTCACCAGCTGCAACCGTTTCTCCTTCGGCGTAGCGCCGGTTATGGTATAAAAGGATAACCCATTCTCCTGCAGTCTTCCGGCGATGATCTCCAGCATGGAAGTGAACTGGGAAAACAGCAGAATTCTGTGGCCGCCCTCCACTGCGTTCTGTACCAGTTCCATACAGGCCTCCAGCTTAGCGCTGCCACCCTCATAATTTTCAAAACAGAGCCCCGGATCGCAGCAAATCTGCCTAAGCTTCATAAGCTCTGCCAGAATCTGAATCTTGTTCCTCTGAAATTCCTCAGCTCCCTGGGCAAAATAGGTCTGCCGCATATGTACTATCTGGGCATCATACAGCTGCCTCTGAGCGGGATCGAATCTGACATACCTGCTCTCCTCCAACTTCTCCGGCAGATCCTTCAGAACATCCTCCTTCAACCGTCGCAGGATAAATGGTCCTGTCATCCGTTGCAGCCGTTTCAGAGCTGTCTCTTCCTCTTTCCGCACGATGGGCGCCTCGAATTCTTTCTTGAATACTTCATATCCGTATAAGTACCCGGGCATCAGATAGTCAAAAATGCTCCACAGTTCGCTAAGCCTGTTCTCCACTGGAGTTCCCGTCAAAGCATACCGGGTATGGCTTTTAATTCCTTTGACTGCTTTGGCTGCCGCTGTGGTATGATTCTTTATGTATTGGGCTTCATCAATAATCTGACAGAGAAATTCTTTATCTTCATAATCCGCAATATCCCGCTTGAGCAGGTCATAGGATGTGACCACCACGTCTAACTTATCATAAGACTCCAGCTTCTGTGCCCGCTCCTCCTGGGTCCCGGCAATGATACCGCATGCAAGCTCCGGTGCAAAGCGGCGAAGCTCCTCCTCCCAGTTATACACAAGGGAAGCCGGCGCCACTATCAGGGATGTTCCCTTCTTTCCCTCCTGCTTCAATGCCAGTAGCACCGCGATTGCCTGCAAGGTCTTTCCAAGTCCCATGTCATCCGCCAGAATCCCACCAAACTGCCAGGCATCCAATGTGCGCAGCCATCGGTAGCCTGTGGCTTGATAGCCTCTTAATACCTTTGACAAGGTTTCCGGAACCTCAAAATCAGCATCCTTCACCGCCTTAAAATCCTTTACCATTTCCCGGAAATAACTGTCCCTTTCAGCGTAAATTTCCTCGTTTTTCTCCAGTAACCTGTCAAGGTACAACGCCCTGTACAAGGGCAGCCTGATATTCTCCTTGAGCAGTTCCTTAGACGACAGACGCAGCGTATCCATCATCTCCTGCAGAGTCTCTAAGGAATCATCCTCCAGACTTAAGAAATCCCCGTTTTTCAGACGGTGATACTGCTTACGCAGTCGGTAGCTTTTCAGGATATCCAAAAGCTCCTCCGGTGGTATATCCTCCGTGGAAATTTTCAGATCCAACAGGTTTCGGGAAACAGATATGCCCACAGATACCCGCACGCGACGGGTGATGTTCATTCCGCCAAACCGCTTCGTACACTGCACTTCTCCCAAGCCAAGCAGCGCATCCACTCCCCTGTCCAGAACCTGATACATCAGCTCCTCATCGCTTTCACAGTGAAGAACCTTTTCTATAGGATCATAGGCAGGAAACCACTGTGTCACCAGATACAGTATCTCCTGTTCCTTCATCGCATCCCGGAACCGTTCTTTTGTTCCTTCTGCATCCATATGGTCCAGCACGGATACCTGGCGGTCACCATATTTGGCAGCGACACGGCAACTCATATTACCCTTCTCCGCATCCAGGTAGAATACGAATTCCGCCTTAGGCATCAGGTAAGCCTCTATCTCCTCCCCATTTTCCTCCTGTATGTCCACCACCCCTTCCAGCTGGGGCAATACATTATGGTAAAACTGACTTAAGGAATTCCGTCCCACCTGAAAGGTGAGGGAACCGTTCTCTCCCAGTTCCGCCAACAGGTGAATACGCCGCTCAAAATCTTCCTGCAGCCTACACAGGGCATCCTGACTGATATAATAAGCTTTTCTGACCCCATAATATAGTTGGGGAATTTTACAATCTACGGTAATCCCATGGAAGATGCGCCTGCTGCTGATATCATTCTTTCTGATAATCATGGAGATGCGCGGATTTTTTTCTTCCATACGAAGATTGTATTTTTCTCCATTATCCTTATCTTCCATTTCAATGGTGTCCGCCCCCAGAAGGTCGTACAACTCGTCCAGCCTCCACCCATAGAGAGCCAGCTCACCGTTTTTGGACACAGCACGTCTGGAATAATTGCCCGACTCAATCAAACGTCTTTCAAAAGCCTGTTCCTCCCGCACGATTCTTCCAATGTAATCAATCCATCTCCTGCAGGGCTCGGCAAAATTTGTCAGACTGTGATTGATCTCTGTACTACTGCCATAGACTGAAGTCCTGGATTCCTGCACATTTTCATAAAATTCAAACAGATTCTTTACAACAAACATCCTGCCGTCTCCCACCTTGAAAGAGACTGCCATTTCTCCATTTTTTATTGTTAATCTTGGCTGCAGAATCAGGTTTTCCTTTTTTCCTGATGTATCCGAGATCACTCTGTTTGCCCGCTGCTCTATAAAAGCCTCCATCAGGCGCAGTGCCGGCTTGTCCGTGGCATCCCCCAGATTCTTTCCCTGGAGATACTCTGCCGTCAGAGTCATAAATGCCGACAGGTAAGCACAGTATTCTTTCCGGTAATAGAGGTAATAATAATGCTTCACACAATGGGAACAGCTGCACTCTGCAAATAGGACCTTGTTTCGGGAGAACACCAGATGAAGCGGAAATTCCTTCTTGCCCTCCCTGCCCACTCCGAAAGCCTCGGCAATCATCTCCGTTTGACTATCTGTATATCCGGTATCGATCCCGCGAAGCTGCACCATACCCTTTTTCAACAATTCCTCACCGCTACGGGAAATGGACTGGAGCAGATGCATGGATTTCCGCACAGCTTCACCGTCAAAATACTGATACCGATCCAGTTCTGAATAATCCGCCCATATTTTCCCTATTTCATTTTCGGAAGTCTCATCCTCCTGCCGGTTCAGGACAATATATTCCCCACCCTGATCTGTATCCTTTTGTTCCTCTACGGTTTTTGTGATGCCGCTTTTCAATTCGTCCATTGAGACACCCTTCCCTTTTTATGCATACCCCATGCCACGACAATCTTTTCCCGTTCACACCTGTCTCAAGTCAAATGTCTGTTCAAAGGACTTAATCATCCATCGCCCCGCCATCAGGAAAACTCATAATATAATTGTACATATAATAATCGAATAAATTTATGTAATCTTTGATAAATTTCTGATTTGCACTCAATAAATTCAATACAAACTTTACATTATTCCTTATTGTATCATCCACTATCTTGCTTGGCTCATACATCATGCACAATACTTTGTTCATCTCTTGCAATATGCCATAATACCTATTGTCTCTGAACATGAACCCCAAACCTATCAACACTTCTACCAGTTCAGCGCCGGTCCTCTCTGTGATAATACCCGGATTATAGCATCTGCCCATCATATAGTGTATCGGATTTTCATGAAAATCTTCCTCTGTTACTATACTTGTCTGAAGAAATTTCCCTACCGATTCGCAGCAATCTTTAATATATAACCAATTCGTGTTACAATTCATAATCCTGAACTTTGACAGTTCTCTGTTCCACCACATGCCGGATTCACTATTTATATACCTGTGTTCTATACTAACTTTTGAGTCAAGAGAACTTGCATATTCAATTACCTTTTGATCGCGATCTGCATACGGCACCGCTGATACTGTGAACTTATACATTCCAGACCACAGAAGCTTCTCTAACTCTATATTTCTTATACTTTCTATGTAATTGAGCAATGTACGAATAAATGAAGATTTCAATTCCTCAAAATTTCCACTATCTGTCAAAGTCTTATCCATAAAGTGCCTGATATTTTCTCTACACATATCATCATGTATTGCATTGATGATGTAATCTTCTGTTGCTTTCTTTATCTCAGCTATACTTCCACTATTCTCTATGTTTTTACGATACGCATGACTATACAGCATAGATGTAATTTCACTATCAGTGTCTTCAACAGATTCAATACCACTAATAAACTCGCCATTACCATCCACACTTATCTCTGACATATAATATGATTTGTTGTTATCACTGGCCAGCATATCAGCACGAGCCAAAGTTCTGCCTTTTACTTCCTTGAAAAAAAACATACCTATCACCATCCAATCTTTAGATTTCCAACTACACTATCTCGTAATGACTTCATTAATTAATCTATACATATAATACTACATAAGTCACAAAATATCCATCTTTGTCAGACTCTATTACTCAACCTTTTTTCTCATGAAAAAAATTTGCAAATGACAGAAATGCTCATTTTAGTCCTATCCCTTTCAGCACTTCGTTTGTCGTTATTTCAGTGAAATCATATGCCATATCATTCAAAGCAAATGGCAGCGAAGCCGCATTGTCAAGTTTGATAATTCTATAGTTTGTTCTTAATATTTCAGCGTTCTTGACTATGGATGCCTTAATAGACGGTTTTTCGATATTTTCCGCATTTGCAAGAATATTTTCTAAATAACCGAACTTGTTTAACAAGTATGCCGCCGTCTTCGGGCCGACCTTATCCGCTCCTGTAATATTATCTGACGGGTCTCCGGTCAGCGATTTAAAATCCGCATATTGATCAGGTTCAATACAAAACTTGTTCCTTACGTACTCAGGATTGCAGACAACAGTATTGTCGCCACGGTATCTTAGTACGGACACCTTATCCGTAATAAGCTGAAAGAAATCACTGTCAAAGGATGAAATAACAATTTCCGTTTTCTTACCGTATGTCAGAGCATAACCGGCAATCCAATCATCTGTTTCGCAGGTGGTAGTTTCTGCATGTTTAATACCTAAGTAATTAAGTGCGGCATACACATCCGGCAGCTGTGAAAAGGGGGTCTCTTCCTCCGGAGTCTGGCTGTAATCAACACGGTTTGCTTTATAGTCAACATTCATTTGGGAACGAACATTTTCGTGTTCTCCGTCAAATAGTACCGCTATATGAGTGGGCTCAACTCTTCGGATAATTTTCAGCAATGCTCCCACAAACCCAAGAGTTCCCTGTATCGCTTTTCCCTTTTCATTTATAATTCTTGCCGGCATGCCAAAAAACATCTGAAATAAAAGGTTGCTGCCATCAACCAGTAAAAGTCGGTTCATAGTAAATGCTCCTCCTTATCAGTATTTTACCACCTATCAAACGGAACTTATCGCAATAATGACAACACACCAGCACAATAGGAAATCTGTTCAAATTTTATGTTGGGGAAAGTTTTCTTTAACTCATCAAACACAAAATATATCTCTTCATCATCCCATTCTTCACCCGCTTTTTCACGACACCATTCTAAATCTTGTCTATTTGTAAATGCCACATCTCCAATAAGAATGACTCCATCCACTTTTAACAATTCTACCATAGCCTTAATAAAGTTAACCTTGTCGTCATCAGTCAAATGATGTAACGAATATGTTGCAATGATAAAATCATACGAATTCCGCAAAAGAGGTTCTACCAGTCCTTGCGAGAAATCTCCTTGAAAGAAATGGGCATTGGGCATTTTAGCGCTTGCCAATTCAATCATTCTGCTTGAAAAATCCTGTCCCCACACTTCACAGCCCTGATCATACAGCCTTTTCGTAAGTGTGCCCGTTCCAAAACCAATATCGAGAATTCTGGATTTCTCTTTAGCCATTACAAGCTGATAGATTCTTGCCAAAACTCCTTTATACCCTGCAAAAGGATAACTCTGCTCCTCATCGGAAAGGCCAACCGTTTTATCATAACCATCTGCCCACAAATCAAATCCTTTATTATCCAGCATTTCTATATCCCCCTCATATTAATTTGTAATCATTGTCATAACGCCCTCTGCAACTTATGGTAAGCCATTGCAAACGTTCCATTGTAACACAAATATCATTTTTCTTTGAGTGCAACTATACCGTCTCATTGCCTTAATGCCGCAAATGTTTCAAACATATCAAAGATTTTACCTTTACGCCAATATAATCAGCAATCACCTTGCATTTTGCCATAAGCAGGAAATAGATATTTTTATTTTCTTCATTCAGTGATTCATAGTTTGCCTGCCCTTTGGCTATTACCACATCTGCTTGTCGATAAATCTCTTGAAACTGTGGGCTTGTACTCGGGGTTTAAATCCTTTATTCGCTTAATCAACAATTTATCAAAACAGATTTCTCCACAGTTGTCACCCAGGTATAAAATACTTCCTGCATGTTGAATATCCTGCGATAACAAATCCACATCATTGACCACAAGTTCAAGTGTATCAATATGAGAAAAGAAATGCTGAATCTCTTCGTCTACATTACTATGAACCGGATTAAAATCGATGATATTCGCAACAATCGCATATTTTACGGCATCTTCCATGGAATGGAGCTTTTCATCGTAAGTACTGATGTTTTCCAAAAAGAATTGGTTGTAATAGGCTTTGGTATCCTTGTATGGATCAACACATCCAATATGCTGCTTGATTGACCATACAGGGCAGGCATTGTTCATTTACCTTCATTTGGAATTTACCTCATTTATATTTCAAAATTACAGACTTTTCGTATAAAATCAGTTTAAAGTGATTGCATAGATTAAGCAAGCTAATTTGTATTATTCTTTCTAAAATCGCGCTCCTATCACCGTGGCATCACCGTCTTATCACTGCACTACATTTTTAGTACAACACCTTATATAACTTGTGGATTTCTAATTTACTCTAAGAGAGCGGGCTAAGTCCGCAATAGTACTTTCATCGTCATCCGTGTACCAGCAGTCACCGAGCACACTATCTATTTGACGAATCCTTCCAATACCGTATCTTCATACAGATCCCGAAGTACATCCGGCAGGCAATTTCCAAACTCCCATTTGGAAATTGCCTAAAGCATCACACCCATCTAAAAAAGCACAACATGTTGAATATATCTAAGAAACTGCTTGCGTCCCGTAGGTAGATATGGTATATTAGAGACAGAAAAGGAGCAACCGCCCACAAAGTGGTTGACCTCCGCTAGGTTATGAAAAGCCTACCTTCACCGGCCAAGTGATATGCTCCCTTCTAAGTAGACAAGTGAAATAATAAAAACACTTGATACTTGGAAGGGAGCATTTTCTATGTCAGAAATTACACCAGAAGATAAGATTTATTATTGCCGGCAATACGCAGAAGGCAAGATGACACAAGGTCATATCGCCAGAGTGACAGGCTTGGCAAAAGCTTCGATTTATATGTGGATTAAAAAGTATGAGTCTATGGGCACGGATGCCTTTCTGCATAACGGGAATAAGCATTATCCCAAAGAACTGAAAATCCAGGCGGTTGAGGATTTCCTGTCAGGGGCAGATTCCCAGTACGGAATCTGCAAAAAATATGGTATAAAATCAACTACCCAGTTACGAAAGTGGATTTTGATGTATAATAGTCATGAAAAGATCAAAGCTTCCGGAACAGGAGGAATCCCTATCATGACTAAGGGCAGAAAAACTACTTTTGAGGAACGGATACAGATTGTACAGTATTGTATATCCCATGACCATAATTATGCAGAAACAGCGGAAAAATATCAGATTTCCTACCAGCAGGCCAGAAGTTATACCATAAAATATGAGGCCAATGGCATAGAGGGTCTGCAGGACAAAAGGGGACGCAGGAAACCGGAAGCGGAAATGACGGAATTAGAAAAGCTACGGGCAGAAAACAAAATCCTGCGGGCAGAAAAGGAACATGCAGAGATGGAGGTTTCTTTCTTAAAAAAACTCAAGGAAATAGAAAGGAGATGGGGTTGAGCCGGATCAGACATGAGTTTACATATCTGGCAATCAAGGAGGAACACGAAGAACATCAATACCCGATACATGTCCTGTGCAAACTGGGGAATGTATCCAGAGCAGCTTATTATAAATGGTTGAAACGGAAAGAAAATGATAATGACAAGTTAAACCAGTGCATTGCAAAACGTCTGGAGGAAATCCATTCGAAACATCCGGACATGGGATATCGCAGACTCAATGATAAACTTCTACATGAAGATGGGATAAAGTTGAATGACAAGCGGATCCTGCGTATCTGTCGAAGCCGGCAGATAAACTCAAATTTAAAATATCGTTATGACGGCTGCACCAGACCATCCAAAAATCCTGCATTTATCGCAGATAATGTTTTGAACAGGGATTTTCACGCAGAGTATCTTAATGAGAAATGGGTTACGGATGTTACGGAGTTCAAATATGGCACCACATTTGATCATGTGCACAAACTATACCTGAGTGTCATTCTGGATTTATGTGACCGTAGGCCGGTTGCCTATGTGATAAGTGACCATAACAATAATAAGCTGGTCTTTGATACGTTCGATGCTGCTATAAGCGCAAATCCGGATGCCCATCCGATTTTCCACAGTGACAGAGGATTCCAGTACACGTCGAGGGCATTCCACCAAAAACTGGAAGAAGCAGGAATGACACAAAGCATGTCACGTGTAGCACACTGTACAGATAACGGGCCAATGGAAGGCTTCTGGGGAATTTTAAAACGAGAAATGTATTACAAGCAGAAATATCATACAAAAGAAGAGCTGGTACAAGCCATTACAGAATACATGGATTATTATACGAATGACCGTCCTCAACGAGGACTGGGCGTATTGACGCCGAAGGAATACCATGAACGGCTGCTGTCAGCAGCATAAAAATGTTGCCCGGTAAATCCGGGCAACACAAAAAAGTTTTATTTTTTTAATTGTCTACTTGACGGGTAGCACACCAAAGTGACAAGGTAGGCTTATTTATTTTCGCTTGTTGTTCCTATCTATGTAGGCAAGCAGTGTGACCAGAAATATACCACCCAAAAACAGCAGGCTAAGAACTTCATATACATCCATCTGCACCACCTGGTACCATAAGAGTATGGGAATTAGATCCATAAGATTTGATTCCTATGCTCCTTTTCTTTATTATGGTTAGGATTGGTTAACGTACATCACACTTGAGCTTAGCGCTCGCAAGGGAGGACAGTTAGCCATCCTTATCATAATGTATTCGATTAAGCAAGTTGATCCTCATAAATTGAGCGTTCGTGTAAACAGCCAGGATGAATATATGAATAAGAGATGGAGCCAATCTATTTTTTATGGCAGGAGGACTTACATAATGAACTATTCAGTCGGTATTGATGTTTCTAAGGGGAAAAGTACTGTTGCAGTCATAGATGCCTCTGAGAAGCTTCAGGAAAAAGTGTTTGAGATACAACACAGCCAGAACGGCGTGGAGCAACTCAAGGAACATCTATGTAACTATTCAAGCGGTGAGGTCCGTATTGTAATGGAAGCTACCAGTCATTACCATTTCCCACTATTATTTTCACTCCAGGAGGCTGGCTATTTTGTATCTGTTTCCAATGCTCTTGCTGTGAAGAAGTATTGTGATGAAGACCTTCGTCGGGCCAAGAATGATCAAAAAGATGCCATCAAGCTGGCTATGTATTGCTGTGAAAAGTGGCATCGTTTATCCGAATTTCAACCGCAGGAAAGTGTCAGAAATGATCTCCTGTTCCTATCCAGAGAATATAGCAAATATGTCCAGGTTCAGACCCGGTTGAAGCTTCAGCTCAGCGATCTGGTGGACAAAACCTTTGCTGGATTAAAACAGCTCGTAAATGCAGAAACCCGTTTTGCTTTACTTCTTGATATCTATGAAAAATATTGGCATGCCGAGCTTGTAGTTGCTACAAAAAAACAGGCTTTCATCAATGACATTGAAGCTATTGCAAAAAAGAATGGACACAGAGTCGGTAAGAAGATTGGAGAAGCTATATATGAGGCTGCTCCACAGATAGTGACCCTGCGTCCAAACGATGTTTTTACACAGCTTGCTGCAACAAACTGTGCCCAGTTGCTCAGACAATCCATCAAAGCAACTGATGCTATTATAACAGAAATGGACACTCTGGCAAAGACTTTGCCGGAGTACCAAACCGTATCCGCCATGAATGGTGTGGGACCTAAAACAAGAGCCCGTCTCATTGCTGAAATTGGAAATGTCACACGATTTAGAAATGCCAGCTGCCTTATCGCTTATTGTGGGATTGATGCGCCGCCTTATCAATCCGGACAATTACAAGCAGACAACTGGCATATAAGCAAACGTGGAAATAAATATCTGCGTAAAGTGGGTTATGAAGTTATGCGGAACCTGAAAACCTCTCGCCCTAAACATGACACAGCGGTCTATGATTACATTGTCCAAAAGGAATGTGAGGGCAAGCCCAAAAAGTTGGCTAAAATAGCTGGGTTAAATAAATTTTTGCGCATATATTACGCTCGGGTCAAAGAGGTAATGTGAATATAAGATCAAATATTTTTGTTAATCAGGCTGCTTAATCTATCCTATCTTAGGTGGTCTAATTGTGATACGCTTTTTTCTTTTGATAAAAAATAGTTTACCTATTGACAAAGGTTAGCAAGTCTCCCTTCTTTTCAGTTAGGGAGGCTTACCACCTTGCAACACGGTTGTTCCTTGACCTTATCATAGCATATCAG
>JAFLRO010000025.1 GCA_022511425.1 Acetatifactor sp.
CCATCATCCCCGCCGGCAGCGGTGAGGAGGAAGGGGCAGATCCTGTTGGAACGGGGCCGTTTTCTTTTGTCTCCTACACCCCTCAGGAAGGAATTGTGGTGAAGAAGAATCCTGACTACTGGCAGGAGGGCTTACCTTACCTGGATCAGGTAACTTTCAAGATCGTGGGCAGTGCGGAGACGGCTCTGATGGAGCTGCAGGGCGGCACCATCGATATTTACCCTTATCTGACTGACTCCCAGGCGCAGGCGCTGTCAAATGGCGCGACTCATCAGGTGATTTCCTCTCCCTCCAACGTGGTGCAGGCGCTATTCCTGAACAATGCAGTAGAGCCTTTGGACAATGTCCTGGTTCGTCAGGCAATCCTTTATGCCATTGACAAGGAGGAAATCAACGTATTTGTGGGTGGTGGCACCGGTTCGCTGATTGGATCTGCAATGCTGCCCAGTCTGACAGACAACTATGTTGATTTGAACGGGGTCTATGGAAATACTGCAAATGTGGAGAAGGCCAAGGAGCTTTTGACGGCGGCAGGGTATCCAGACGGTTTTGACCTGGTGATCGATATCCCTTCCAACTACGAGTTCCATATGCAGACGGGAGAGGTCATCGTGGAGCAGCTGAAGGCAGCGGGCATCAACGCTTCCATCAATGCGGTGGAATGGAATACCTGGCTGAACGATATCTATAACGGACGCCAGTACGCGGCAACAATCAGCGGAATTACCTGCGACCAGACACCGGGATACCTGCTGAATCGGTTCCAGACAGAGTCCTCAAAGAACTTCATCAACTATAGCAATGCAGAGTATGATGCAATCTATTTGCAGGCTCAGGATGCACAGGATTTAAACGTGAAAGCCGGCTATTACAAGCAACTGCAGCAACTGCTGGTGGATGATGCCGCAACAGCGTTCCTCCAGGTGCCCGGCAACATGACCGCCATCAGCAACAGGCTGGCCGGTTACAAGTTTTATCCCATCTATGTGCAGGATATGAGTACCGTGTACGTGGCAGAGTAGAGTATTTTCGGGAACCATTGTGAGCAGGGATGCGGAATTCTGTGATTTGACGGAGAACGGTGAGGTTCGGTAGAAACACGGTAAAATATAAGAAAAGGAGGCAGCAGCATGAGATACTTAGGTAAAAAAATAATCACTCTCATTATGACATTGTTTCTGGTCTCAGCAGCTGCCTTCCTGGCCTTTCAGATTATTCCCGGCGACGTGGTCACGTCCATACTGGGAACGGAAGCAACTCCCGAGAGGGAGGAACAGCTTCGGGAAGAACTGGGATTAAATAACCCGCCTGTGGTGCGTTATTTTAACTGGATGGCGGACGTACTCCGAGGAGATTTGGGAGTAAGCTATCGCTATTCCAAGAATATGAACGAGATGATGCCGGTATCGGAGCTCATCGGAGACAAAATGCCGGTGACGCTGTGGCTGGCGGCACTGTCGCTGGTACTCATCGTGGTAATATCGATTCCACTGGGAGTGCTATGGGCCAAAAGCGGCAACCACTTCCTGGACGTGTCGCTGGGTGTGGTCACACAGACCGCCATGGCGATTCCCTCTTTTTTCCTGGGAATCCTGGTCACGTATCTCTTCGGTATCGTGTTCAAGTTGTTCGCTCCCGGTGGGTATGTGAGCTATCAGAAAGATTTTACAGCCTTTCTCGGCTACCTGTTGTTCCCGGCGCTGTCCATCGCTATTCCGAAAATAGCCATGACTGCCCGGTTCCTGCGCAATTCCATGCTGACAGAACTGAACGCTGACTATGTGAGGACTGCCTACGGAAAAGGCTGTACAAAACGCCGTGTCATGTATGGGCATGTACTGAGAAATGCCTTAATGCCGGTAATCACCTTCCTGGGCATGATTATCGCAGAGATTGTAGCGGGCAGTATCGTCATCGAGCAGGTATTCGGTTTGCCGGGCATCGGGAGGTTGCTGATCAGCTCCATCAATAACCGGGATTTTCCGGTGGTGGAGATTCTGATCTTGTATGTTACGTTTGTGGTGATATTTGTGTACTTTTTAGTGGATATATTGTACCGGGTGATTGATCCGCGGATCAGTGAGAAGTGAGTGGGGTAGTTGGCTGCTTTCGTGGGAACTGGTTTGAGCCGGGGTTGGTGAAGGCTGTAAGCGGGGCGAGCGGTAGGTTGGTGTTCGAGTGACGCTCTGCCCGCCTACCGGTCGGCATTCTCTTGCGGACGCGCTTCCGCTCGAGTCAGGACGCAGCGGTACTAAGGCTGCAAAGTACGCAGCCTAAGGACCGGCGTCCTTTTACGGTCCGCAAGAGAATACCGCCCGGTCTCGGGCAGAGCTGCTTTGCAGCAGCCTCAGAGGCCGCGCAGCCCATGCGGGCTGCATTGGCCGACACTAGCGCGGAGCCAACCCTAAATAAGCGGAAAAACAGCCTCGACGAGACCGGGCGTTGCTCCTCGGCGGACCGTAGAGGAACGTCGGCACTTAGCGAGGTACTTTCGAGCTTAGTGTCCGTTACGTTCCGGCCCGAGCGGAAGCGCGTCCGCCGAGGAGCAATGACCGGTATGCGGCGAGGCGTCACTCGAATACCGTATTTTAGCCTGCCCCGCCCCCAATCCCCTGGCAATAGTAAATTGAAATAGTAACAGTTTAGCCCCAAAAACGAAAGGAGCTCCAGTCGCACATATGCCCCCTACTCCCAGCAAAAGATGGAACAAATACCTCATCGCCGGCCTGTCCATGACAGGCCTTGCCGTGCTGCTGGGAATCCTGGGCTTCTTCTGGACTCCATACAGCACCACCGCCATGTCCGCCGCAGAACGCTTCGACGCGCCCTCCCTGCGCCACCTTTTCGGCACAGACAACTTTGGCCGCGACATCTTCTCACGGGTCATGCAGGGAATGGGCACTACAGTCCTTATCAGTGCACTGGTAGTCCTGTTTTCTTCTGCCATCGGTATCCTCCTGGGAGCCCTCACCGGCTACTTCGGCGGCATAGTGGATGAGGTGGTCATGCGCTTTACCGACGCAGTCAATAGCTTCCCCAGCATTCTTCTGACACTGGTAGTCATCAGCATCCTGGGAAGCGGCAGACAAAATCTGATTCTTTCTATGGGCATTGTATTTGTGCCCAGCTACGTGCGCATTGTGCGCAGTGAATATCTGCGCCTGCGGGATGCCGATTACATCAAGCGCGCCAGACTCATGGGGGTGGGAAGACTCAGGATTCTCTTTGTACATATCCTGCCCAACATCCTCCCTGTGTTCTGGGTCTCTGTGATGATCGGACTGAACAATGCCATTCTGGCTGAATCCGGCATGAGCTACCTTGGAATCGGGGTGCAGCCGCCGGATGCCAGCTTGGGCAATATGCTCTCGGATGCCCAGGGATACCTGCAGTCAGCTCCCTGGTATGCATTGGCACCCGGGCTTTCCATAGTCTGGCTGGTGTTGGGATTTTCGCTTTTCAGTGAAGGAATCAGGAGGCGCGGCGAATGATCAGGATTGAGAATCTCTCCGTGGCTTTTGACGGCCCGGAGGTCGTAAAAAATGTGACATTGGAATTGAGGGACGGTGAGATACTGGGGGTAGTAGGTGAATCTGGATCCGGAAAAACCGTGTCTGCACTGACCCTGATGGGGCTTGTGTCAGAAACAGCTCACGTAACCTCCGGCCGTATCCTCTTTGACGACGTCGTTTTGCAGGAGGCAGGGAAACCCCGTGACAGAGCATTATATCGCAGCTATCAGGGGAACCGGATGTCCATGGTATTTCAGGAGCCGATGACTTCTCTAAACCCCACCCAGAGAGTGGGGAAACAGGTGGACGAGGTGTTGCGGCTTCATACAAAGCTCTCTCCTGAGGAGCGTAAGGATAGAGTACTGGAGACTTTTCGGGCAGTGGGGCTTAGGGAGGAGGACAAAGTCTACGCAAGTTATCCCCATCAGCTTTCCGGCGGTATGCGCCAGAGAGTGATGATCGCCATGGCCGTCATACTAAACCCTCGTCTGTTGGTGGCTGACGAGCCAACCACCGCGTTGGACGTGACGATTCAGAATCAGATCATTGCCCTTCTCAAGGAAATCAATGACAAGCAGAAGAACGCCATGCTTTTCATCACCCATGATCTGAACCTTGCAAGAAGGCTTTGCCACCGGATTGCAGTAATGAAGGACGGCTGCGTGGTGGAGCAGGGAGAGACGGAACAGATATTTGAGCATCCCACACAGGACTATACCAGGAAACTTATTGAGGCGGTTCCTTCCCGAGTGAAGAAACATAAGGCGCTGAACCTTGCTGCGGGCATAGATAAGCCAGTGATGACTGCAGGACGGACGGATATCCCCTTAAGTGGTGCATCCACGGTTCCGGTGGTACAGGTGCAAAACCTCTCCGTATACTACCAGGATGGCAGCAACAGTCTCTTTGGGCGCAAGCGCCGAAACTGCGTGGTGAAGGGAGCAGATTTTGAGCTTTATCCCGGTGAGAGCCTGGGACTGGTGGGTGAGAGCGGATGCGGAAAGACAACTCTCTCCAAGGCTGTCTTAGGGATGATTCAAGACATTGAGGGGCAGGTTATCCACAATACCCTGCGACCGCAGATGGTGTTCCAGGATCCATACAGCAGCTTAAATCCAACAAAGACGGTTGGCTGGCTGCTCCAGGAGCCCTTGCGCGCACAGGGTGCTATCGACGGTTCCCTTGCCATGACTAAGACTGACATGGAAACAGCCGCCTACGAAATGCTCCATCGGGTGGGCATGGAAGATATGTATTTTCACAGAAAGCCTTCCCAGCTTTCCGGCGGTCAGAGACAGAGGGTCAGCATTGCGCAGGCGTTGATCACCCATCCCGGATTTATCATTGCAGACGAACCGGTGTCCGCTCTGGATGTGACCATACAGGCTCAGATCATGGAGTTGATGCAGAAACTTCAGCAGGAGATGCAATTGGCCTACCTGTTCATTTCCCATGACATCAATGTGGTTTACAAAATGTGTGACAGGGTCATGGTGATGAAGGAGGGACAGATCATAGAGATGGGAGAGACCGAAGATATTTTCCAAGACCCAAAAGATGAATATACAAAACAGTTGCTTGGCTACTAAATAAGGACATACTTTTCCTCCCGGAGGCATAGAATGCAATGCAGACAACCTTCGGGAGGTTTTTTCGTGTTTGAACAGTACAGCATACAGCAGGCGGAAGCAGAATTAAAAACAGATGTCAGAAGAGGACTGGGTATAGCGGAAGCGGCAGGTCGCTTGAAACAGGACGGTCCCAACGAAATGAAGGAAGCCCGGAAAAAGACACCTGTGGAGTCCTTCCTGGAACAGTTGAATGATCCTCTGATTTATGTGCTGATCGTGGCAGCGGTAGTGTCGGTGCTGCTGGGGGAAGTCAGTGACGCTGTAATCATCGGTGTAGTTGTGGTGCTGAATGCAGCGGTGGGAATGCTCCAGGAGGGAAAAGCCAGGAAAGCGTTGGAATCCTTAAAAAAGCTGGCCAGCCCTAAGGCTATGGTGATCAGGGAAGGAAGACGTATGGAAATCCCGGCGGCAGAGTTGGTCAGAGGGGATCTGGTGTATCTGGAAGCAGGATGCCAGATTCCTGCGGATGTGAGACTGACCGCTGCCTCCAACTTAAAGATTGAGGAATCCGCTCTGACCGGAGAATCTGTTCCTATGGAAAAAGATGCAGCTTTTGTTGCACGGGGCGGAGCGCGCATACCGCTGGGGGACAGGCACAATATGGCCTATATGTCCACCATCGTTACTTACGGCAGGGGAGAAGGTATTGTTACTGCAATCGGAATGGATACGGAACTGGGGCATATCGCTGCCATGATCACAGAAGCAAAGGAAGAGATGACCCCTCTCCAGAAACGTCTGGGAGAACTGGGGAAGGTGCTGAGCCTTTTAAGCCTGATTCTTTGTGCAGCTCTTTTTGGGATTGCCGTGATACAGCAGCGGAACATTCCTGAGATGCTGATCACAGCGATTAGTTTGGCAGTGGCTGCGGTACCGGAGGGACTTCCCGCCGTGGTCACCATCTGTCTGGCTCTCAGCGTTACCAGGATGGTTCGAGTGAATACAATTGTCCGCAGATTGCCCTCTGTGGAAACCCTTGGCGCGGTAAGTGTGGTCTGTTCCGACAAGACAGGAACACTGACCCAGAACCGAATGACTGTGGAAAAATGTTATATTTACGGGGCAGTTTGTCCTGTGGGGGAACTAAGGCTGACCCAATGCCCTGATCTATTTTACGGCTGTGTGGGCTGTAACGATGCTGTAGCAGTACAGGGAAACAGGACGGGAGATCCTACAGAGCTGGCTCTGCTGGATTTGGCAGCAGAACTTGGAGTGGAGAAAGAGGAGCTTGAGCTGAGCATGCCTAGAATCAACGAGCTGTCTTTTGATTCGGATAGGAAAATGATGACCACCCTTCACAGACGGGAACGAAGGCCGAATGCAGAACTGCAGGCGGCAAGCTCAGTGGCGGAACTGGTGAGCTATACGAAGGGTGCACCGGATGAGGTACTGAAACACTGTACAAAAGTTCAGACTGCCGGAGGTCCTGTGCGGATCACGGATGTACACCGCAGACAGATCAGAAGAGCGGTGGAGGAAATGTCCGGTGACGCTCTGCGGACTTTGGCAGTGGCTATGCGTCTTGGGTGCAGTACTCCCGAGGAGGAGCAGTTGACTTTTCTGGGGGTAGTTGGCATGCGGGATCCTGCCAGACCGGAGGCTGCCAGAGCAGTGGCAGATTTTAAGGATGCCGGTGTCACCACAGTAATGATAACTGGGGATCATGTGGATACTGCCTTTGCCATCGGGAAACAGCTTGGCATCGTGGAACAGGCGGATCAGTGTGTGACGGGGGAACAGCTGGAGCGACTCTCAGATGAGGCGTTGCGGGAACGTCTGGAAACGGTGAGGGTGTTTGCTCGGGTGTCGCCTGCTCAGAAAGTAAGGATCGTGGATGGTTTCAAACAAAGAGGAGAGATTGTGGCCATGACCGGGGATGGGGTAAATGATGCCCCTTCCCTGAAAAAAGCGGATATCGGCATTGCAATGGGATTGTCAGGTACGGACGTGGCAAGACAGGCCTCGGACATGATTCTGACGGATGATAACTTTGCAACGATCCGCCGGGCTATTGAGGAAGGTAGAGGAGTTTATGAGAATATCCGCAAGTCGGTAATCTTTTTACTGTCCTCCAACCTGGGCGAACTCATCACGATGTTCCTTGCGGTGATCTGTGGGTTGGCATCCCCTTTAAAGTCCAGTCATATTCTCTGGATCAACCTGATTACCGATTCCCTGCCGGCGTTGGCATTGGGAGTGGATAAAAATGATGGAGACAGTTTGATGAAGCAGAAGCCTCGGACTGCAAAGGAGAGCTTGTTTGCCAGAGGCGGTTTGGCCTGTACCTGTTTTTATGGGGCGCTGATTGCCACAATCAGCCTGACAGCTTTTCTCATGCTGCCTTGCGCGGTGGTCAGAATGCAGGGACTGCCGTTGAACATCGGCCAGATTTCCCACGTGCTACAGAATGGGGAGATACTCTCCAGGGCTCAGACCTATGCTTTCACGGTGCTGGGGATGTCACAACTCTTTCATGCGGTGGGCATGCGGGATGTGCACAGGTCTGTTTTCCGTATGAACCATCTGGAAAATAAACTGATGATCCTGGCCTGTGGAGTGGGATTCTTACTGCAATTTGCAGTGACGGAGGTGCCGCTTTTGATTGGCGCATTCGGAACTTCTTCTCTGTCCGGGCAGGAATGGCTGCGGCTGATCGGCCTCTCCGCCATGCCCCTTCTGGCTCATGAGTTCATGTCACTGTTCCTGACAGTGCCGGAAAAAGAAAAAAAGCGCGAATAGCGCTTTTTTTATAGAGTCTTTTCTGGACAAAAGCGTTTTTTAGAGACAGATAAAAGGGCTTATGGTATAATGTCCGCAAAGGGCAGAGGCAAGTGCATACAAGTATTCTGTCGGATGCCGAGCTTGCTCGAGCAGCCGATGGGATACTTGTATGGATTTGACGAGCGAAGCGACCGAGGAGGCAAGGCCTCCGAGGCTCTGCCCGTAACTTGTGGAAACACCGAGCTCGAGCAGATGCTTATTCGGACATTTGACGAACGAATGCAAACAAGGATACTTTGTATCCTGGGAAAACCGCAGTTTTTTCGGGTCTCTGCCCGCAACGTGTGGAAACATTATACAATGAAAAATGTACTTATGAAGGAGCATCGTATGGAACAAATCAAACTGGTAAAACCATCAATGAAATATGCTCAAGATATCATGGATTTTCGTCAGGAACTTTTGGAAGCAAACGATGCAGACGACTTCGCAGGGTGCGGCAGCCTGCAAGGGTGTGAGTCCACAGAGGAGTGGCTGCACATTTTGAGTGAGATGGAGAACCGTTCCGGTGACAAAGTGCCATCTGACTCGTACCTTGCTGTCCGGGTCTCAGACAATCGCATGGTGGGAATTATTGACCTCAGGCATCACATCGACCATCCCATTCTTGGTCTCTGGGGCGGACACATGGGATATTCCGTGCGGCCCTCCGAGAGAGGGAAAGGGTACGCGAAAGAGATGTTGCGGCTGAATCTGCAGAATTGCCGGGACAGAAAGATGGACAAGGTCATGATCACTTGCAGCCGTGGGAATATTGCCAGCGAGAAGACGATTTTGGCAAACGGTGGAGTGTTTGAAAAGGAAGTCTGCGTGGACGGGGAGTATATTAAGAGATACTGGATCACGCTGTAAGGAGATACGAGAATGATGATTGATATAACGCAGGAGGTTTTTTCCTGCAAGGTATATCCCGGAGACCCTATGCCTTCGCGGAAGCAGCTTCAAAACCTGGCTCAGGGAGATGTCTGTAATCTAACAGCATTTTCCATGTGCGCCCACAACGGCACTCATGTAGATGCACCGGCTCATTTCATTTCCGGCGGCAAAACCATAGATGAGATGGGGCTGGAACCTTTTGTGGGCAATTGTTTTGTTGCCCGATGTGACGGCAATGTGACCGTAGAAGATGCAGCTGATATTATGGAGAGAGCTCGGGTTGTAGGGGCTTCCAGTCGGATTCTCATAGCGGGTAAGGCAACGGTGACAGCAGAAGCTGCGCAAGTATTCGCCCGGTCAGGCATCAAACTTCTTGGCAATGAGAGTCAGACTGTAGGTCCTGAGGATGCGCCAAGGGAAGTTCATCTGATTCTATTGGGCGCAGGTATTGTGCTGTTGGAAGGAATTGTCCTGAAGGATGTAGCGGAGGGGAAATATCTGCTCAGTGCAGCGCCATTGAATCTTGCTGGCTGCGAAGGTGCGCCTTGCCGCGCCTATTTAATGAGCTGAATTGGTTGTGAAAGAAGCAGGAATTTTATGCAGAACAACTTATAAACTCAATAATGTTTTATAGGAGACTAAACAGGTTATGAGTAGTGAAAATACAAATTGGAATCAAAGTGTCGCCGGTGTTGTCATCAGGAACAATAATGTTTTGCTTGGCCGGCATACATATGGCAGCGGAAATGGAAAGTTGATTATTCCGGGCGGTTATGTTGATTTCGGCGAAACACCTCAGGCAGCGTTAAAACGTGAGTTTATGGAAGAGACAAATGTGAAAGTGGAGCCAGGCGAGATTTTAGGAATCAGATTCAATATGCATGACTGGTACATTGTATTTCGCGCGGAATATGTTTCAGGCGAAGCTGCATCGGACAATAATGAGAATAGCGAGGTGCTGTGGGTGGATGTGGATGAAGCATTGACGCGGGATGACGTGCCGGAACTTACGAAGAAATGTATTCAATGCGCTATCTCAGGTGAAAAAGGATTACACTTGGAGAATTATGAGGGAAGCAAAAAGCAAGCACCATATTCCCTGTATACGGCATAAGGAGAGCGGAGCATATGACGAAAGTGACCTGCATAGTGGGAAGTGCCAGAGAAAACGGCAGTACTGCTTATCTTGTAGATACCCTGATAAAGGGAATGTCAGAAGGATGTGTGGAAATAAAAAAGTATTGTATTGGCAGTATGGATATAAAGTACTGTCGGGGCTGTAAGTTGTGTTATACCAACGGAGAGTGTGTACAAAATGATGATGTCAGAAGGATTGTTGAGGATATATTGAGCTCAGATTATGTGGTAATCGCTTCGCCATCTTACTGGGCGGATGTTCCGGGACAGCTCAAGACATTTTTTGACCGCAATACTCCTTATGGGGACACAAATCCCAACAGGGTATTGAAGGCGGAGAAAGCAATAAAAGGAATTGCAGTCGCCGTTCGTGCAGGCATCCGGGAGCAGGAAAATGAGATTATCTTAAATGCCATACAGCATTACTTTGGGCATCTTGGTATTGAGACAGTAAAAAGAATATCTGTCTGTGAGACAAATACGCTGGAGGATCTGCTGAATAAACATCAAGTTATCATTGAACAGATACTGATTCTGGGGCGACAGATTGCTCTTGGATATTAGTAAGATAGGGTTGGAAGGAAATCTTGGATAGGCAACTGTATACCTCTAAAGCGAGCAGAAAGGAACATATATGAATATTATTCTCAAAAAATTAACACCGGAGCTGTGTGAGGATTTTCTCAATTATTTTGATAACGTGGCATTCAGTGACCATGAAGAGTGGGCATACTGCTATTGCCTGGAGTGTCACTTGGACAAGAAGTTGAATGAGACCATGAAGGATAAAAACTCTCGCCGTGAGTTGGCCAGGGCTTTTATCGAACGGGGAGTTATGCAGGGATATTTAGCCTATGATGAGGAGAAGGTTGTTGGATGGTGCAATACTGACGATAAAGTGAATTATCGGTATTTATATAAAGATGAGGAGTATGTTACGGAGGATGCGGAAAAAGGTAAAATCAAGGTTGTCTATTGTTATGACATTGCCCCGGCGTACCGCGGAAAAGGAATTGCCGGTCTGATGCTGGAAAAGGCTTGCGCAGATGCGAAAGAAGAGGGCTTCGAATGTGTTGAAGTTTACCCATTCTCAGACGCGGACTTTGAATGGCAATATCATGGAACCACGACAATGTATGAGCGGCACGGGTTTGAAGAGTTTTCTAAAAGAAAATGGTTCACTATTATGAGGAAATATTTGAAATAAAAATTGTTGAAGTTAATCCCGGAGCGGTTTTATATGAGGGCCTTTAAGGTGTAGGTGGCTCCCCAGTGCCCCAAAACTTCTACCGACGAAAAACCAGCTTCCAACAGCGCCTGTGTCTCATGCTCCACCGTCAAGGGTATGTCGTAATGATAATACTCATTATCGGAAACGCCCTTCTGCGACTTTAAACGGTCAAATTCCTTCTTGTGCAATACTTCTTCCGCATCCGATGAGGCAAAGTAGTCTGTGATCAGGAAATACCCCTCCTTCTTCAGTGCCTTATGTACCCTACAATAGAGGGGCACTTTCTCCTCCTTGGTAAAATGATGTAAGGATTCCACGGACACTGCTGCGTCATAGCAGTTTTCGCCTAACGGAACAGTAAAATAGGAACCCTGTATCACAGTGATTTTTCGATCCGCAAACTTATTTTCCAAAGCGGCAAGCATTCCCGGTGCAAGGTCAATTCCCGTCACCTGCGCCAGCGGATTCTGTTTGAAATAATAATCCAATTCCAGCCCCGTACCACATCCCAAGTCTAAAATCCTCACATTTTGCCCCAGGGGCAGACAGCTTGCAGTAAAGGGGTAAAATTCCTGGGCTGCTTCAATACAGGTCAATTGATGATCTTCATAGCCTTCAATCCGGTTATCAAAAAACTCCCCCATCTTTTCCAGCTTGTGGACAACCATATTACATCTGCTCCAGCACTCACTCTTATACGGAAACACATTCTTTTCAATATGTCTTTCTACAAAACCTACCTTCTCATAACATCTTTTTGCCGCAACATTTTCATCAAATACATTGATCTGAACGGATTCCACCCCGGTAATATCGAAAGCATACTGTAAAGCCAGCCGCAACATTTCTTTTCCGCGCCCTTTTCCTCTCGCTTTGCTATCCATAATAACAAACATGAGAAAACCCGAATTATCATCCGTGTTGACAGAGTAACAGAAAAAACCCATTATTTCTCCACTGTTTTCGGTTGCCACATAGGCACTGCCCGTCCAGTCTACGGCGTTTTTCTCCAGAACACTGCGAAAATTTTCCCTGGTAATGGGATAGGGAATCAGATTCGCGCACCATAAGGCATGTATCCTTTCATTATCAATCCATTTTTCCAGATATTCGTAATCTTTACTTTCAATGTATGGCCTTATTCTCATCTTTCATACCCCTTTAGTACCGTTTTAGAGACATTCAGATATCTATCCAATATCTCTGCTCCACGATTCCGTCCTCTTCTATCTCATTTTCCAGGACACCGCCGTTATTTATTATGCTTTTTGCAGAACCGGTATTTTCTTTATCACAAACCATCAGCACTTTCTCGATCCCAAGCTTCCGGCATTCGGCCAGCGCCAGACCGATCATAGCGGTGGCATAACCTTTTCTTCGTTCAGAAGGTCTCACACCGTCTCCGATATGGCCACCGTTTTTCCTTAACTGTTCATTCAGATAATGCCTTATATTTACGGCACCCACAAGAATATCGCGATCTTCATCCAAGCAAAAGAATGTAGTGCTCGGAACATTGTTCTCATCACCGTACCGGATATCCACGGAATTAACGTATGCATCCCAGTCATGGTAATCGCACTTCCGAATGGCATAAGGCACAATCTTTTCTCCCGCCGCATACCACTCGTCCATCATGTCAAACAGCAGTGCCTTATAATCATCGCTCAGTTTCACCAGTCTTAGCTTCATCTGCGTCCTCTTTTCTTTGCATAATTTCTCCCTGTCACATCTCGTAAGATGCAAGCTATAATGAAAATATATACAAAGGAGAAAAGTCTGTCAATGGTATATAATAAGACTCATTTGCAGGTAAAAGATTAAGAATTAGGCAAGAAAGCTTGAATTATTATGGGGTAGATTGCAGAATTTTTCAGGTTGTGTTAAGATATGGAAAAGTAAAAATGAACAGAAAGGCAACTAAACAATGGACAAGACAGATAAGATCATATTGACCGGAGACCGCCCCACGGGCCGTCTTCATGTGGGCCACTATGTTGGCTCGCTCCGCAGACGTGTAGAACTGCAAAATTCAGGAGAGTATAAGAAGACTTTTATCATGATCGCCGACGCGCAAGCGTTGACGGATAATATTGAGAATCCGGAGAAGGTGCGCCAGAATATTATCGAGGTGGCGCTGGACTATATGTCCTGTGGCCTGGATCCGGAAAAGTCCACACTGTTTATACAGTCTCAGATTTCCGAGCTCTGCGAGTTGACATTTTATTACATGGACCTGGTGACAGTGGCAAGGCTCCAGCGGAATCCTACCGTAAAGAACGAAATTCAGATGCGCAACTTTGAGGCCAGCATCCCTGTAGGATTTTTCACCTATCCCATCAGTCAGGCTTCCGACATTACGGCTTTTAAGGCAACCACAGTACCTGTGGGAGACGACCAGCTCCCCATGATTGAGCAGGCAAGGGAAATTGTGCACAAGTTCAACACTGTTTACGCACCCGTACTGGTGGAGCCCTCAGCTCTTCTGCCGGAGAATGATGCCTGCAAACGTCTGCCCGGTACTGATGGAAAGGCGAAGATGAGCAAATCCCTTGGAAACTGCATTTATTTGGCAGATACGGCTGACGAAGTGCGGACCAAGATTATGAGCATGTTTACTGACCCACTGCATCTACAGGTCAGTGATCCGGGGCATTTGGAGGGAAATACTGTGTTTACCTACCTGGATGCTTTTTGCCGTCAGGAGCACTTTGAGCGGTATCTGCCCGAGTATGCAAATTTGGATGAACTGAAAGCCCACTACCAGAGGGGCGGTCTGGGCGATGTAAAGGTCAAGAAATTCCTGAACAACATCATGCAGGAGACTCTGGAACCCATCCGGAATCGCAGGAAAGAACTGGAGAAGGATATCCCTGCGGTGTATGAGGTGCTGAAGAAGGGCAGCGATGCAGCCCGGGAGGTGGCTGCACAGACGCTATCTGAAGTAAAGAGCGCCATGAAGATCAACTATTTCGAGGACGCAGAGCTGATACGCATGCAGAGTGAGAAGTATGACGGCAGCCAGACAGAGTAATCCGTTTTAAGATATATTCCCGCGAGCAATGAGCCAAGTAGCCGTGCTTGCACGGATATTTTGCGAATGCCACATGTTATAGCAAGATGGGAGAGCGGAATGAATGACTATTACAGATATGATCAAGATGATGAGTTAGAGATTGTAGATTTGAATCAGGAGGACGAGGTTCCATGGGATGAGTTGGATGATGAGGAGGATGACTGGCAGGACGACTGGCAGGATGAGCCGGAGCCTCTTAAGCCATGGAAGGTGACTTTGGTGTTTGCCGGACTGGTAGTGTTGGCCGCTATCATATGTGCGGTGCTTTGGTTCTTTACCCACAGAGAAGGAGGTGCGGCTCCTGATCCTACAGCTACTGATATACCTGGAGTGACAACAGGGTTCCCTGAGACAGAATCTGTATCGCCGGAAGGACAGCCATCGGATTCCATAGAGACAGAAGGGAAGGATACAGAGGACATGGCTTCCCCGGAGGCAGCCGAGTCGCCGGAGCCCACTGCAGATACAGCAGCCGCTTCCACACCGGATACTGATGATGCGCCTGAGCCTCAGGACGGTGATGTTACCATGAGCTTTGAAGCAGTACAGCAGTCGGTTATGCCCAAGGATGTGGTGAATCTTCGTTCGGTTCCCAGTACTGCTGACACAGATACCGTAGTGACACAGATAAGCAACGGTGAGGTGCTTTCCCGGACAGGTATCAATTCTAATACAGGGTGGTCGCAGATTGATTACAACGGCCAGACATTATATGCTGTGACACAGTACCTGACGACGGATTTATCCTATAAGACACCTGTGACACCTGCTAATCCCAATCGTGTCAGTACGATAAGTGGCAGGATTATCATTTTTACTGATTGCGATGATCAAATTACACCCAAGGAGTACGTAAATCTGCGGACTGAACCCAGCACAACAGAAGGTGACACTACTGTCAGTTGCCAGGTAAGTAACGGAGAGTCGGTGCATCGCACCGGTATCAGTACGGACTCCGGCTGGTCCAGGGTGGAGTACAACGGTCAGGTGCTCTATGTGGTCACAAGTCTGATGAAGGCTGTGCAATAAAACGTGCTATAATTAAATGAACCCTCTTTCTAATTAGGGGGTTCATTTTTTCCCTGGGCTCCACTCTTCTCGGCTGATGGTAAAGCGCTCGTTATTTTCGTTCGAAGCGACAACCCCGTCCACTTCTGGCTTGCTGTTCACATATTTATCTGTATAGGCAGTCTTACGGATGGATCCGCCGTAGAATATCTCCAGGATACAGTGGCGGTTTTCCAGGGAATAGCTTACCACAATGATGTTGTAAAACACTTCCACGCTGATACCATCCACCGCCTGCCCGCCGATTCGGAGCAATTCCTGATACGAGTCGGCGACCTCAGCGTCCATGGCTATATGGTAATCCATCATGTTCGGCGGCAGAGTGCTCTCACTGTCTGGCATCACAGGAATCAACAGTCCGCCCACCTCCGGGTCATTCAACAGTCGCTGACTCGCGGCAAAGTCGTAGACGGTGATGATGACATGGGGTACGGCCTCCAGAGCCTCAGCGGCGGAGACCTCGCGCTCTTTTACGGCATATACCTGAAAAGGACCGAAGCGCTGATAGGCCAGCACTGCTGCACCTGCTACAAGTAAAATCGTCAGTATAATAATGAGCCGTCGATACCGACCCAGGCTCTGACGCAGTCGCCCGCTCAGCTCCCGTACTGCCGTGCGGACGGAGCGCTCCGTCTCAGGTGACGGCTGTTCCTCAGGTGTCAGACGTTCCCCACGGATTAGATCCAGCACAGAAACACCCAGCGCGTTCGCCAGGGGCTCCAGTAGGGACATATCCGGGAACCCGGCAGCCCGCTCCCATTTGGATACAGCCCGATCTGATACATGCAGCTGTTCCCCCAACTCTTTCTGGGTCAGTCCCAGTTCCTGCCGCCTCTGTGCGATGAGCGATCCGGTCTTTTTGTTGTCCACACTACCACCTCCGTTCTTCCATTCATTCTACCCTTTATCTTGGAAAAAAACAACAAACGCTCCGTTGAGCGGAGCGAAAATAAGTGCATATTTTTCAAACCTCTGGAAATACTGGGAAACAGTATAATAAATTAACCCATGTATTTCACACGGAGGGATAGGCATGAATCAAAGTTTGGGAAAGGCCAGTATCAGGCCGGAAAAACCTGTATATATTTTAAACAGCGCCAGCGTTGTGGGAACTAAGGAAGGACAGGGACCTCTGGGGCTTTTGTTTGATAAAGTGGGAGAGGATGATATGTTTGGCTGTGCCACCTGGGAGGAGGCAGAGAGCACTCTTCAGAAGGATGCAGTTGGAATAGCCTTGGAGAAGTCCGGATTAAGTCAGGATGAGGTCACTTTTATCTTTGCGGGTGACTTGCTTGGTCAATCCATAGCCACATCATTTGGTATATCGTCTTACCAGATACCACTATTAGGAGTGTATGGAGCCTGTTCCACGTGTGGTGAGTCATTGACTCTGGGAGTCATGAGTATTGCCGGCGGATTTGCACGGCGAGTGGCCTGCGTAACCTCCAGCCATTTTGCCAGCGCAGAAAAGGAATTTCGTTTTCCGCTGGAATATGGCAATCAGCGACCGTTGTCCGCCACCTGGACAGTGACAGGAAGCGGGGCTTTTGTGCTGGGAGATGAAGATGCGATGACGGCTGTGAAGACAGGCGGAAAAGGACCCAGAGCCAAGATCACGGGTATGACAGTGGGAAAGATTGTGGATTATGGTTTGAAGGACTCCATGAATATGGGCGCCTGCATGGCGCCTGCAGCCGCATCTACATTGGAACAGCATTTCATTGACTTTGGAAGTCAACCAGATGATTATGACAAAATAATCACTGGAGATCTGGGAATGGTTGGACAGAGAGTACTAATTGATTTGTTAATGGAGCGTGGTTATGATATTTCCTCTCAGCACATGGATTGCGGTATTGAAATCTATGACAGTGACAGTCAGGATACTCATGCCGGCGGCAGCGGCTGTGGATGTAGTGCTGTGACACTTTCGGCATATATTTTGAAGCAGCTGGAAGAGCACAGTTGGAAGAAGGTTTTGTTTATGCCAACTGGCGCTTTGCTCAGTAAGACCAGCTTCAATGAAGGAAAGAGTGTGCCAGGCATCGCCCACGGTGTTGTGATTGAGAGTATTTAAAGACGGCAGCCTGTAATGTCCTCACAATCAGCCATCTGTAACGATTTAACCAGACACACACAAGTTGGCAGAATATACTTTTTATAAACTTTTTGAACATTTACCGCCAACTTAGCAAAATATGAGCATAAAATTGGCAGTTTTTGCCAAGACCCAAGGGTTACCCATGCCTTATAATGTTACTCAAGCCAGACTGAATATGGCTTTAGGAGGGATAAGGCATGGGTGCTTTTGACAATAAGGAATACAGAAATTTATTTTTGGAGAGCGGAAAGAGTGAACAGGAGATAGAAGAAAGACTTCAAGAGATATGGAACACTTTTTTCTACGGCTCGGAGGAGGAGCGGATCTACCATCCTGTAGGTGATGACATGGGTTATCTGGAGGATACCGGTAATCATGATGCCCGTACAGAGGGAATGTCTTACGGCATGATGATCTGTGTGCAGCTTAACAAAAAAGAAGAGTTCGATAGAATCTGGAAGTGGGCGTATACTTATATGTGGCAGAAATCGGGCGAGAATGAGGGGTATTTTGCCTGGTCCTGCGCTTTAGACGGTAGAAAGAACGCAGAGGGGGCAGCTCCTGACGGAGAGGAATTCTTTGCCATGGCTCTTTTCTTT
This sequence comes from Acetatifactor sp., assembly GCA_022511425.1. Lineage (GTDB taxonomy): Bacteria > Bacillota > Clostridia > Lachnospirales > Lachnospiraceae > Acetatifactor. Next base: position 18,013 of record JAFLRO010000025.1, read on the forward strand.
GCCTCCCACAGATGGGGTGACGGCGAGGGAATCTATTGCTATTCCGAGCATGCGAAAGCCATTCTGCGGGCAGGACTTCACAAAGGGGAGAACGGCCGCCCCGGTCAGCCCATGTGGAACCGTCACAACAAGCAGGTATTGTTTGTGCCGGGTATTGACTTTACGGATCCTTCTTATCATTTGCCGCATTTTTATGAATTGTTTGCCCTCTGGGCGGATGAGGAAGACAGACCCTTCTGGAAAGAGGCCGCATCCGCAAGCAGAAAGTACCTGGTAAGCGCCTGTCATCCCGTCACAGGAATGAACGCAGAATATGCGGAATTTGACGGCTCTCCCATGAGCAGAAAGCTTCCTTGGGCCAATGACCGGCATGACTGGTTTTACAGTGACGCGTACCGGACAGTGGCAAATATCGGTCTGGATTATGCCTGGTTCGGTGTGGATGAGGGGCAGGCTGACGCAGCAGCCAAGCTACAGCGTTTTTTAGGAGATCGTGAAGAACCCTACAAGATTTACGAACTGGATGGCACCTGTTTAGAGGAGGATGCACTGCATCCTGTGGGGATGTTGGCGACTACAGCGCAGGGTGCGCTGGCTGTGATTGGCCGCAGCCAAAATGATCAGGAACAACAGACCGCTTGGCAGTGGGTGGAACGTTTTTGGCAGCAGCCCCTGCGACAGGGAGAACGGAGGTATTATGATAATTGTCTGTATTTCTTTGCATACCTGGCCTTGAGCGGAAAATACAGAATCTGGGGATGATGTAATACTATCTCATACAAAGCTGACAGGGAGGTACCCGGAGTAATATTGCTCCGGGTATTTTTGCGCAGATAGAGCTAAAGACGTGGCTTTGGAAATCATATGATGAGTCGTTAGAATTACTCTGTCCATACAACTCTTTTCCTGAAGAATAATTCTCACAAGGATCTTTTTCAAATAATACTTCCTGCCCTGTCAACCTAAAAATCACCGTCTCCTGAAGATCTGTACGATACACAGGAATCTCCATTTCCTCCAAAAGTGCCATCACCCGTTTTGAAGGGTGACCGTAATCATTATCCCGACCGCAGCTGATGATCGCATAAGAGGGTTTGATTGCCTCCAGAAATTCCGCGCTGGTAGATCCGGCGCTTCCGTGATGCCCCACCACCAACACATCGCTCTGAAGCGCTACTCCTTGTTCCATCATTTCTGATTCACTGTTTTCTGATGCATCTCCCGTCAGGAGCAGTGTATTCTCTCCAAGACATACCCGAAGCACAATGGAATAGTCATTCTCATTTTCGTAGGAAGAGTCAATCGGCGCCAGAATCTGAAATTCCCCTGTTCCAAAGGAGTATGCAGTGCTGGGAACAGGGGAAGTGATTGAGAGTTCTTTTGCCTGGACAGTCCGTTGGAAGGAAGAAAACAGCTTGGTATCAGTTTGGTAATTCGGTGCAATCAGGGTGTCTATCTCAAAAACATTTAAAGCGCCGATCACCCCTGCCAGGTGATCGGCGTCGTAATGAGAGACAACCACATAATCCAATCGGTCGATTCCCTGCTTTTGCAGATAGGATACTACAAAAGAGGAAGTTGAGCGACCACCTCCATCATAGAGGAGGGTCTCGTCACCGCAGGTTAGGAACACGGAGAGACCTTGCCCAACATCCAGAACATGCACTTCCAATGTGGCATCTTCGCTTAGAAAGGTGTCTTGCGCTAATATATTCGGATTGTCACTGTCCGTTTCAGATACTTCGATCTGTGCTACAGGGGACGGAGTGTGCCATCTGAAAGAGGAGTCTGTCGGATTCCCGCTATTCCCACGATTTTGAAACCAGATGGCAGCTCCAAGGATGAGAAGCAGCAATAGAACTGCCAATATTGTGGATCCAATACTTTGTTTTCTGCGTGGTCTGGGCGACCTGTGTGACCTTGGCGGTCTGGGCGGAGCGCCGGGACCACCGTGGAAGCCAGGCCCACCGGGTCTCCCGGGTCCACCAGGTCCCCCGGAACCACCCGGACGGCCAGAGCCTTCGTGCGAGAATCTGACAGGGTTGGCAGCTGGTTTAGGATTAGAGCCGGTTGTTGGACGGCTCACATGGCTGCCAGGGTTACCTCCTGTAGTTTTGTTTGCAGAAGAAGTTCCGGAAGATTTAGCAGTGCTGATATGGGATGTGCTTACCGGTCGGTCTTGTTGCCTGACAGTTGATTTTCCCTTTGGTTTGTTGACATCAGCCATGTTTATCCTCCTTATGCAGGTTTTTTATCATTTTTAAACTTTCAGAATTTGTCGCTTTGGTGGTTTTACACCTTAATGATATGTTAATATAAAAAGTAAGCTTTTGCAATAGATGGTGAAAAAATAACCAAATAGAAACCCCAATAGGATGTGTAAGGTTCCAAATAGGATGTGGAAAGTCCATCGCTTGACGAAAAAACACTTTTGCGTTATGCTGAATAGCAGATTTGCAGCTTGCGACTAAGGAGATGATCATTTGAGAAGGATGGAGTTTAAAATGGAACGATCGGGGCTTTTGGAGGTCGGTCAGAAGATTACTGTTACGGAAGGTGTGCTTCCCAGCAATTATTATTATACCATTGACCCTTCTCTTGCCATGTCTGTCAACATTCCTTTTCGGAACAGACTAAAGAGCCGGGAAGGCGTGGTGGTGGATGTAGTGGAAAATACAAGGGGCTTCTATGTGACGGCAGAGTTTGACGAGCCGGAGACAGATGAGCATAAATAATTTACTGAATTAAAGGAGGATTTTGCTATGTTAAAGAAGGTTTCAACAGATAAAGCCCCAGCGGCTATCGGACCCTACTCACAGGGTATCATTATTAACGGATTACTGTTTGCGTCAGGTCAGATTCCCATTAATCCGGCTACGGGTGAAATTGAGGGATCCGACATTGTAGCACAGGCGGAGCAGGTGATGAAAAATATCGGCGCTGTACTTGAGGAAGCCGGAACCGGTTATGAGAATGTGGTGAAGACCACCTGTTTCCTTGCAGATATGGGAGACTTTGCCACTTTCAATGAAGTATATGCCCGCTACTTTACGGAAAAGCCCGCCAGAAGCTGTGTGGCAGTAAAGACCCTGCCTAAGAATGTGCTTTGTGAAGTGGAAGTGATTGCGGCAGTCTGAGAAAATTAAATTGTCTGCATAATTAAGCTTCATACATAATTTACAGATTACGGCAGAAACTAACATACAAAAGGACTTAAGCTGCAAAGGCGGTTTACAGTCAAAGTATGAAAAAGGAGAATGCCGTGATGGATTATTTGAATGCTTTTTGGGTGGGCGGAATGATCTGTGCCCTGGTACAGATATTGATGGAGAAGACGAAACTGATGCCGGGCCGTATCATGGTGCTTTTGGTGGTAACGGGGGCTGTCATCGGTTTCCTGGACTGGTATGAGCCTTTTCAGGAGTTTGCAGGTGCAGGAGCCAGTGTGCCGCTGCTTGGTTTTGGCAATGTACTGATGAAGGGTGTGAAAGAGGCAGTGGATGAGCAAGGTTTTCTTGGACTGTTCGCCGGCGGTTTCAAAGCGGGGGCTGTTGGAACTGCGGCTGCACTGATCTTCGGATATCTTGCCAGCCTTATTTTCAAGCCTAAGATGAAAAAATAAGGGATTTATCCCGGTGGAACAATTGGATTGGCATGACCTTAGAAGGATCAAAGAATCTCGTAGGTGATGCCCTCCCGATCCAGATACTTGACAAGAGCTCGGTCCCAGATGGCATCGGGCTCTTTTGACATGAGAAAGGTGTGGTATGCCGTGGCAGTGGTCAATACCGCCTTTGTGCCATCATAGCGGATGTTTAGTGCCAGCGCTTTTACCTGTGCTGGATCCACATCACAGTTTTCCCTTTTTAGCAAAGCGACTGTCAATTCCGGTTTCAGCTGCAGGGTAAAGCGGAAAAACAGTGGAGTGCGTTTTCCCTTGATTAAATCAAAGCAGAGTCCCTTCAATTCGCTCCAGGGACGGAATTCCGACAATTCAGGAATACCCTCATTTCCTTCTTCGCGGAAAAAGTCCTTATTGATACGACCGTCGATGGTGAAGGTGTTGGCTGTACCGATCACGGCTTCCTCCAGCAAAAAGATGTCAAAGCTCTCCGAAGCCAGCAGGTGGTTCATAAAGTTTTTCATAGATGTGATCTGCAGTGCTGTCATTGAGTTGCCTCCCTTAAAAAAGTATTTCCGATAAAATTAGTATGCCAAACAAAACCTGTACAACAAAAATTGCCGGTAGCCCATACCTGAAATACCAGTGTTTTGTCTTATGGTGAAAAAAATGCATCCCAAGCGTGCAGCCCAAGGCTCCGCCAATCAGTGCCACGGAAAACAAAGAAGCCTCCGAGATGCGCCAGGCACCCCGGATGGCTCTTTTTTTGTCCATGCCCATAATGAAAAAACCGATCAGATTTATAACCATCAAATATATTCCAAGGATAGTCATGTCAGTGTTGTTCCTTAGCTGCTTCCGCCTGAAACATGGTTTTCCGTCCTAGAACAGCTTCTCACCCTGCTCCTGCATCTTCATGGCGCGAACCTTGCTGGACAGACCGAATAGATTGATAAAGCCTTCCGCGTCGTGGTGGTCGTATAGATCGCCGGTGGTGAAGGAGGCGATGCTCTCATTGTACAGAGTATAAGGGGAAGTGGTGCCGGCTTTAATAATGTTACCCTTATAGAGCTTAAATTTCACTTCGCCCGTTACATACTTCTGAGTCTCCTCAATAAATGCCTGCTCTGCCTGACGTAAGGGGGTAAACCATTTTCCCTCGTACACAAGGCTTGCAAAGCGGCTGCCCATCTCTTTTTTCAGGGCATAGGTATCGCGGTCAAGAATCAGCTCTTCCAGCTGCTGATGTGCCTCCATGAGGATGGTGCCGCCGGGGGTCTCATATACACCGCGGGATTTCATGCCTACTACACGATTCTCCACAATGTCAATGATACCGATGCCATGCTTGCCGCCCAGATCGTTCAAGGTGGAGATGATTTCGGAAACCTTCATCTTCTTTCCGTTTACGGAAGTGGGTACACCCTTCTCAAAGGTCATGGTCACATACTCGCCCTCATCGGGAGCCTTCTCAGGAGTGGTGCCCAGCACCAACAGATGCTCAAAGTTCGGCTCATTTGCGGGATTCTCCAGTTCCAGGCCCTCATGGCTGATGTGCCAGATGTTGCGGTCCCGGCTGTAGGAAGAGTCGGCGGAGAAGGGCAGGTGAATGCCGTGTGCCTCACAGTATGCAATTTCAGACTCACGGGAATCCATGGTCCACTTGTCGTTCCTCCATGCAGCAATAATTTTCAGGTCGGGAGCCAGAGCCTTGATGCCGAGCTCAAAACGGATCTGGTCGTTACCCTTGCCGGTAGCGCCGTGACAAATAGCGGTAGCGCCCTCCTTGCGGGCAATCTCAACAAGCTTTTTGGCGATCAAAGGGCGGGCCATAGAAGTGCCAAGCAGGTACTTGTTCTCATAGATGGCATTAGCCTGTACGCAGGGAACAATGTACTCGTCGCAGAATTCATCGATCACATTCTCAATGTACAGCTTGGACGCGCCACAGGACTTTGCGCGCTCCTCCAGACCGTCCAGTTCTTCGGCCTGCCCGCAGTCCACGCAGACACAGATCACTTCGTAATCAAAATTTTCTTTCAACCAGGGAATGATGGCGGTAGTATCCAGACCGCCGGAATAAGCAAGAACTACTTTCTCTTTCATTGTATAATGCCTCCGTTTAATATGTATTTTTGTTTTACAGTCTGAAACCACTATACAACAGAAAATATGGAAATGCAAGCATTAAATATGAATAAAAAACTAAGATTAATACATGTGAACGAGGAAAATATGCACAAAATGAATAATAATAACAATAAAAAGCATAAAAATGCATAAATAAAGACACTAATACCACGAGAGAGAATTATTGTTGACAACAGGTAAACAGCCAGGTGGTTCTACCTAATAAATTACATGTTGACACACAACCGTATTAGCTTTATAATACGGTTATACAAACTGTACTATACGAATAATACGGTTTTAGGCTGATTGGACATAATCCTTATGAGGTAACGAATAGAGATGATTTCATTTGAGGAATTTATTTTGGATGACTCCGGCCCCATTTACCTTCAGATCATACGGTACATCAAGCAGGGAATTGCTTCCGGTGCGGTGGGAGACCAGGAGGAAGTTCCCTCCCGGAGGGCGCTGTCGGCTCTGTTGGGCGTGAATCCCAATACCATTCAAAAGGCCTACCACATTCTGGAGGAGGAGGGAGTGATCAGTTCCCACTCCGGAGCAAAGAGTTATACGAAAGTGGACGGGGAGACCGTGGAGCGGATCAGACGGGAGCTTCTGGAGAGTGATACAGGAGGCTGGATTCGAGCCATGAAGCAGCTTGGGATAGGAAAGACGGAGGCGATGGAGCTTGCGGAGAGCCTTTGGCAAGAGTAAGAGGAGCGTCTCTGGCAAGGCTATGAGGAGAGACCCTGGAATGATTGAGAGGAGAGATGTATATGGTAAAGACAAAAGGAAAACCGGTTCCGGAGAGGACCCGGCCAAGCGGCCGCCTGGCCAGGGAACTTTCCCTGTGGGCATTGCTTGCAAGGGGAAGCATATATAAGATATTGGCTATACTGGTTATTATGGCGGCGGGAGAATGCGTCCTGTTCAGGTGGAGCTTGATGCAAAAGATAGGACATGGCTGGTTTCAATTTGTCAGGTTTGAGACGATTTTTAGCGGAAATAGTCGATATGTTTTCCGCAACGGTTATTTCATTTTATTTATAGCAGCCTTTTGTCTGATTTTTATAGTATTGCTGCGCTGTGAGACAGAGAACAGTAAAAGCAGGATCAGCTATACTCTGAGCAGGTTAAGAATCTCCAGACGTCATCTTTATCTGGTGAGGACGGCATATAATTTTTTATGCTTTTGTCTGCTGTTCGCAGTGCAGATTTGGAGCGTTCTGTTGATGTGCAGGCTATATCGTGAGAGAATGCCGGGGCTTGTAGAACCCCAGTTTGAATTTCTGGTTTTCTACCGAATTCCTTTTCTTCATAATTTGCTGCCTTTAGCGGAGACAGCAAAGTGGGTGCGGAATCTTTTGGTAGTGCTCGCTCTGAGTGCTGGTTTGGCGGTGAGCCTGGAACAGCGGAATTTAACCCCATATTGGGCTTTGCTGGTCCTAAATGCCGAAGGATATGTTGCTGATGTAGGATTTCAAGGGGTAGATCTGACGATTGACATCGTCTTTGGCATTGCGCTTCTGGTGGCGGTGCTCAAGATATTCGGAATCTGGGACAGCAACGCAGATATACGGGAACCGGGGGAAGAGTAGTGTTGCGGCGGTGCCGCTGAAAAGAGGCAGTATGGAAAGAATCGAGAAGCTTTATCCGCCCGGGTATGAGTGGCAGGACGAATGGAAGGTAACGGGATGTCTTTTGGGATTAGCCTTTGTCCTGAGTTGGCAGTACCTGTTCCGGCTGGGCCGCATGACCAGTGGATTATATTGGTATGAGGGCGGGAAAAGGTTTGTGAGAGCGGAGGTAATGGCTGAATCCTATGCGGAAGTGGTGGGAAACAGTTGGATGTGGTTTTTGCTCCCAATTGTGTTTTTGGCGGTGATGGCGGTGTGGCATTATGCCAGTTACTGGCAGTATACAAGGAGTATCTATGTGATGCGCAGACTTCCTCGGCGGGGAGTGGTGCTTGCAAGCTGCGTTCAGGGACCTCTGCTCTGTGCGGCGGTGTTGGTCCTGGCAACCGTGCTCTTATATGTACTATATCTGGGGTTGTACTGGATAACTGTGCCGACGGAGTGTATGCCGCGGTTATATTGAGAGAGGATGATGGATATGTTGGAAATCAAGGGCTTAAGTAAATCTTATATAGGAAAGGATGCTCTGCAGAATGTGAACCTGACCCTGGAGCAGGGAGAGATTGTGGGGCTTCTCGGAGAGAACGGCGCGGGCAAAACAACGCTGTTAAAGTGTATCCTTAGATTTTTGCCACACCGAGGAGAAATCCTGCTGGACGGGAAAAAGATTGACCGGAGCAATATTTCCAGGCTCTCTTTTGCTACCTGTGAGCACTCTTTTTTCCCGAACCTGACACCGAAGCAGCACTGGGAATTCTATGAGCTTCACTTTGGTTCTTTCCGTGCAGCGCGGTTTAAGACACTGATGGATTTTTTTGAGCTGCCCGGAAATATAAAGCTAAGAAGTTTTTCCACCGGTCAGAAGAATCAGTTTGAGGTGATCATGGCTCTGTGTCAGGGAGCGGATTACATCCTGATGGATGAGCCCTTTGCGGGGAACGATGTTTTCAACCGGGAAGACTTTTACAAGGTGTTGTTGGGTATTTTAGAGCCTACAGAAACTGTATTTCTTTCTACTCACCTGATCGCGGAGGTGGAGAATTTCCTGGGAAGGGCAGTGCTGCTTAGAAAAGGTAAAATAGTGGGAGATGTCACTACTTTGGAGTTGGAGGAACAGGGCAGGACACTGATGGAGTATGTGAAGGAAACATATAATTATCAACCTGAGCGTGTACAGAAGGCATTGGGGGTATAAATTGGAATGTTCCATACCAATTTTGAACCGATGCCCGTCAAATGCGGGGTGGTGTCAAGTGCGGTGTGAAAAACTGGGCACAGGAGGTATCATCATGAAGAAAGCATTATGCCTGGCTTTGATTTTGCTGATTGCGGGTCCGGTGATGTTTGTGGCCGGAGGTTTTTGGGTGGATAACAAAAAAGATGATGTGGTAATCACCACTACCACTTTGTACGGTGATTCTGAGGAGGCAGCAGGACTCATGCTGCGCATGGCTTCCCAGTGGCAGGATCAGCTTATTTGGGAGACGGAGTACACTCTTGGCAGTGGTGAGACTGCAAGTAACTTTATTTTTTCTTCCTGGGGGAAGGATTGGCCCAAGACAGCAGTGGATGAGATTACTGTGGATTACATCACCAATTGGGGAACGGATGATGTAGGTGGCAATGCCGTCAGGGGGTCTTTTGATCCGGAGGGATATCCTATGTCAAAAATAGTTCAAGCCGTGATGGACAGGACGGAGCCGGGGGAGCGGCGTACAGAGACGGTGATGCTTAAGGATTATTATGAATTCTATCCGCTGGAGTTTCATTTACAGGAGTATTTGGCAGATGGACAAACGCTGGAGGTGTATTATTACGAGTCGAAAGGCTTTTTTGCAGATTTCTTTCAGGTTCCCGTGGGCGATGATATAGAGCAGATCACTCTGGAAAAAGATTTCGCAGGAGATGTGACAGACGTACAGTGCAAAGGTTTGTCGGGAGTTTCTTTTCATAATCTATCCGCTTTTGGACAGCAGGGATGCTATCATGCTTTTTACTTGGAAAATTGGGAAAATGATGAGATGAAAGGGTTGGGTGGAACGTATGGCATATATTATTATCCTTATATAGAAGATACAAATCGTAATCGCGGATTGACGGTAGATCTGGAGCAGGCAAGAATCGTCAGCAGCCTGGAGTCGGGGATAGAGCTGGTGGACATGGCGCTTAACGAAAGTCAGGACAGGCTGTATCTTGTCACAAAAGAAGAAAATGTATATTATCTGAATGTATTTGAGTCTGACAATGGCAGTCTGGCACTTAGTCAAAAACTTTTGGTGAGATCCGACTTGATGGAGAGATATGATGGGTATGAGCCCTGGTTGGCACAGCTGTCCGTACAGGAGAATGGTGTGCTGCTGGTGTGGCAGGACGGCAGCTTTGTCTTTGCTGTTTCAAATGGGGATGAGATGGAAGTCTGGGAGCCGGAGCAATTCCCTTCCATACAAAGTTTTGTCTTTCCCAGTGAGAATGTCTGGTCCTTTGATGGACAGCGGCTGGCATTGGCTTCCTTCGCAGACTGGAGCAGCACAAGTGTGAATCTGGCGGTGTATACCAGGGCAGGACTGGTCTGGTATGGCATATGTGAGGCCTGGTATGATGTAGGCGAGCACAGCAGCGACTTCGGAGATGAACAGGAAATCAACACTTTTCGGATTTCTCCTCCCGGTACCGTAATCCGAAACCAGGGTTATAGGCCGCGAAACATCCCGGTGGAGGAGATTTTGGGGATAGATTGGGAATAAAGTTCAAGAGCAAACCGCGGATTTGACAAATCTGCGGTTTGTGCTATACTGTAGGGCATGCAAAATATTTCAGAAAAAGAAAAAGGATACCCCAAAGCTGTGAGTGACGGACACATGGCATGGAGGGAGGTGCCGACATGCAGCTATTGATAAAGAAGACTTTACAGGAAATGAGAGCTTATCTGGCAGACGCGCTGAGCAAAAAGTGGCGGATTATTGTTGGATGTCTGGTGTCTGTAATTTTATTCGTGTTGTCATGTCATTACCTTTTTGAAGGTTTCAACAAGCGGTTTTTCGTTTATTCGGCGCTCTGCCTGCTGACAGGAGCGTTTCTTATTCTGCCCAGACTGAAAAGATGGTATCTGGCATTTTCGGTGGTGGCTGTCTATCTGATTTTTGTGCCCCGTAAGATGTTTATACATATAGAACTTCCCTGTCATGACTTAAAGCATTTGCTTCCTGTAGCCGAACTGCCAAATTTGTTTATTATATTGCTGGTGTATGCAGTTCTTCTGCTGCTATTCCAAAGAGTGAAATATGCTTTTGCGGGTGGCGGAATAGTTTTACTGTGTCTGACACTGATCAATTATTATTGTTTTTTGTTTCGGGGAGATGGGCTGAGTTTTCCTGATCTGACGGCAGTGGGAACTGCTGTTTCGGTGCTCGGAAATTACCGTCTGACTATGAACAGTGAACTGTGGTATACGATTCTGTATTTTTGTTTCTTTATCTCTTTTGGCTTTTGGTGTGATATTCCTTTTAAGGGGAAATGGTACCATCTGTCGGTGACTGCAGTTTCGCTTTGCGGCATCCTGCTTTTCTATTATTTCTGGAATATGTCAGGTTATCTGGAACGAAATTATCTACAGGGGCATTACTGGGTGGCTGGAGAGAATCAACAGATGAACGGTTTTCTCCTCGGTTTTGGCCTCAGTATGAAGGAGATGAAAATGGAGAAGCCCTCGGGCTATTCAAAGGAACAGCTTTTAGAGGTGGGCCGTAACGCGGCTGATAGCTACCGGTCGCCTGTTTCGACAGATACAAAACCCAGCATTATCTTTATTATGAATGAGGCCTGGTCCGATCTGCGCGTTCTGGGCAATTTAGAGACCACGGAACCATTCATGCCATTTTTTGACTCGCTTGAAGGATCTGTTGTGAAGGGAAATGCTTTTGTTAAGGTATTGGGAGGAAAAACTGCAAACAGTGAATTTGAAGCATTGATGGGGGACAGCTTGGCTTTTCTTTCTCCCACAGCGATTCCTTATTCTCTGCAGGTAAACCATGACATGTATTCCATGGCACGGGTGTTGAAGGATCAGGGCTATCAGACTATGGCCATGCATCCCAGCGAAGCGGCCGCCTGGAATCGGGGAAAGGTTTATGAATACTTTGGGTTTGATGAATATATTGATGTAACTAAGTTTCAGACACCTTATCTGTATCCGTATGAGAGGGTTTTTTTGTCTGACGAGTGTAATTTCAATGAGATCATATGGCAGTTCGAACACAAGGAAGAAGGCTCTCCGCTTTTTCTGTTTGACGTGACTATTCAGAATCATGCTGAATACTACGGTGGGATTGATATGCCAATATCTATCTTAACAGTGGGAGCAACACCGGCAGAGGAAGCCGGAGATCTGCTTAATGTAGCAACATACGTGAACCTGATGAAGATCACTGATGATGCCTTTGCTGATATGATATCGTATTTTGAGACGGTTGAGGAACCTGTCATCCTGTGTATGTTTGGTGATCATCAACCTAGTCTGGGTGACAGCTTCTACAATGCGATGTATGCAGACAGCGGACTGACACAGGAGGAGCAGGCCGGCAGAAAATATATCACCCCTTATGTGATCTGGGCTAATTATGACGCAACTTTCCCGGATTACGGAGATATGAGCGCCAATTACCTGGGGGCGGCTCTGCTGGAATGTGCCGGAGTCGAGCTTCCGCCTTATTATCAATATCTTATGCAGCTCCATGAGCAATATCCCGTTATTTCCTATCAAACGGTCACAGATAATGAAAACGATGAGTCTATTCGATATTATCAGATGTTGCAATACAATCATTTGATGGAAAGGGATTACCTGAGGGAACTGTTTTCTGTGACACCTTGACAAAGGAAAACGAATCTTTATATCTGTTTCAAGGGAGTGTTGCAAAATAACTGATTTACAGTTATAGAGCGATGCCCCTTCTCTTTTCTGAACAGCAGGGGGCGTTGCAAAATAGATGATTACTCATCTCTTTTGCAACAGCCCCTTTTGCCGTGAAAGGTCGGCGTCTGATCACCGCCTGAAGTGGAACATTGACCGAACACACCGTCAGTTTACAGCAGGAAAATTGACTTAAGAAGCACAAATGAATAAAAATGCACTAAATATAAAAAATAATGAATAAAAATGAAAAAGTAGTGGACATTTGCGGAAAAAGTGGTATGATTACAAAAGACAGCTAATTATTTGCAGTTAAGCACTGCTGAAGAAAGAGGAAGAAAATGATAAAGGTCGGCATTATCGGAGCCACAGGTTATGCAGGTGGAGAACTGGTGCGCATTCTGAAGAACCATAGGGAAGCAGAGATTGTCTGGTATGGCTCCAAAAGTTACATAGACAAGCGATACAGCGAGGTATACCAGAACATGTTCCAGATTGTGGAGGATGTCTGTAAGGACGACAATCTGGCAGAGCTGGCGGATCAGGTAGATGTGATCTTCAACGCTACACCCCAAGGCTTTCTGGCAGGAATTCTTACAGAGGAAATTCTGTCAAAGGTAAAGATTGTAGATTTGTCTGCGGACTACCGTATTAAGGATGTAGGAGTATACGAAAAGTGGTATAGTATTGAGCACAAGTCACCCCAGTTCATTCCTGAGGCAGTGTATGGGCTCTGTGAGATTAATCGGCGACAGATTACCGCTGATACCCGGCTGGTGGCCAACCCGGGCTGCTATACCACCTGTTCCATCCTGACTGCATATCCCCTGGTAAAAGAGGGACTTATCGATGTGGATACCCTGATCGTGGATGCCAAGTCAGGTACATCCGGTGCAGGCAGGGGAGCCAAGGTTCCGAATCTGTACTGTGAGGTCAACGAAAACATAAAGGCCTACGGTGTTGCCAGCCATCGCCATACCCCGGAGATTGAGGAACAGCTTGGCTATGCTGGAAACTGTACTGTGACCATCAATTTTACACCTCATCTGGTTCCCATGAATAGAGGAATTTTGGTCACAGAATATGCAAAGTTAAAAAGAAAGCCGGATGGCACGCTGCCCACCTATGAAGAAATCAAAGCGGTCTACGACAAGTATTATGCAAAGGAAAGATTTGTCCGCGTGCTGGAGAAGGGTGTTTGTCCCGAGACCAAGTGGGTGGAAGGCAGCAATTATGTGGATATTGGCTTTGTCATCGATGAGCGCACAGAGCGCGTCATTATGATGGGTGCTTTGGATAATCTGGTGAAGGGTGCAGCCGGCCAGGCAGTGCAGAATATGAACCTGTTGTTTGACCTAAAGGAAAGCGAAGGACTGGAACTTGTGCCCTGTTTTCCGTGAGAATGACTGGAATAGAGTCAGCTTGTTGCGGAGCATATGACTCGAAGAAAGTAGAGTGTAGATTCAGGGCAGAATGCTGGAAAGTGTGATCATATGAGATTTACTTATTGTCCACACTGTGGAACAAAGCTGGTGTTAAAGGAGATTGGGGATGAGGGACTGATTCCCTTCTGCGAGCAATGCAGTATTCCGTTATGGGATTCTTTTACCACCTGCATCATCTGTGCGGTGACAAACGAAAAACGTGAGGTGGCGCTGTTGCGGCAGGGTTATGTATCTACTGCCGGCTATGTGTGCGTGGCGGGAGTAATGAAGCCCGGGGAGGCAGCGGAGGAGGCTGCTGTCCGGGAGGTCGGAGAGGAACTAGGACTTTCCGTGGTAAAGCTGACCTACATCAAAAGCTATCCTTATGACAAGAAAGAAATGCTGATGCTGGGCTATCATGCAGAGGTCAAAAAGGAGGAGTTTCGCCTTTCAGGTGAGGTAGATGCGGCGGAGTGGGTGCCTTTTGAGGGGGCTTTGGAGAAGCTGAGGGAAGGAAGCATTGCCTGGCAGCTGGTAAAGACTGTGATCAGCGGATAGTGATATTGGAACTGAATACATGAGACCATGTCTGCAAAAAAGGCAGGATTAAGATAGTACTCCTGAGGGAATAAAGGTATCGATGAGCAGGATGAGAGGTTATTATGGAGAGATGTGGCTGGTGTCTGCTCAATGAGCTGGAGATAAAGTACCACGATGAAGAGTGGGGTGTTCCGGTTTACGATGACAGAAAGCAGTTTGAATATCTGATGCTGGAAGCGATGCAGTGCGGGCTCAGCTGGGATATTGTACTGAAGAAGCGGGAGATTTTCCGCAGCTGCTTCCACAATTTTGACTATGATGTGATCGCCGCATACAGCGAAGACGATATAGACAGAATCATGAATATGGAGGGCATGATCCGCTCCCGAAAAAAGATAGAGGCGGTCATAAACAATGCCAGACGGTTTCAGGAAATTCGCCGGGAGTTTGGCAGTTTTTCTGATTATCTTTGGGGATATACCGATGGGAAGATGGTTCTTTACAGCGGTCATGAAACGGGGAAGGTTCCGGCAGCCAACGGACTCTCTGACAGGATTGCGGCGGATCTGAAAAAGCGGGGATTTAAGTATCTGGGCAGCGTTACTGTCTATGCACATCTTCAGGCCAGCGGAGTAGTCAATGACCATTGGAGCGGGTGCCACTGTTATGAAAAACTTGTTTCTCAACATCCTACTATAAAAAAGCGAAGGGATAAGGAACGGTGAATCAACATACTTGGAAAGATCATTGACGTGACTATTGACCGTGACGACAGTAGGTGAGAAAACATTGAAATGAGGAGAAAATGAGCAAACAGTTTACAGTCAGGACAATGACAATTGAAGATTACGAAGGGTTGTATGCCCTTTGGATGACAATCAAGGGCTTCGGTATGAGAAGTATTGATGACTCCAGAGTGGGTGTGGAGCGCTTTATAAGGAGAAATCCCAACACTAGCGTAGTGGCGGTGTCGGAGGACGGCTCCATTGTGGGCGGCATCCTCTGCGGCCATGACGGCAGACGGGGCTGCCTGTATCATGTGTGTGTCAGGGAGGATTACCGCAGGAACGGAATCGGCAAAGCAATGGTAGTTCACTGCATGAATGCTCTGAAGGGCGAGGAGATCAATAAGGTCAGTCTCATTGCCTTCACTGTCAATGACGTGGGCAACGCCTTCTGGAACCGAATCGGGTGGACAAAGCGGGAAGATTTAAACTACTATGACTTTACCTTGAATGAGGCAAATATCACAGCATTTAATAAGTGATAGACCGTAGCGCATTTCTCCAAATATGCAACCGGTGCTGTTGTGTATGCTCCACATGAATGGAATGCAGAGATTTTGCAGAGAGTATGATGTCTTTGAAGGATAGCAAACAAT
Organism: Acetatifactor sp.; assembly: GCA_022511425.1. Taxonomy (GTDB): domain Bacteria; phylum Bacillota; class Clostridia; order Lachnospirales; family Lachnospiraceae; genus Acetatifactor. The sequence continues at coordinate 33,659 of JAFLRO010000025.1, forward strand.
AAAAACGGAAGGGCAAGGATATTCTTTAGATGAAACAGATCGAAGGCGGTGTGACCGCGGCAAAGGGATTTCAGGCAGCAGGTGCAGAAGCTGCCATCAAATATCAGAATAGAAAGGATATGGCGCTTGTTTACAGTGAGGCCCCCTGTAAAGTAGCGGGAACCTTCACTACTAACTTGGTAAAAGCGGCTCCTGTGCAATGGGATAAGCAGCTGGTGGACAATTCGCCCTTCGTACAGGCAGTAGTGGTCAACTCCGGCATTGCCAACGCATGCACCGGAAAGCAGGGTATGGACTGCTGTAAGACGGAGGCGGAATGTGCCGGAAAGCTTCTGGGTGTTCCTGCAGAGGCTGTGTTGGTGGCTTCCACCGGGGTTATCGGTATGCAGATTCCTGTGGATCGTATTACTGCCGGTATCGAAAAGCTGGTGTCTGTAAAGAGTGATACCTTGGAAGCCGGTCACGATGCAGCCAGGGCCATCATGACCACCGATACCGTTCCCAAGGAAATTGCCGTTCAGGTAGAGATTGGCGGCAAGACAGTCACTATTGGCGGTATGTGCAAGGGATCTGGTATGATCCATCCCAACATGTGTACCATGCTGGGCTTTATCACCACTGACATAAACATTTCAAAGGAATTGCTTCAGAAAGCTTTGAGCGCCGATGTAGTGGATTCTTTTAACATGATTTCTGTGGACGGAGATACAAGCACAAACGACACCCTGCTCGTTCTGGCAAACGGTCTGGCAGGCAATGACGAGATTACTAAAGAAGGTTCTGACTATGACTCTTTCTGTCAGGCACTTAACTTTATCACCACCTATTTAGCCCGCAAAATGGCTGGCGACGGCGAAGGCGCAACCGCGCTTTTTGAGTGCAAGGTCATTGGAGCAGCGACCAAACAAGACGCCCGGACTTTAGCCCGGTCGGTTATCTGCTCATCCTTAAGCAAAGCAGCCATCTTTGGTCATGATGCCAATTTTGGCCGATTCCTGTGCGCCCTGGGTTATTCCGGTGCGGAATTTGACCCTGAGAATGTAGATCTCTATTTCCAGAGTGAAAACGGAAAAATTCACATCTACAGCGCGGGTAATGCTCTGGATTACAGCGAAGAAGAAGCTACCAAAGTCCTCTCCGCACCCGAGGTCACCATCCTCGCTGACATGCATATGGGCACATTTGAAGCTACCGCATGGGGATGTGACTTAAGTTATGACTATGTTAAAATCAACGCAGATTATCGTAGCTGATGATGTATGTTATAATTACTATTTAAAACTTACTTTTCCACAAGTGACGGCATCGGGCGGCGGGTATGCCTACACAAACGAGGCAACGCTCCGGTGAACTAACTGCTAACTACGACTAAGGCGTGGAAGAGCATCACGCCTAAGTCTACGTAAGCAGTGGATTTCACCTCCGTCTAAGGACGCCTCTGAATTGTTTGTGTAGGCACACCCGCCACCCGATGCCTGTTACTTAAAATTTGGTCTTAAATATACTTCCTTTTTACATTTGCTTTGTTATTAAGAATCGAAATTTATCAGGAGGTATGGTGCAATGAATAAGGCTATTTTTTGGGATTTGCAGGGTACTCTCGGCGGTGATGCTGTGGCAAGCATTG
>JAFLRO010000026.1:0-9430 GCA_022511425.1 Acetatifactor sp.
TTATTAAAGCGTATGGGAATAATGCTATTCCCTATTCCACGGCTAACCACCATATGCGTATCGCCTTCCTTATATAATCCTGCGTCGTATTTGGGAAAGAGCCCCTGATCCGGTGCAATCAGACCACCAATAAAAGGCAGCCTAAACTGTCCCCCGTGTGCATGACCAGTCAATACCAAGTCAATGCCGTTAGACGCATAGATATCAAACAGTTCCGGTCTGTGAGATAATAAAATTGTATATCCGGCTTCCTCATTTACCAAATTGCTCAGCTTGGTATTTATCATATCCGGTACTTCACCGAACAAATTGCCTTTTATTGTGGTATTCGGATCAGACAGGCCAATCAGGGTAATACTTTCCCCGTTATGCTCCAAATCGATAGCTTTGTCCTCAAGAACGACAATACCTGCCTTTTCAAGCCCTGATTTCAAAATATCATACTGTGTTAAGGCAGCTTCATGATTACCAGTCACATAATAGGTTGGCGCTATCCAAACCGCTTCTTTAGCAAAAGCAAGGGCAACATCAATATCTGTGTGGTTAGCATCCACAAGGTCACCAGTTATCACGATAATATCCGGCTCACATTGAGACAGTATTTTCAACAGAGTTGCATTGTTTTTTCCAAACTTTTCATTATGTAGATCGGATATCTGCGCAATTCGAAAACCGGAAAGGGCAGATGAAATATGGCTGCTTGCAATAGTGATTTCATTTACCTCAAGTGCCTTGTTGCTCCATAGAATCCATAGGGTGAAAAGAATACCTATTATCGGCAGTAACAATATCAAATATTTGATCCACTTTTTTTCTTTTTTCATCAATATCTCCAATCACAACAAAATATTATTACTACTTGCCTGATCCTTTCCCGCAGGTCCACTCCGGCTTTTTACCCATTGGGCTCTGTACCGCTCCTATCTTAACATACATATCCGTCACACTGCAACTGACCTTTCATGATACAATACATGTTCTATGCTGCAAAACATCGGTTTTTAATCGCTCATTGCCTGCACAAAAAATCCCGCCCAGAGAGTAATTGCTCCGGGCGGGATTCCTTTATCTCACTATGAAATTGTGTCAGCCCTCAATCGGGATATATTTTGTTTCTTCCACCTTGGGCTGAATCTCCTTCTTAGGTACGGACAGCTTCAGGATTCCGTCCTCAAACCTTGCCCGGATATCTTCCTGAGTCAGTTCCTCACCTACATAGAAGCTTCTGCTGCAGGTTCCGTAGTACCGCTCTCTGCGGATATACTTTCCGCTCTCATCCTGTTCATCATCATCCCTCTTTGTCTCAGCGCTGATGGTCAGATACCCATCCTTCAGTTCCGCCTTTACATCCTCCTTCTTGTACCCTGGAAGGTCGATAGCCAGCTCAAAGCCTGTATCGCTCTCCTTAATATCCGTTCTCATAACGTTTGTGGTGGGGGTGTTATATCTTGTGATCGCCCTGGCAGGACGGGCAAAATCACCAAAGAAATCCTCAATTAAACTCTCACCAAAAATACTAGGCATCAACATAAGTCATTCCTCCTTTTCAACATACGTGACTACCGTCATAAACATTGTTTCCCGGAGTGGGATGAACTATTACATAACAGCTTCAACTGTCTGTTTTTATCCCCTTCGTTGACTTAGTTATACCACCGTTGTTAGCACTCGTCAATAGCGAGTGCTAACAATTAATTTTTATTTTATTATGTTTATATTCCCTTTATTATTATCTTACAGATTTTATTTTTGATACCTTTTTCAGCGCTACCTTGTCCTTGTACATCTCTCCGTCTGCTCTTCTCAAAATATCTTCATAGGAAATGTCACCCTCTTGAGTGGAGGAATAACCGCAGGCAATCTCTACCAGCACATCCGGCTCATTCTGATTATACTCTTTCATCAGGCCATCAAGCTTTATCTTCATAGCTGATAACTCTTCCTCGTTCTTATTTATAGCTATTGCAATAAACTCATCACCTCCGGTTCTGTAAAGGTGTTCGAACACCTGCCCCAGTATCCGCACAGCCTCGCATATTAATGTGTCCCCGCAGGCATGCCCAAAGGTGTCATTGTAATATTTCAGATTATTGATATCCAGAGAGAACAGGGAAAGTTCATTCAAATCTATCCCATTTATCTCAAAGTTGAAAGCATACCGATTCCCCACATCGGTCAGACTGTCTGTAAAGGCAATCTTCCGCAGCACCTTTGTCTGCTTTGCTTCCGCCAGGTCTGTAATGATATTGGTAAAACTGTCATAGATGGATACCAGAAGATAAAAGCTGATTCCCACTTTCGCCACAGTGACACTAACTCCTTTTGTAGAGTTAAAAAGATACATCACCCCATTAATCAAGATGAATGCTATCATGACAACGAAAGCCCTGGCCAGACGTTTATTGGACTGACTCTTTCTATTCATTAAAAGCCTTGTGATAACGAGCACCATCTCCACACCGGAACATATGAGAAAAATGCCCAGAGTCTCCGTAAACTCAGCTATTCCCGCTAGCTGCAGCCCGGTGATCACCCAGCCCAATGACACATGACTCCAAAACAGATAATTGAATTTCAACCCTTCCGTAATAGTCTCCAAATAGCATATCAGTAACAGTGGCAGGGAGAACAGGAAAAAATAGTAAGCAAAATACTGTCCCGCCCCGTAAGGAAAGATCAGCTGGGTAAAGAACAGATTGTTATTGGTCCAGAATACGAAAAAGATGCTGAGAAGTCCCAGAAACAGGCTGCTTACATTCTGCATCTTGTTGATATGCTGCAGTAAAAAGATCAGGCAAAGAATAATGCCCAGAACCAACATGATCAGATTCACAGCCAGATCCGGCGCTTCATTTTTTAGCAAAGAAAGTACAACTGCACCGGAGCTCCCCAGTCTCATATCAAAATCCGTCGTGTACTTATTAGCATAGGCGAATTGTATACGGATGGATATTTCCTCTCCCAGAGTGTCTGCCGGAACAGTAATCATATGCCACAATGTCCCTGGACTTTTTAAATATCGAGTGGTTTGGCCATAATGATAGATATCTTCCTCTCCCGCCTTCGCATCTACAAAGGAATCATACACGTAGAAATATACTACCTTTCCTAGCATTTCCTCTGTAATCTGTCTGTTGAAAACAACTGTATTCTGATCTTCATCAGTCTCCATGTTCCACCCTTTGTTAAAGTCAACAGGGGTGTCCAAATGCAGCATATCACTTTGTAAAGTATATATCAATCCACCCATAAAGGCTACAAAAATACATACCATTACTATAATATAGTAGTTTCGTTTCAGTTTTCTGAATGGCATTTTATGCTCCATCTCCTTTGTTTGAATGATTAATACTATTTTATCCCAAAGCCACAGTTTTGTCATTACTTTTGTCGTTTGATGAAGGAACTTCCGAATAAACACAGAAATATTTGGTTTTTTGAACACTATGTGGTATAATATCAGCAAAGAGCAGAGTCAGGTGGTTAAATATACAGATGTGTATTGAAGCTTTTGACGAACAAAGCGACCATATAACACAAAGAATTTCAGCGCTCTTCCCGCAACTTGCGGACTCATGGCATAATAGCTGTTATCAGAATGGAGGTACATAATGTTAAAGAAACGTAACCCCGGCAGTGCAACATTCAATTCTGACATAGAACTTTTGATGCAGGCTATGGACAGGGTCATCGGCGGTCAGTATGACGATATCGATATTTCAATTTTTGCCAATCCCATATATGGCCGTAAGCTTAATGATTTGATCCACGCTTTTAAGCGCTCTAACAACAATTTTGTCATGCGCCTGAATGATGCCATGGAATCCATCGGCGACAATTCTTATGTAAAAAAGACCTTCGATCAGGTGAATTCTCAGACGGAATCCATTGCCGATATGGAAACTGCGGCCCAGAATTTGGAGACTTCCATCGGAAATATCTCAGAAAACATGGCTCATATCCGTGACAATACCCACGAGATACTCACTGTAGTGCAGAACAGCACCGACCATATGAATGAGAGCATCAAGGTGGTAAACGAGTCCTCGGACCGTATCACCGGAATAAACGAGGAAGTCCAGAAATTCCAGGAGAAAGTGAATCAAATTGGCGATATTGTGGCAATAGTCAAGCAAGTAGCTAGCCAGAGCAACCTTCTTGCCCTAAATGCCTCCATTGAAGCAGCAAGAGCCGGCGAGGCGGGCAGAGGTTTTGCCATCGTGGCGGACCAGATGCGGCAGCTTGCTACTAACACTGCTGAATCAGCGGAGGATATTACAAAACATGTCAATGATCTCCGAACTGAGATCGGTGTTCTGGCCACATCTATGGATGACACCACTGCCAAGCTGGCGGAAGGTAATACAAAGGTTGAAACCTCCCTCACGGATATTGCAAAAATGGCGGAACAGATGACATCCATCAAGGAAAAAATAGACAGCATTTTTACAGACATTGATACTCAGTCCAACGTTACCAAAAACTTCACACAGCAGATTTCGAATATCTCGCAGAGCTATGACGAGCTGGTCAAGGACTGCACAGAACAGGGAACCCATATTTTCAAGATCGGACGCTATATAGACACAGCGCGTAGCGATATGGTCCGAGGCATTGCAGCAATCACCCAGCAGGATTGGCTGCGGGTGTTTGAAATTGACCACTTTATCCTGATGTGGCGCGTGTACAACAACGCCATGGGCTTTGAGCAGCTGAAAATTACCCAGCTGAACAACCCTGAGGGCTGTAAGCTGGGCAAATGGATTACAGCTCAGACCAAGCCCGGCATCACAGGCAGTTCCGAGTTTGCTGAATTAAAGCGCACCCATGGAGACATCCATAAATGGGCTACCCAATCCTGGCAGGCCAAGGATTCCGGCAATACTGAACTGGCGCTGGAATATTTTGACAAGACCTACGATGCCTTTTTCGTATACCAGAAAGCTATAAAGGGCATGCAGAATCTACTGTACAGACTGGGCGATACGGAAAAGACAGATGTCAAGGCAGTCAAGAAATAGAGACACAGATTGGTCACAGAGCAGTCACAGATATATAGCAGCCCTTTCGGAATATCCGGACTCCGAAAGGGCTGTTCTATCAGACCCTTCTTTTGTATCAGACCCTTGCTTTTGTATCAGACCTTCGATTATGTATCAGATCTTTGATTTCGACTCCTCCAATGTCTCAATCACCCGGTCACACCAGGCATCGAACTCGGGATCCTCTTTCTGACACTCCTCCGGGTGGGTAAGAATATAATTCAATGCTATCCGGACGCCCTGATCGAAACGCACTGTCGTCCGCATATCCGGCACTGCCCGCTTCAGCTTGCTGTTGTCAAAGACAACGGACACTGATTTATCCCCCTTCAAGCCACCAGTGAAGTCATATCCATATTTATCCCCCACAGCGGCCAGGTAATCTGTAGCCACATGGTAAGCATTCAGCTTCACCTCAAGGGCATCCGCGATGGTCTGATAAATCTGATCCCAGGTCAGGACTTCGTCTCCCGTGATTTGGAATGCCTCGCCGATGGCATGACGGTTACCCATGAGGCCTGTAAAGCCGATGGCAAAATCCGTGTTAAAGGTCAGCGTCCACAAAGAGGAACCATCTCCTTGAACGATCACCGGCTTTCCCTCCATCATACGTTTAATGACCTGCCAGGAGCCATTCTTTCCGTGTGCACCAATCGGAATATTTCTCTCGTCATAGGTATGACTTGGCCGCACAATGGTAATCGGGAATCCCTCCTCCCGATATTTTTTCATCAGGAACTCCTCACATGCGATTTTATCTCTTGAATACTGCCAATAGGGATTGGCAAGCGTAGTTCCCTCTGTAATAATGTAACTTGCCGCAGGCTTATGATAAGCGGAGGCGGAACTGATGTAGATATACTGTCTGGTCTTGTCCTTGAAGAGCCGGTAATCGCGCTCCACATGTGATACATGGAAGCCGATGAATTCACAGATTGCGTCAAAGTACATATCCTTAATTTTCTCAGTGACACCAGCCTCATCATTAATATCCGCAATAATCTGATGGACACCCTTCGGAACCACATCATTCCTGTTTCCGCGGTTAAGAATCCACACCTCCCAGTCCAGCTCCTTCACAAGACGATTCACGATGGCTGTACTGATGGTTCCTGTGCCTCCAATAAGTAATGCTTTCATGATCATGTTCTCCTGTTCCGTTCTAGTTTGTTGACATTCGCTTGTAAAATGACTAAACAAACAGCTGCTCGAGGGAGTTCAGCAGCTGTTTGTTCAGACACTTGACTCTGCCCTTTGCATATATTATAGACTATCCGTTAAGGAGAAACAACCAAAAATTGCGCGGAAAGTATGAAACAGAATAATAGATAGGGTTCTTTTCTATGCAGCTATTCGTAAAAGTATTTATCTCGCCAAACTATAAAAAGCATCCTTAATCGGTACAGAAATCAACAGGAGGCTATTTTCAACATTCTTTAAATAGCTCTGGCCTTTTTGATTTTTCTTCTGACCATATCAAATTAAACTTATCTGTATATCCTGAAACAATGCTATCAACCATTTTTTCTATGTCGCTTGATTTTATTTCATTAGTAAGCATTTCACATATCCATTCGTTTATATCACTCGGTAAGTCATCTAGCAATGCTAATCGTGAAAACAGGATAATCGCAATCGGAATACTATTCCTATACATGGTTGATAGATGGTAGATGACAGCATCATAATTTCTAAGCTTTTGCCTTAGTGATATCACACCCTCAATCGCCATCACAAATTCTTCTTCATAGCTTGACTCCCCTACGATATTGGAAAGGAAATACCAAGAACGTTTCAGATAGTCACTGCCTTCACAGAGTTTCTTATAAGCATCTACAGAATTTGGCCGCGAAAAACGGTGGCATAGTTCATGAGCAAATAAGGCTAGCGTGCTGCCTGTATCAAATTCTTCGCCAATCGTGCCATGTGTCAAATAGCAAGTAGGCGTTAAAATGAAACTGACTTGGCGTGTGAAATGAGTCATATAAACAACAACATTATTTCCAATTGGTTTCCCTTGAATTACCTCTACATCTCTCAAGACTCCGTCAACTTTTTTGCTTTCGCAGGCATTCAAAAAACTTTCGCATTGCTCATTTAAAATCGGAAGAAGCGTATCATACCACAGCAGTTCAAAATCGGAAGCTTTTAACTGCTGAAGTCCTTTTATAATGTCTTCTGCGAACCGAGCCGTCCAGTCATGGTCTTTTAAATAGCTCGGATAAACTTTGAGCAGATCATCGATATCCATTGAAGCAATTTCTTCCAGAGAATGGTGTCTGATGAGTATGTCAAAAAAAGCATTGCTGGGGCCGACATCAATATCAGAGTAAGTTTTTTCAACCCACTCTTTTACACCCGGAATATCACTGCTGCAATAATTACAAAACACTAACGATGCTAAGGCCTCAAATGCAAAGCAAGGTTTACATATTATTTTATTCATACTAGATCCTCCTCTTATATCTTAGCTTTGATAAATGTAGTATAGCATACCTTTTGAATTATTTTACCGATACAATTCCTGTAATATTTCTTCTTAGCTTAAGTATAATACTGCGCCTGGGCATGCCAGAGCTCATGGTACTTTCCCTTTTCATCCGCAAGCAACTCCTCATGGGTGCCCAGCTGCACGATCTCGCCCTTGTCAAACACCGCTATCTTGTCGCAGAAACGGCAGGAGGAAAGGCGGTGGCTGATGTAAATGGCCGTCTTATCTCCTACAATCCCGTCAAATTTGGAATAAATCTCCGCCTCTGCGATGGGATCCAGCGCCGCAGTGGGCTCGTCCAGGATAATAAAGGGTGCATCCCTGTACAAGGCCCTTGCCAGGGCAATCTTCTGGGCTTCCCCGCCCGAAACGTTGACACCGTCCTCATCGAAGTTCTTATAAAGCGGCGTCTCCAGCTTTTGCGGCATCTCTCCATACCGCTCCCCAAAGCCCACCTCTTCCAGCAGCCTCTCCGCCTTTTCCGTATCCCATGTATCAGAGGATGTCACATTGTTGCCCAGGGGCATTGCCAGCAGATGAATGTCCTGAAATACTACTGAGAAAATATCAAGATACTGGTGGTAATCATATTTCCGGATATTGAAATCATTCATCAGGATTTCGCCCTCGGTGGGATCGTATAATCGGCAAAGCAGCTTAATAAATGTGGTTTTGCCGCTGCCGTTCATTCCCACAACGGCCAGCCGCTCGCCTACTTTCAGATTCAAGCTGACATTCTTCACTGCGTAAGTGTCGCTTCCCGCATACTTAAAACTCACATTTTTAAACTCAATGTCAAACCTTTTGTCACTTCGCTTTTCCACCGCAAGGCTGCCCTGATACATGTCATTCCTGATAACAAAATACTCCAGATAGGCCTCAAGGAACCGCTCGTTCCCCCGGAAACTTCCTACATGAAAGAAAAGATTCACCACATTTGACATTATCCTCCCCAAATATCCTATATACTTGATCACGCTTCCTACCGGAAACGCGCCCATCGTACAATAGAGGCAGACAATAAGATAAGTACAGGCCTCCGACAGGGTGGACATCAAGGTCACAGGTATCTTGAGCGTAAAATCCTTTTGGGATGCCTCAGAAAAAGCCCTCAAGTGATCTTTATTGAATTTGTCATACAATCTGGTGATGAAATGCTGTTGCCGGTAGATGCGGTTATCCATTCCATCCGTACTATATCCCCGCGCAAGCTTATTTTCCTTCAGCATAATATCACCGATCTTATCCCAATTTGCGGAACTCTTTCGGTTACTGCGAAAGTTCAGCACAACGGTAAGTGCACCAAAGCCAATCATAGCCATAATAAGGAGAAGGCCCGTAAATCGCATAGGAATCGTTGTCATCAAAGAAATCATTTCCACAAGAATGATCAGGGAAAACGCCAAATTCACACCGCCGGACATCACATTTAGCACAGTATACCTCATATTTTCCACGCCATAGTTGTTAATCTGGGCATTTTCCCTGACCTTTCGCCTGAGATGACGAATGTCAGGATTTTCCATCTTATCATAATCCAGGGACAATGTCTTACGGTAAAATTGTGCCGCTTCCCTGTCATGCAGTTCCTCCAACGCCCTCTCAGCGCTTCTTCCCAGGATTGCCTGGAGAATCTGGGCGAAAAGATTGCCAAACAGAGTAACAGCCACCAGAAGATACAGTTCCCGCTTTTCCCTTCCTTCATATAATGCCGTGACAATCTCTGCGGACATCCAGAGATTGAAATAGGGCGAAACCTCTCTGAAGGCTATTTGCAGAAAGCTTAAGGGAAAGTAATGAGGATTATAGGCATGAAACTGGCGCAGAGCTCTCAAGGTAACGTTTTCTTTATGATTTTCTTTATGATTTTCTTTATGATTTTCTTTATGATTTTCTT
>JAFLRO010000026.1:9530-33469 GCA_022511425.1 Acetatifactor sp.
TATGATTTTCTTTATGATTTTCTTTATGATTTTCTTTATGATTTTCTTTATGATTCTCTTTTTGAGTTTCTTTACGCATGAAGTTCACCCTCCTTGTAATACTTGCTCTGGGTCTCAAACATATAGGCATACCGCCCCTGCTTTTCCATCAGTTCCTCATGGGTGCCGCTTTCCGCTATGATACCTTCCTCCAACAGAAGGATGCGGTCACAGAAACGGGTGGAAGCAAAACGGTGGGAAATATAAATGGAGGTCTTGCCCCTCGTCAAATCTTTATACTGTATATATAGGTTGTTTTCTGCAATGGGATCCAGAGCTGCCGTAGGTTCGTCCAGCACCAGAATGGGACCGTCCTTATAGATTGCCCGGGCCAGCACCAGCTTCTGAAGTTCACCGCCGGAAAAGTCCACTCCATCGTCGTAAACGCCCTTCATCAGATGGGTATCCATGCCGCCTGGAAGCCCCATCACTTTGTCATAAATCCCTGCGGCTTTCATGGCGTCAGCCGCCGCTTCTCTTGCCCCAGATCGTTCCATGTCAGCACTGGTCACGAACTCTAAGCAGGTGAATGCAACCATGTGAATCTCCTGAAACACTGCCGAAATCAGGGAATAATACTCTTCGATATTGTACTCCTCAATCCTCCTTCCGCCCACCAGGATTTCCCCCTTCGTCGGCGTATACATGCCGCAAATCAGTTTCACCAGCGTGGTTTTACCGGCTCCGTTCATGCCCACCAGCGCCAGATTCTCGCCTCCCTTTATCACGAGGTTAATCCCTTTTAAGGTGTATTCCTCGGCCCCTTCGTAACGATACCAAACATCCTTAAATTCAATGGTAACAGGCACAGCCGGCAGATCACAGCCCACTCCATGGTTGAAACGGTTGGGATAATCATAAAACTCCCGATAATAGGAAATCTTTTCAGCGCGGGTGTTCAACTGTGCCCCATCGCCGATCACCCCCTGAAGATATGAGCCGATACTGCCAGTCAGTCCAAAATAGAAAACAAATTCTCCCACGGTGATCTTGCCATCCAATAAGATTCCGATTAGAATCACATAGGCAGCGCCGTTCTGAAGAAAGCTCATCAGGGCGGACAAAACAGCGGCCCATAACCCCCGGAGCCTGCAGCGGCTGTTCCACATCCGAATATATGCCTGATAGTCCCGCATCATCCGCTCCAACCATTCCTCCAGACCGTAAAGCTTGATGTCCTTAGCCAGTGAAAAATCCTCCGAAAGTCCCTGTAAATAGTCCCTCTTTCGAACCTCCTTCTCCCACTGATGCTTGTTCTTCTCGTAATAGACGGGCTGCCAGCGGGTGGTAAAATATGTAAAAAGGGATGTAAAGACCACCACTGCAAAAATAAGGGGATTCAGAAGGATCATAAGGGAAGCATAAGTGACTAAACCGGTCAAATGAATCAATCCCCGGGACAGATCCTGCCAAATAAACTCCCGGGCACAATTCCCCTGACAGGCATCTCCCCATGCGTAACCTGCAATTTTCCGAAAATCCTGTCTTTCGATATTCTCATAATCCATATGAATTGCTTCCCAATCGGACATTTCCGTTTGAAATACGGAAGTGGGATAATGCCTTCTTCCCTAGCATTTACGTTCCATAAAAAATCGGAACTGATGCAGAAAAAAGATTACGCCGAGAAAAACAACGACTACAATGGTCAACTCCGAAAACGACGAGCCTTCGCCAATCCGGTCAATCAACTCCTTGGAAAAATAGGAACTGACCAACGGTATGATCACCGCCACGGGGACTCCGGCAAGCACAAAGAACATAAAATTTCTGTCCAGCTGCCACAGCCTTCTGATTGCCCAGGAGAGACAGCTTATTCTGGAATATTTCCGTTTTGCTCTTTTCTTTTCTGTTTTTTCCTTTTGTGCATTTTTCTTTGCTGCTTTTTTCTTTTCTGCATTTTTCAGTTCTGCGTGTTTCAGTGCCTTCTTTTGCGGCTCTACCTTTCTTTCATCGCCCTTCTTGTCTGCGTTATTCCTGGTTTCTTCCCTTTTAGGTTCCGCCATTCCATTTGTTGTTCCCTTCTTTTTTGTTCCTTCCTTCGTTGTCCCTTCCTGCGTTTTGATATTACGCTCCTTTGATGCTTTATCCTGATGGTTCATACAACCTCTCCTTCTGTCCTATTCTGTCAGAGTTCAATTCATAAGAAAAAAGTGACTTTCTTTCAACCTTGTTCTTATCTTATCCAAATATAACATGCCAGAATTAAAAAAGCGCAATCTGATACCAAATGTCGAAAATTTGATGTCAATTGCGTTTTTGAATCGGTATATACTGTTGTATACTGTTGAGGGATATACTGTTAATAACATATTCTGCAAATAACCAAAACGTTCACTGCGGAAGCAAAACCTCCGTTGAAAAAGCTTCATCCTCAGATGCCCTGGTGATATACCCACCATACTTTTTGACAATGGCATCTGCACGCGCAATTCCAAAACCATGCCCCTCTCCCTTGGTGGTATGAAAACTCTGTTTTTTCTTACCGCAGGCTGTATTTGTCAACGCCAGATACAGATAATTCCCCTTCATCTCCATGTAGATACGTATCAGGCGCCTATCAGGCGGAAGTTCCATGCAGGCCTCGATGGCATTGTCCAGCAGATTGCCTATGACAATACACAGATCTAACTCCGATACTGTGAGAGATACCGGTATCTTAGCGTCAGCTTTCACTTGGATATCCTTTTGTGCAGCCAAAGAAAGTTTACTGTTCAAAATAGCATCCGCCATTCTGTTTCCTGTCTTGAGCACTGTCTCCACATTGGTCAGGTCATCATCCAGCATATCCAGATATCTGTCGATTTCTTCATATTCTCTGTTAGCAGCATGAACCTTCATTGCTTGGATGTGATGTCTGTAATCATGTCGCCAGCCACGCATCTTGCTGTACATGTTCTCCACTTCGGCATAATATTTCTGCATGATCTCCTTCTCAAAGGATGCGACTCTTTTTGCAATCAACTTATCAAACAGCATGACTGTCTCCTCATAAATACTTAATCAGTGCGGCGTGAACCTCATCATACAGCCCCCGGCTGATGGGAACAGATTCTCCGTTCGTCATGGTGACATCGGTGCGTGTAATCTTCTTAATGTATTTTAAGCCTACAATAAAAGAACGATGCACTTTAAAGAAAGTCTCATCCAGTTGCTCCGAAAATTTTTGAAGCGCCATCCGGGTACGATAATTCCCACGCACCGTATGAACAATAATGTATACGTTTTCCGATTCTACATACAGGATGTCAGCCAAAGGCACTTTGATTTCTCCGTCGACAGTGGCAAGCAGTACGGAGCGTTGACGATAGTTCAGATTTCCTGCCGCCTTGTCCAGCACTGAAAAGAGCTTTTGTTCTTCCACTGGTTTGAGCAGGTAATGGAGCGCCGACACGTCAAAACCGTCGCTGAAGTACTCATAATATCCTGTGACAAAGACAATCTGCACCGTGGAGTTCTCACTTCTGACCGCTCTGGCCAGCTCAATGCCGTTCATTCCGGGCATCTCGATGTCCAGAAGCAGGATGTCAAAGTCCTTTTGCCCAGAATAATCAAATAGAAAGGATTTAGCATCCGCGTATTGTTTCAGTTCTGGCAGATGCCGATTCTTTTTCGCCCATTCCGTGACTATCTCCACAAGATATGCCCCCTGGGCTGCATCGTCATCACAAATTGCTATCTTTAGCCTCATAGAAATAAGTTTCCTTCCCAGTCTTCCTTTATATCACAAGCAAAGCTTGCGATCGACATTCGCCGTTCGCTCTGAGTTAGCAAGCTCCCTCCCAGCTCTCTTGCGCTCATTAATCATAGATTGCGTTACCATAGAATTCAAGTATTTGATTTCATCACTTTCTCCAAGTGCTCCCAAGCCTTATCGCTGTTCAACCCAAAATATCTGTATAGCTTTTCAACAATCCGTTCTCTTGATGTTCCATACTCTAAATTGTCTATAATCATTCCACGTATTCCTTCTGCTCTTCCCTCCGCTCTGCCTTCTGCTCTGCCTTCCGCTCTGCCTTCCGCTCTTCCCTCCTCTATCAACTCAGTTAACGCTTTGCACATATTGACCTTCCCTTCTATCCTAATAAACCAGAAAACAACTGTTTTCACGACATTAATTTGCTATGTTTTATTTCTTATCGAAATAATCCCAAGCTTTATCACTATCCAATCCAAAGTATTTGCATAGCTTTTCAATAATTTTCTCTTTGGGTATTCCAAGTTCCAGATTGTCTCTAATCATTCCATATATACCTTCTTCTCTTCCTTCTGCTCTGCCCTCTGCTCTGCCCTCTGCTCTGCCTTCTGCTCTGCCTTCTTCTCTGCCCTCTGCTCTGCCTTCTTCTCTGCCCTCTGCTCTGCCTTCTTCTATCAACTCAGTTAGTGCTTTACACATATTTACCTTTCCATCCTTTCTGTGAAATTCTTTAACTGCAATCAATTCAGATGAATCCGTATAAGCCACCGCCATATCATAAGCATCTTCATCCATGTTCTGGAATGTAGAATCTCCCTGAACCAACTTTCTTAATTCGTTCCGGTCCTCGGAACAGCGGATAAAATCAAAGATTTGCTTTAAATCTGTGCAAAATATGTCTGTGTTTTTAAATTTTCGTACTTCCAGCAAATGCATTTGATAATTATTAACAAATCCCCTCAGTTCCTGAGGAATATCCATGAAGTCCAAGAGCCCATGTAAATCCTTACTGCCATCCCAATCCTTTCCATAAAATACCACTATAGTAACGCAAGGGTACAGCTTACTGGTTTTCTTGAACCCGGATAAAAATTCCGCATCAGAGCTTTTATCGTCTTTCCTGACCTTTTTACGAATATAAGATGCCTGTCGTTCATATTCCGCAGCGTCGTAACCCATTGTGCGCAAGGGCATCAAATAATGGACCTTGTCCTGGTTTTCCACGCCGATAATGGTGAAATTCACTCCCATTGCCACTTTACGAATCAGATCGCGGTATTTCTTACCCGCTTTTCGCATCCTCTTACCCGGAAAAACTTTCCATACCCCTGTCTGAGAATCCATCTCCTGAAGATCCTCAACACGAACTACCTGCCTCCCCCTGAATACAATACCATTGATCAGATCCGCATAACGCTCATTATCGGACAGGCATCTAGTCTGCACTACGTCCTTTTCCATATTTATTTTCCTCCTTTGCAGGAGGTCGAAAATCTCCTGCTTTATTATATTAATGAGTTTAAAGCATAGATTTTCTGATTTAGATGAACGTCAGAGAATTCCTGATATAAAAGACGGAAATATATGCTTTTTATTAAAATAACATATATTTCCGTCTTATGCAATACCTTAAATATAGTAAATTCAAATTATTTATTCATAAAATTTATATTAATTAATTTCAAATGTTATACAAAACTAATTGTATGAATAGACTTCTTGGAACACTTATTAATAATCTTTTGCAGCTTGTTATAAACAGATGAGAAAATATTGTAACATCGGTCCCACATTTTCCCTTTTCTCTATTGCAAAACGGGAATTTATTAAATCTTCAAACTCATTCATCAAAAGATTGAATCGATCCTTTCGCCCCAAATATTCCTCGATTTGTGCCGTAATCTCAAATTCAGGAGTTCCCATATGGGGAATGTCAAGTACGAACTTCCCGCCCGGTTTCATAATTCGCGCTATTTCATCCATCACTTTTTCTACAAATTCTTTTTCAAAGTATTCAAGCGAACCGATACAGCAGCCTATATCAAAAAAATGGTCACTGTATGGTGTTTGATGCATACTTCCGCAGTACAGGGAGCCAACAGGCAGGTCATGACGCGCAATGTACTCCTTAAGTAATTCAATTGTTTTAGGACTGATGTCAACACCGTAATATGTGGAATCCCAGTTCTGGTATCCTCTGAACATGAAGTTCAGACAACATCCCAGATCAATGAAATTCATGCCCTTTTCCGGTTTCAAAAAAGAGACGATTTCATTTCGGCCGCTATCAGAAAGGTTTTCTTCCTGCTGCATTTTCTGAAACAAAGGAAAGTATGGATGATTGGTGATACTTTTCGGCAGATTAGCATATTGGTCCACTCCCTGTCTTCCCAGATCAATTGCCCGGTCATATGACGTTGCGATTACTTCCAATTGCTCTTCCATTACCTTTTCCTCCATAATAATTATTGTAGAGCTCCAACTTTACATTGATGTTCTATCATCATTTGTATTATCATTTATATCTGTATTAAACTTTATATCTGTATTATCCTTTATATTTGTATCATCCTTTATATCTGTATCATCCTTTATATCTGTATCATCCTTTATAGCTATATCATCCTTCAACCCTTCAAAATCAAGATAGTCCTCAATGAACTGTTTTCGCAGAAGTTCCTGAGGCACAAACTCATTATATTTACCTTCGATCTGCACCTTGCTAGGCAACGGCAGGCTGTACAGATCAAGATCGGATAGCAGAATATCCCTGATTTCCTTCTCCAGTTCTTCAACTTCCCCTTCATATATCACTTCCAGATATACGCACCTTGGGAAAGGTATCCTGCTCTTAAGACCATGTTGTAATAACGCATAATGAAGTGTGACAAGTTGGCGGGTTCCCACCCAGGCAAAGATAGCAAACTTCATGTCCGACAATGGCGTAATCAGTGCATCCAAGATTCCACTGTTCTGCGTGATATAGCGAATTTCCTGCAGACGCTCTTTACAGCTTTCGCTCAAATAAGGATAGGACTCCTCCCCCTTAAGAACATTCCGAATTTTCCGCACAAGCACAGTGTGCAGCTCTGCTGTAAAATCCACATCCCAGTCTACCACGGAAACCCCGGGTACCCGCTTTACAAAGATGACCTTTGATTTCTCATTGACATCCACTGTCTCCCAGGACATGCCAGCCAACGCGAACCTGACTCCCACCGGATACACTTTGTCCACTGTACCAATCGTTCTGTTCTCCTCCTTCACCAGAAGATACTCAGGAGCTATAAATACTGTCAAGAATTTGTGGCTGTTCACGATAGGCTCACCGGCGCGACCAATGATTAAACCGTCTAACTCCGTTCGCTGCAGTTGGGTCAGAGCCAGCAAATGGTTCAGCAGCTTTTTATAATCCTCCTGAGGGATATGCTTAAAACTCTCCAGGCCAAGCACTGCCTGGGCAAGAGCTGCGGGAGACATCTCCCCATTACTCTTTAAACAACTCATAGTCTGATGATACAGGAGATTATAGGCGTGATGCTGGGGTTGTATGGGCTCAATCCAGTGTTCTCTGATATACAGCTCAATAATAGCAATGGTCCGAATAAAATCCCAGTTGATGGGTCCAAGAGCATCATCCGAATTAATCTTGATACTCTCTGTAAACGTAAACAATAGCTGGGGCACTTGTCCTCTCCGGCCACATCGTCCAAGCCGCTGGGCGAAACTGGAGACACTGATGGGTGCACCGACCTGGATTGCCTGATCCAGCGACCCGATGTCAATGCCAAGCTCCAGAGTTACAGTAGCCCCAGTTACAATCCTTTCTTCCTCGGATTTCATCTCATCCTCTGTGCTCTCCCGCAGCAAGGCAGACACATTTCCGTGATGCACTCGGTAAACATCCGGCGCTTTGTTCTTCAAGGCAATCTGCCGCAGATTAGCTATGATAAACTCAATTTCTTCCCTGCTATTGGCAAAAATGATGGTTTTCTTGTCCAGCGTCTGCTGAAACAGATATTCGTAATGAGCCCTGTCACCGGCACTTCCTACTAAGACACCGTCCGCATCTCCTGCACTCCCACTATTTCCTTCCGCGTTGCGTTTGTCCGCATAATTAACAAACCGTTCCACATGCAGTCGGAGCCGTCTCTTTCCCTCCTCCGCGATAGGGGCTGCACAATCACGTCCGGTCCCGGTGTTCAGCCAATCTATTGCCAGGGTAAGATCTCCCAGCGTTGCCGACAAGCCAATCCTGCGGGGATTCACCCCAGTCAATTTCCGCAGCCTCTCCAGCACGCAGAGAAGCTGAATGCCCCGGGCATCCCGCATAAAATAGTGAACCTCGTCAATTATAACAAACCGCAGGTCCGAAAACAGGGAAAGGCAGGCGCCTCGCTTGTTGGTGAGCAGGCTCTCCAGAGATTCAGGGGTAATCTGTAAGATACCCTCCGGATGCTTGATCAGCTTGTTCTTCTGCGTCATGGAGGCATCTCCGTGCCATTTGGTAACGGGAAGATTGGAATCCAAAAGCAACTGCTCCAGCCTCTTGAACTGATCGTTGATCAATGCTTTCAATGGAGAAATATACACGACTCCCACAGAATTTGAGGGATTATTATACAGCTCTGTCAGCACCGGCAAAAATGCAGCCTCAGTCTTGCCGCTTGCTGTTCCGGAAGAGAGAAGAAGGTTGTCATCACTATCAAAAATGACCTCACATGCCGCTACTTGATTAGCCCTCAGCTCCTCCCACTTATTCTCATAAATATAATCCTGAATAAACGGCGCCAGCCGATCGAAAACATTCATTTTATCCTCCAAACTAGTAACAGCATACTCCACATACAATCTGAACACAGATACGCCTGAACAAAGATACACCTGAACACAGACATACCTGAAATATCTATGTTCAATCATAACTATCATTTACAGAAACCTATACCCCGCCTGTTATCAAAACTTAGGCAAGACAGTCTCATTACCAATTTTCCAGTACCCCGGCGGTTTCGCTGGTCATTTTCACAATTACAACTCAAACTCAACAAATTCGCCGTGTATCTCTTCTTCAGAGAGTCCGCCCTTTGCCAATTCAAAACTGTTATCTCCCAGTAACTGCGAAATGCTCTTCTGCGGGTTTTGATGTAATATATTTAGCAGCTCTATAAAATCCCTGATGATTTCCCGGGGTGTAATATGTGTTTCGGCACCCACGCGGTTATATTCCACCGTAAGAAAGTACACCAAATCCTCATGAGTCAACCGAGGCTCAAAGTGATACAGCTGGGCATGGATATTCTGCAGCTTTTCAACCAGAATGTACATCTCCTCCTGAGAAAGCATCTGAAGCCGGATAATGGGCGCCGACAGATCCTTGGCATCCTCTGTGGAAAAATGCCCCTCCGCCAAACGGGAACGCAGTGCCTCATAGCTGAATACTCCCTTGTACTTATCTTCAATGCACTGAGGAGTTCCACCCATCAAAAATCCGATGTGACTGGCCTTTCCCTGCAACACATCGTTGTACATGGTAAGAATTTTTTCATAGTTATTTGCCCGAGTGATAGCATTCGGTATCTTAAAAATGTTCACAAGTTCATCGATAATGACTAGCAGCCCCTTATATCCTGCTCCTACCAGAAACGTTGCCAGAAGCTTTAAAAAATCATACCAGGTCTCATCCGTCACTATAAAGTTGATTCCCAGCTCATCCTTGGCTTCTTTCCGAGTGGCATACTCCCCCCGGAACCATTTCAGGACATTAGATTTCATAGAAGCATCATTTTCCCGGTAGGCCCTCCAGTAAAGCTCAATAGCTTTGGCAAACTCAAATCCGTTGACCATTCCCTCCAGATTCCCTGCGACAGCATAGATTTCCTTTCCCACCAACTCATCAAAAAGAGGATCGTCTTCCCCTACCTTTGTCCTCACCGCTATCTGGATTCCGGAAATCCACTTTTCCAGCACCAATGCAAGGGCGCCGCCATCGGGCTTTGATTTTGTAGAGAGGTTTTTGACCAGTTCCTTGTAAGTGGCCAGCCCCTGTCCTTTGGTTCCCGCAAAACGGCGCTCTGGGGAAAGGTCTGCGTCCACCACTGCAAATCCTTTGGCTGTTGCATAGTTGCGGATGGTCTGTAACAGAAAGCTTTTTCCGCTGCCATATTTTCCCACGATAAAGCGAAAGGATGCACTCCCCTCCTCTATCATCTCAATATCGTGAAGGATTGCCTCAATCTCCTGAGTGCGCCCCACCGTGATATACTCAAGCCCCGCCCGGGGAACAACGCCTCCTTTTAAGGCGTTGATTAGAATATTAGCTATTCTTGTAGGTACCTGTGTCGTCATCATTTCCTCATTTCTGCTTTCATACGCATCTTTGGCAGTGGTACTTAAGTGGCGATGCTTCCAGCATGCTAATTTCATTAACTTCTCAGACTAAAAATCACTAACAATTCGGCCATGCCCTTTGTGAGCAAGCTCCCACGGGCAAACTGCACAATTATTTCTGCATGGTTGAACTGTTACACAAATTAAGCATTTGACTTACCTGATCAAAATAGTCATCATATATCATAAGTTCATCATCCAAAATGCTGTCACCTACAGCATCCACAGCCTTCTCATTAATCCCGTCTGCCAGGACTTCCAGCATAATACCATGGGAATCTGCGAACTGTTTGATATCGACTTCCCCCTGTATGATGAGCTGCAAAGCCTCCAGCTCCGTCTCTGACAAAGCCTGTTTGAACTCATCCCAGATATTAATCTCCTGCGTTGTGGTGGCGGCATGAGCGGGAGCTGCTGACGAAAAATCCTCTTCCTTCCGCAACTCATGGCCTTCAGACATGGTTTGCGCTTCTGCCTGCAAGTCAGTATTGATAGGCTCCGCAGGCTTCTCCTGCGTGGCCAGAGGCGGCCTCAAAGATACCTCCTCATCCTCCGGAACAAGCAGCTTTTCCTGAGTCTCTAAAGCCTCCCGGCGGATTTTAGCAAGCGCCTCGCTGTCAACGCGGACAACGGTTTTCGTAGCCTCCCGGTAAAACTCTGTCACCGCGCTAGTAATACATTGCTCCAGTGATATTCCCGCATCTTCCAGACGCTTTACCGTTGTGGGAGACAATGCCCCCATCCCCGCAGTAATCTTGTATTTATAATTCACTATCCGACGCAGAACAGCCTCCAGCTGCTTCAGGATATAAGCCACCAGCTGTCTGCCGCTCTCTGCTGTGATTGAAGTTCTATAGAACCACTGGTTTTGACTGCACATGTAAACTTCCTTTGCGGAAATCGCCACTTGACGGTCTCGCTGCACGCGCCATGGAAAGAACAAAGCCTCCTGAAAAGGCATCCAAACTGCCATTGATTTGGCGGTAAGGAAAATCAAATCCTCAAATTCAATTTCTTTCTCTCCCAAGACTGTTATCAATCTTTCCATGGTAAAATTAAAGCAATCCTCAATGAGCGCTTCCCTGCCCTCCCCGTAAAATCCGGATTTTCTAATGTCATACTTGGAAAGGGAACAGAACATCCCGAATCTGTCTTCGGAACTTACCATCTCCGGATAATACTCTCCCAGATTTTTTTCCTTCACAAACTCCGAAAAAGGCTGGGGCAGATCGTAATAAATGTGATAATCCTTCAGCCATTGAAAAATATGCTTATCTATAGAAGGGTCATACTCTCGGAATTCACGCCAGAAGAATAACAGCTTGTCCAGCCCGTCTTGGGGATCCGTCACACCGATATTGCTCAGCAGTTCATACAGATATAAATACGCATATGAAAGCGAGGTCTCTCTTACATCGCCTTTCCGCACCCGGGTTCGCCAGGTAAAATAAGTCCTCAGCTGCCGGTATCCCATCATCTGATAATAGGGATAGTATTCCGTATATAGCGCAGTTTCCTCGTAATCATCCTCAAAATCTTTCATGAACATCCCCTGTTTATAAAAGATCCTGGAATTTTCCTGCTGTACCGACTTGTTGTAAAATTTTGAATTGCCAAACACCAGAACCCGGCTGCTTCTGGCAATATCCCGCATACGGGCAAAGAGCTCTCTGATTTCATCCTTTTCCGGGGCTTCAATCTTTTGCGTCTTCTGCACGAACTTTCCCACCCCCGACATGGGAGTGGCATCATACTCAATCTCATAATATGCATTGTCCTGCAGCGAGATTTCACTGCCCGTGCCCCTCTGGAACTGACGGGCACCCGACTGAGATGATTGCTGTATATTCTTATTCCCCGACGGTCTCGGAGGCAGCTTAAAAGCTCCGTATGACTTATCAAACTCTCCCATAAGCTTCCCTTAGTATTAAATCCAGTGTCCTCTGCGTCACCAACATCATAGAGCGCATACACGGCTTTCCATTCCTACTTTTCTAATTATAAACAGTTTCCATCATGATTGCAATCGCTTTTCAAAACATATGTTCGTTGCGTAACCTCATTGGCCTTTTCTTAATCTGCTGATTTTACATCTCTTTACAAACTGCTCACTTTTTTCCTGCGGATTATTTTGTATAATGTGTCTCCAATATTTCAAAACTGTAGACATCCATCACATAGGCTATTCCTAAGAAGGTGACGAAACGGATTGTCTGTTTCTCCATCTGACTTACCCCAACACATAATTCTATCCGGTTTAAAAAGGTGTCCAAATTCCACAATTCAGAAAATCCATCATCGTAGATCACCAGATTACCCGTCGGTTGTTTTGCTACATTGCTCTCCGATTTATTCCAGAACAATACCACGTTTCGATTCTCCATCTGCTGAAGCTCACATGCCGCATGCTCCACCAGAAATCTATTGCCATCCCTTTGTGCAGACTCAAGATCAGCATATATGTGGATATCCGCATCCCAGTCCACCCAGCCTGACGGGAATCGGTCTCCCCAGCCACTACTTTCCTCCTGCCATAGCTGTAACTTCAAGAGATAACAGTCTTCTCTGTTTTCTGCAACATACCGATACTCCAATCCCCCTATTTCCTTTGTAAAGGTTCCCGTATGCTGATAAACCCAGTCATGATAGCGCTCCATCAAAAGCGGAATCATGTCATTCCTCCAGAAAGACCCGCAGAGATTACCGCTGGACATTCCACCGTGAGCGTATTTCGCCACAAATACATTTTCCACATTGGATAGCCATTCCCCGTTTGTCACCTGGGAAAAAATTCGATATATATCAAGCTTCAAATTCCACTCGTCATAGGGCATAGGAATCTTGTCAAAATGCTGTCTCAGTTCCTCCCAGAAAAAAGGATCCCCCCGCAGACCCCAACGCTCAGGTGCCGGCTCCATAATACAAGAGACCATCTCGGTCACGTTTTGATCTATACAATCTTTTTCTGGCGGAATCATCACACATTTCCCTCCGGTTCAATTTCCACGTGTTAAGCTATCCTTAATAATAAAATTATACTTTAATACCTTGCAAATTTCCACACAAAGTAATACATTCTCATTCGACAAATTAAAAGATGGCGGAACAGCCCTCCCAGAATATCACACCCTGGGAGGGTTGTTCCGCCATCTTTTCCTTAAATTATGCTATGATTATCGCATGCTTAATATCATCCAGTCTCTCTGAGAGAGGCGTGCCGGAAACAGATATATTTCTTCAGAACTCTTTCAATTATTCGTTCTCTTCCTCCCCTGCAGTCCATGCCCCCAGCTCCAGCACTTTGCGCTGAGCTGCCAGGATGTCTTTCTCCGTCCCCTGCCATGTCTCCATATCCTCATTCACAAAATACAGCAGAAAATCGGAAATATTATCAAAAAATCTTTTGACCACACGACCGGAAGCACCGTGCATTGCCGCCGCCAGCGTCAGATTATCTATATTTCGTATTATGGTGCGAATCGTGAAATCATCCAATTCTACCAATGGCTCTAAAAGAACTGTAGCGGCTGAAAAAGGCTCTTTTCCCTTCAGTTTCTCCAGGATCTCCTCTCTGATTGCCCGCCGTGTCTCACCCATAGGTCTCGATTTTTTTCGATATTCAATACCGATATAAGATGCTATCATTTCCCAAAGTATTTTAGGATTCACCCCCGATACGATTGCAGGAATCACAGCAGCTATCATCTTGCCCGTGGCATGCTCTTCCTCCGGTAATACTGCTGCATAATTCTCCAATAGCTTTCCTGATAGTTGAGGATCCATCTGTTTCATACATCCCTGAACTATGAACTCTACTGCAAAAGGTAAGAAACGGCTGCTGCCCTGATAATGAGTATTCATTTTCTCTTCCATGGCAAGAAGCCCTTCCTGACGGGCAATTTCCGCACATTGCATCAGTTCATCAGCTACGGTCACACACTTCAATTTTTCAGTATCATATATTCCCACATGTTCCAGAAGAACCTCTTTTCTTCCCACCAGCTCGTCGATGGTACAGTCAAAGAAATCCGCCAAAGCCCACAGCATCTCAATACTTGGTATTGCCTGATTTCTCTCCCACTTTGACACCGCTGCAGGACTGATACACAGCTCCTCTGCCAGCTGTTCCTGAGTCATCCTCTTCGCCACCCTCAGGGAATAGATCTTTCCACCCATGGCTATTCCATAAGATTTCATTGCCAAATACCCGCCTTTCCAAATACGCTCCTGTAATCTGCAATCCGTATATCTGATATTATTATCATAAGGGAAAAGCAGTCGGCAAGTCAAAGGAAAGTGGGTTGATTCTCAAAACTGGCGGTTGATTGCTCTTGTAAAGCTATCAACCGCCAGTGAAACACAACATATTTAATCCTCACTATTCCCTGTTTGTACTGGCCTGTTTCCCACTGCCTTTGTTTTCCACTTACCTCTCGCATAGAAAAAGATGGTGACAAGCATGCCTATGATCCAGGAAACAAGCAGGGAAACAATTAAAAGCTCCTGTCTGCCATTGGGATATTCGGCCGACTTAGAAAGATAAATCATAATGTATGCCAAAGGCACACGCAAGATCACCGTTTGGAAGATGGATATCCACATAGGGGTCATGGTATCTCCCGCTCCCCGCATCACGCCTGCCAGACTTTGCAGCACCGCCATAGCAAGGTAACCCACAGCTAGTATCCGCATCAGAGATACACTCAATTCTACCAATTCATCCGTATCCGAAAAAATTCCCATAAGAGGTTTTCCCACCAAAAGTATTACCCCCGTGATCACAGCAGACACACCCAGTGCCAGAATTGTTCCCTGTTTTGCGCCTTTGGTCACACGGTTATAGGCATTGGCGCCCACATTCTGGCCCGCATAGGTAGTCATAGCAGAACCGAATGAGAAGTTAGGCATCATAGCAAATCCATCCACCCTCATGACAATCACGTTCGCTGCAATAAACTGCTCGCCAAAGCTATTGGTCAGGGCTTGAACCACAATCATGGACATTGACATGATGGCTTGTGTAATGCCTGAAGGCAGACCAAGCCGAATCACATTCATAGCATATTGCTGATTCCACTTCATATACTGACGCTTAAAGTCAAAATAATCCTTCATTCGGTACAGCTTAATAGCACAGAGAACCGCAGAAACCGCCTGCGCGATACTGGTAGCCAGAGCCACACCACTGACCCCCATCTGGAACTGGATCACGAACAGCAGATCCAGACCAATATTCAGCACACATGCTACCAGCAGATACAATAGTGCAGACACGGAATCGCCAAGCCCTCTGAGCACACCGGATAAAATATTATAATAAGCCAGTCCTGCGCCACCGATGAACAGAATATACAAATAAGAGGCACACCAGTCAATGATACTGTCAGGGGTCTTGAGCAGTTCGAGCAACGGCCGTGTGACCAGTGACCCAAAAATCGCTACAAATATGGTTGCAAAAAGCATGAGCAGGATGCTGTTGCCAATGGTATAAGAAAGCCCATCACGGTTATGGGAGCCAAAATACTGCGAAACCATGATGCCGGCCCCGATGCTGATACCTACATATAGCACCAGCAGTAGGTTTAAGATCGGTCCTGCACTTCCCACAGCTGCCAACGCATTATCGCCTACATATTTGCCCACCACAATGCTGTCCACGGTATTATACAGCTGTTGTGCGATATTTCCCAATAGCATTGGAACCGTAAAAAGTACAATTTTCTGCCAGGGTACTCCCTGGGTCATATCAACAGGTCCAAATATTTTTTTCAAAGCCTCCATAATCAGATATCCTCCCACATTGGCTTTTCATACCATTTTCCCAAATATGATTCTAAAATGCATAATATATTCCGTTGTATTATAAATGATTCCGCTATGTCTTGCAAGCGGACACAGCGGATTTTGATTACAAGTCCTATATAATAACTTAATCCCCGTACCGTATAGTGATATGTTACCTCCATGATTGACAGTTTATTTTTTCTCTGTCTCTCATAAAGGGAGCATATCGTGTATAGGCACGGGGATCTCTTCATTTCATTCACTTCTTACACCGAAATTACAAGCAACCTCAAATCAAGGCTCCACCATTCTTAACAGATTTCCTGCCTCCTCGGCCATTGTCATGGAAACCTGCTCACTATTCAGGGATATTTCCACATTCCGTTCCACCACACCCGAAATTTGCTCCAGACCATCCATCGCCTGAGTGACGACTGAAACGGTCTGACGTACCGTATCCGCTATATCCTTAATACCGGTACTTGCTTTTTCAATCTGTACAGCCATGCTGTCAAATGCTTTCAGTGCCTGCTCACTCATTTTAGTGCCGTCTTCAATTGCTTCAATGGTACTCATGATCAGGGTGCTTGTCTCCTTTGCAGCTTGCGAACTTCTCGTTGCAAGGCCGCCAACCTCTGTTGCCACAACAGAAAATCCCCTACCCATTTCTCCAGCCCTTGCAGCTTCAATAGACGCATTAAGAGAGAGCATATTGGTCTGCTGTGCAATAGAGCTGATTTCCCCTATAATTTTCTCAATCTCAGCGGATGTATCACTGATCTTATGTATGGATAACTCCAGCTGCTCCATCTGCTCTTTTCCCTGCTTCATGGAATCTACCGTCTCATTGATCAGCGCCGATCCGGCTAAAGTGGCATCCGCACTGTCGTTTAACCCCTTCACCAGCTTGTCCATGATAGCCTTCAAATCATTGACTACATTTTCCTGCTCCTCGGTACCACCGTGGATCAGCCGGGCATTGTTTAATGTTTCGTTGGATATATCATTGAGACGGGAGCAGACCTGCTTCACATTTTCAATTAATGTATTGTTAGCTTCTACATCCTGTTTCTGTCTCTCAATTAATTGATCATTTTCATTTAAATTAGTGCGCATGCCATCTAGCATTTTATTGATACCGTCGCTGAACAGCGCGAACTCCGGATTTCCCCTCTCTTCCACTCGAACCCCGTAATCCCCGTTGGCAATCAATTTCATAGCATCAGCAATATGATAGATGCCCTTTACTATTTTGTCATCCACCATGCGATTGATCAATATCAGTAAAATTCCAAAAATCACCAACATGCTGATCGACACCACCAGCGTCTGACTCATTCGGTCCTTATAATACTCTCCGGAAGGCAAAAATGTTCCAATCAGCATTCCGTTATACGCTTCAGCCACATAATATCCTGACACACCTTGCACTCTGACCCGTCCTGAACCTGCTGTCACCGGCAAGCCTGCGTTTTTAGCCGAAGTTCCGATAATACTTGTAGTCGGATGGGCGGAGATTAGTCCGGTCTGTAAATCTACCGCCCATATATATCCATTCTTACCGTATTCAATCTCGCGCAACACAACATCAATAGCAGTGTTGGCCAGGGTACTTTCCAGAATTTCCGGTCTGATGCCAACCTGCACAAACCCCTTTGCATCCTTTCTTGCCACACCGACATACTGCATCAGATTTCCTTCTGCCGAATTCTCCTGTGGCTCCTGGACAAGTTCTATGCTCGGATCTTCAATGATAGCAAGAAAGGCTGCTGATTGCTCGCCGCTCCCCATGTCAAATCCGATATAAGCATCTACGGTGCTGTGAGTGATAATACCATTACCATCAATCACATGCAGTTCACTGACTTTTAAATCCGACAGCAGTTCATTCAACTTATCTTTACTTGAAATGATTGTAGGATCTGCGGCAATGAGATCTGCAAACGCCTTCGACTTGGCAAGACTGTTTTCTCCCAAATCTTCTGTCAATCTGTCAATTTCTTCCTGATTGCTCTTTAATTTCTCTTTAACAACGGCTAACTTCTCACGGCTGTCAGAAGTATTGCCTATACGTGTGGTGATTGTCTGAAGAGTAAATATAGCTACAACTGCAGCTATCAGACCAATAATCATGTACACACATAAGTTCTTGGTGAAAATTTTTTTCATCAGTTCATCCTCCGTTTTTCATCTCTTCTCTTAGCAATCCCGTTCAAATTATATAATAAGATAAATAAATAATGCAAAAATTATATCAAACTTTTGTTGTTTTGACAACATTCTCGGAACAAACCGCAATTTTCAAGGAACAAATTGTATCTGTCCACTCCAATACCGCCACGATTCCATTGTCATTAATCGGAGATATGTAAAACTGTTAAAAGAAACCGCCGCACGATACCGTCACTTGCGGGAAACTGATGGTGAACAGTAGCAAGCCTACTGAAAAAATGGAGAAATTTAAAAAAATATTATTCCTTGACATATCACTAAAAGATATATATAATATTTCCATGCATGTGGTTTTGAAAACTATATATTGAAGATAAAATACCGAGGTGAGGTAGCATGAAATACAAAATCGTTGCAGATTCGTCAGCCAATGTATTTGAGCGAAACGGAATAGACTATACCAGCGTTCCACTGAAAATTGTGACATCTGAAAGGGAATACTCCGATGTAAAGGGAACGGACATTGCCGAGATGGTATCCTATTTACAGGGATATAAGGGAAAATCCGGTACCTCCTGCCCCAATGTCCACGACTGGCTGGAGGCTTTCGGAGATGCAGAGCTCATTTTGGGGGTGACCATCACCAGTAACCTTTCCGGCAGCTACGCTTCCGCCATGCAGGCCAAAAAAGCCTACGAGGCAGAGCATCCAAATGCGAATGTACTGATCGTAGACTCTCTTTCCGCAGGTCCTGAACTGGAATTGATTATCGAGAAGATGGAGGAAGTACTGAAATCCGGCCGGACTTTTGAAGAGATGACCCGGATTGTCACAGACTACTGCAAGCACAGCCATCTCCTATTTGCGCTGAAACATCTGGACAATCTGGCAAGAAACGGCCGTGTAAGTCCTGCTGTGGCAAAGATCGCTGGCATTCTGGGTATCCGCGTCATAGGCAAAGCAAGTGATGAAGGTACCTTGCAGCAACTGCATAAGTGCCGGGGTGAAGCCCAGTCTGTGGCCTGTATTTGGGATGAAATGAAAAAACATGGCTACAATGGCGGAAAGGTACGGATGGCCCACTGCTTTAACCCTCAAATGGCTCAGACTCTTTCTGATATGATCCACCAGAGCTATCCAGAAGCCGATGTGCGCATTACTGCCTGCACAGCCCTGTGCAGCTTTTATGCAGAACAGGGCGGTCTGATGATCGGGTATGAGGAATGACCAAAACACTACTCAAAAAACGAATGGCGTATAGTGTACTGCCATTCGTTTCATTCTAACTATGTTTATTGAGGATTGTCAAACAAAGACATATATACCTGATGGCCAAGGTCATACATAGCGCCGTCAATTACTGCGAAATAAACCTCCATGTCTCCCTGAAAACTGTCAATAGCCAGCAGTGCCACTTCCCATGCTTCTTTCTTCGGATACCCGAAGATACCAGAGGAAATTACCGGAAAACCAATGGACTTACAGCCCCTTTCCTGTGCAAGCTGCAGAGCTGCCTGATAACAATTGCGAAGCAGCCTCTCCTCATCATGATTTCCACCCTGCCACCTGGGCCCCACAGCGTGAATAATATAATTTGCTTTTAAGTCAAACCCCGGTGTGATAACGGCACTCCCTGTATCGCAGTGACCTATCTCTTTGCAAGCCATCTCTAATCTCTCATATCCGGCCTCGTCAAAAATAGCGCCGCACACACCACCACCAGCCAATAACCTTTCATTCGCCGCATTAACTACACAATCCACATTAAGTGTGGTAATTCCCTGCTTTACAATATGTATCCAGTTCATCTCGTATCTCCAATCCGTATCCGAATAGTAATATGGTAAATCCGTAGGGTAAATTATAGCAATACTCATATTCAATAACAACCAATTCGGAACAAACCGCAGTTTTAAGGGAATGAACTGTATAAAACATATTGAGCGTTTAGTATTTCTGGTCTAATATTTCTGGTCTAATATTTCTGGTTTAGTACTTCTGCTATTTCTTGTTGCTTAGTACCACCCGACAGACAAAGATTCCATCCGATGCGGAGAAGTCCACCACACCGCCATATTTTGCAGCGGTACTTAAGATGCTCTCCACCCCGACTCCGTCACTTTCTCTGTTTTTAGGCAGGTCATTCTCAAAAAGAATATCCGAAACACAGGTATTTTTACACACCATAATCAGTTTACTGCCTTTCTGCCCCAAGGAGACTTCTATCCTGCGATTCCCTTCCGTCTCCATACAGCCATTCACGGCATTCTCAAGGATATTCGCAAGGATGGTCACCAAATCATAATCGGAAACCCTTTCCGTCTCTTCCAGCCAGACATCCGCTATGAGTTCTATGTCGTTTTGCTCGCATCTGTTAACATAGGCAGACAGCACCGTATTGGCAGCTTGGTTCTTACAGAAAGCCTCCTGATATTTTCCACGCTCCTTTTCGTCATACTCCGACAGATAGGACAGGATTGCCTGATAATCCTTATTCTTTGCATACTCTGCGACTACCATGCTGTGATGCCTGAAATCATGTCTCGTCTGTCTTGCGTTTTCCCCCATCTTTTTGTAAGACTCAATCTGCGCCTGCAAATATTTTTCATTCGCCTGTAACTGTTTCATCCGGTTTGCATAGTCTAAATGCGCTACATGTCGAAACATCATCACATACATCGCGATTGTAAGCCCGCAGGCATATATAAGAAGTACGTTGAAAAAGCCATCGCGACTTTTATTCTGCATGTTATAAAACCAAAAAAGAGTCTGTATAAAATAACACATGAGAGAAATAGCGCTCATTATCCCATAGTTGCTCCTTATCTCCTTATACATCTCAAAGACACGTTTTCTCAAAAAAAGCAACCACGCAATCAAAAATATAGAATTCAATACTGCACGAAGTACCCAAACTAACAGATTTCCCAGTGCATAAGTATTTGTCACTACGGAAACAGTGGTAATGATGATGGTATGTACACTGAAAATACCGGTAAACAGAAATAGTGACTTTATGGGATGAGAAGTGGATAATAGGAAGCAGTACATAACACCGTAGATGACCACACCCGCTACATAGCCCAGGAAAACCCCAACAGCAGGAGGAAATACCCGAAATGCAGTTACACATATAGCCAGGGCTGCAAATGTATAAAGGATTGTTGTGCCTGTAATGATCAGCGCTGTCTTTGCCCGGCTGTGCTTCGGCTCGGGCACAATACAGTAAAACCATATGGCTTGAAAAATATTATTTGCCAAAATACCTGTTAATATTTCTATTGTGGTCATGACAATCCCCCTGTATAATAGGTGATATACTGTTTTCTTAGAGATTGGTAGGCTCCTCTCGGCAGGTATAGCTTTAGCTCATTGTCCATTTGTACAGCCTGACTGTCCAAACCTTCTACATGATCCATGTTGATGATATACCATTTCCCGATTCTGACAATCTCATCATATGGCATAAACAGTTCCTCCAACCCAGCCATGGACATATGGACACAGAGCTGAGTTCCGTCTATCATATGCAGATACTGACGTTTTCCCTGTGCCTCACAATATACAATGTCATGTACCATAACCCGGAAAGTCCTGTTGTCTACCTGCAGCGCAACATATTTTTGTCGTTCCCTGTTCAGAATTTCAAACTGCTTGTCTAACAGCGGGATTAATTCCTCCTCCGAAACGGGCTTGACCAGATATTGAACTGCCTCTACCCTGAACGCTTCCACAGCGTGTTGCTCGGAAGTAGTCAGGAATATGACCCTGATCTTATTTCCCATTTCACGAAGCTCTCTCACCGCCTCAATTCCTGTTTTTCCCTTCATGTAAATATCCATCAGAATCAGATCAGGAGCGTAGCCGCTCTGCATTTTTGAGAGCATTTCCTCCGCATTTTCAAATATACCTATATCAAAATCCCGTTCCGGATGTATTTTCTTGTAGTTGCTTAACATCCCTTTGGTTTTCAACACTTCCGTTTGTTCGTCATCGCAGAGAGCTATTCGATACATACTCTGTACCTCTTTTCTGTCAGCATATGTCTATCTTATCACAACGTATGACATTAATCTATATGAAAAGAGGGGCATCAGCCACCCCGATACCCCTTTTCTGTAGTCACCTGGTCTCTTTGCATAAACCAAATCCTCTCTCGTTTTTCTTCAACTAAAGTAAATGTATTCCAGTTATTACATCGATTCGATTATATCACAACATACTTTATAACAACTTATACAAAACTAACCGCCAATTTGAGGGAACGAACTGCATGCTTATCATTATTCGCATCATTATCGAATTATAATTTTGCGTGCTAAATTGATACCGACCTTATAAGGCAGGGGTCTTAAAGCGCGGTCAGCTTCATTCAGTTTTTCGCGAATATTGAGGTGCTGAGGGCAATGTTGTTCACACTTACCGCAGCCAATGCACTGTGAGGCGAAACCGGGCTCTTTGCGCAATCCCATGTTCTGAGCAAACTCAAAGCGGGCCGAAGACTTTTTCTCCATATACATCAAATTGTAATAATAAAAATTGCCCGGAATGTCCACTCCCTTGGGACAAGGCATACAGTACCTGCAACCCGTGCAGCCTACCTTCTCCCGCTCACGAATGATCTGCTTGATCTGCTCAACTATCTCCAAATCTTCTTGTGTCAAATGTTCCGGTTCAGCCTCTGATGCGATGCGGATGTTCTCATTCACCATTTCCTCGGAATTCATCCCTGAAAGCACGCAAGTAACTTCCGGTTGATTCCACAACCAGCGCAGACCCAGTTCAGCGGGGGTATAGCCTTTGCTGTCAGTAGCAAGCACCTTCTTTGCTTTATCTGGCAGGTCCACCAGCTTGCCGCCGCGAAGGGGTTCCATAATAATGACCGGGATCCCTTTCTCTGCCGCTGCCTGAAGGCCTCTCTTTCCCGCTTGGGTATGCTCATCCAGATAATTATACTGAATCTGACAGAAATCCCAATCATATGCATCCAGAATTTTCAGGAACATTTCTGTTTCGCCGTGATAGGAAAAGCCAATGTTGCGGATACGGCCTTCTTTTCTCTGCCGGCAGATCCAGTCCTCAATCCCCAGAGTTTTAAGATGCTCCCATTCTGCAAAATCCGTAAACATATGCATCAGGTAGTAGTCGATATGGTCTGCGCGGAGACGGGAAAGCTCCTCGTTAAAGGTTTTGTCAATTGCCGCAGGAGAACGCATGATATACTGCGGAAGCTTGGTCGCAATATAGACTTTGTCACGGCATTTATTTTCATCCAGAATCCGGCCGAGACATTCCTCACTGCCGGGGTATATATAAGCGGTATCGAAGTAATTGACTCCCTTTTCAATGGCGAGAAGCACTTCCTTCTCAGCCTTTTCATAATCGATGGCATTTCCTTTTCTGCTGAATCTCATACAGCCATAACCAAGCTGTGATATTTGATTACCATATCGGTCAGGTCTGTATTTCATACTTTCGGTCATGTGACACACCTCCGTCTCTATATACCATTATAGTCAGCTGTTAAATAGATTGCAACTGCAATTAATAAAGCAGGAACTGCTGCTTCCGTAAACTACACGTCTACTTTTGCAACAGTTCCTTGGGGTAAGCATTTCAATACATAAAATTTTTAATTCGCATTACTTTCTGCAATCCGTACACGGCTCCACAAATTACTGATCACCTTTCTGGTCTTATCATTATATTCAAATACCTCGTCCATGTCGTTATCAGTTCTGGGAATATAAGCATCAATACCTTCAAAATCGCCGCCTTCACCGGACAACACTTCCATAACTTCTTCATTTGCCGAGGTATAACCTACAAAACTTGAGTTATCATAAGCGCCCTCATA
>JAFLRO010000027.1 GCA_022511425.1 Acetatifactor sp.
TTATCATAGAAGACCTGTCGCTTATAGCTATTTACAGAAAAACTTTCATACTCTCTAAATTGGTGCGTAGCCCCTTTGTAGTATTTACCCCACCATATATCCTTTTCCCCATGCAACTTTCAGATAGTGGGGTCTTGCCGGATCTTCTTCGATCTTTTTGCGGATATGCCGAATGTGCACTGCTATGGTGTTATCCACCCCTATGGGGCGCATACCCCATACTGCTTCATATATTTCATCACCTGAAAATACCCTTCCCTTTTCTTTGACAAGGAGCTGCAATATCTTATATTCCGTAGTCGTGAGCCGTACTTCTCTGTTATTTACTGTTACTACTCGCTGAACATCGTCAACTTCAAGTCCATCGACCCGGAACACTTTCTCAATGTTGCTGCAGATAGCTGTCATCTGTGTGTAGCGTCGTAGCTGACTTTTGATCCTGGCATAAACCTCTAGGGGATTTGCATCGGTACTGACAAAATCATCTGCCCCAGCGTCCAGTGCCATGATTTTTACAGTCTCTGACTTCTGACCCGACAATACCACGACGGGAATTCGGGTCTTGCTCCGAATCTCTTTAAGCAGCCTGATACCATCCGTCCAGTGCTCCTCATCCATAAAAATATCCAGCAAAATCAAGTGAATTCCGGTACAATAGGTTTGCCATTCCAATTTCTGCCCTGCCACAAGCTTATGTATATCGATTTCCTCTCCCACACAAAAAGAAGCCAGCTTTTCTGCAATGCCTGAACAATTACTATATACAAGTACATTTTTTCTCATTTCTCTCCGCACCCCCATCTGTCCTATCTGTAGCTTTTCTCTCACCCGGAATAGGGAACCATATCAAAATATTCGTACTCACTGACACCGTCTATCATAATCTCATAGTCTTGTCTGGTGTAGTGTATCTCCCCTTCCACACCGCTCAAATCCTGCCCATCCGTCTCCGTGCAAAACCAAGCAATGCCTTCGTTGTCAGTGGCTGTGATTCGCAGTCTGGTTCCCACAGGAAGCGTGGTTTCCTGACCGTCCAAAAGAACCGGCAGCTCCCTCATCACGGTCATGATCTGGCTCTCGAAGGCTTCTGTGTAATACAGTCCCTCCTGTCGCGTAAGCTCCCCCGTCTCACTGATGGAATATTGCATCTTTGGCCAGTAGGTTCCCAGGACATTTACCGTCTCCCTGAGCAATACGGAATCTGTGTTCACAGTCTCAATACAGGCTCCCCCCACGGGCTCAGAGGCTCTGCGAAACTCCCCGTCCGTCAGTTCATACAGATGGGTCACATAATCAGCCGACATGTAATCTGTGTCAAAAATCAGGTAAGTTTTCCTGCTTGACTGCCGGATCAGATAGCAGCTGATCAGCCACTCAAACCGCTCCTCCGTCTCTAATACCTGCCCGTTGACCTCCACACAGACCGGAACCATCGTCTCATACTCTTCCTCCGCCACGCCCTGATAAATGCGCACTGTGTCCTCCGTCACGCCCTCCCGGGACAGATTCACCTGGATTTCGACCCCTATGGGGACCTCCGTCACCTTGGCCTCTTGCTGCGCGCTCCCTTCAGGAGAATCCAAGTCCTCCTGAGTATTCACGGGCGTGTTTTCTCCCTCCTCGGAGAGCCCGCAGCTCCCCAACAGACTGGCACCTGCCAACAGAACAGCCATCCATACACCAACATATTTGCCAACATATTTACCAACACATTTTTTCATTACATTCTCTCCTTAAGTATCGAAAATCAGTCTTACATTCTTTCATGTCAACCCCTAATGCCGGGGATAATCGGGATATGGTCCAAAGATATAGTTTACCTGAGTCAGGCCTTCGCTGTAATAAGTCATCTCGTAGTAAACGCCGGACTTAGCCCTTATCACGAAATTACGAAGAGCGGTATTGTCCTTCATATTCTCTTCTATAGAATCAATCGTCTCACCGTTTCCGGCTGCCTCGGCCCACCGCTCAAAATACCAGGCAGCAATTTCCTCATCACCAAGCTGCTCCAGATTGTCGGGGAACCGCTCAATTGACACAGGTGAACATGTCGGATCAAAAATCATATGCTGTATCTCACTGGAAAAACCCTTCAATGTGACAGAACCTACCGACGCACCATAACACCTGCTGTAAAAAAAGTCCTCCTTCAGCAGCTCCTCTGCAGTCTGAGCAAAATACACCGTTCCATGATCTGTCACCGTAAAGTAAGCCGTCTCCACCTTTGCCCCGCTCAATCGGTACAGCTCAATCAACGCCTGTTCCGCACAGTAGAGTATATTACCCAGAAGCTCGCCGCCGTAAATTTCATAATCCCAGTTGGCAATGGCCGGTAAGGAGAAACTTGTATTGACATAAATCAGATCCAATTCGTCTAGTTCCGCGGATGAAGAATAATTTATCATCCCCCACCTCTCAAGCACCAACTGATTCTCCGCGTCCAGATAATAATGGCTGGTGGAGTACTGTTCGCCCCCATCATAGGTAGAGCTGACAATACGCCTGTTTGCTTCATCCGTCTCCACATTGGCGATCATACCCACATAGACAAACTTCTGCAGCTCCACATCCCTCACAAAGCAATAATAGGGAGTATTATGGCTTCCCGTCCATGCCTGTATACAGAAATCCTGGACACCGTCAAAATTCAGATCCGTGACCAGAATACCACCATCCGGGGAATACGCTTCCAGATGCGGTATGCCGTCTACAGAATAGCTGTCTCTACCTGCCTCCGTAAAATCAATCTCCTCCACCCATTGGCCCACATTGTCATGAACCCAGACCAGGCTGACACTGTCTGTCCGGTACCGTCCACTGCCCAGTAACGAACTTCCCATGAGCGACAGTTCATAAGTATTGCCATCTCCCAAATCGATGGGCACACGCTCTTCATAATAGTGGTAATAATCCATGCGTTCCATGTGAAGCTTGCCATCCTGTCCATTAAGGGTCAGGATCACGCCATCCGGGCACCATCTATTTATCATGCCCGTGTGAAGTAATAACCGGGGCAGTCCATCCCTCCCCTCCCCAATCTCTACCTTCCATATGGGCCGCTCATCGCTTCCCTCTCCACGGACATCTACGTCATAACCTATGGCATCCCATGCCTCCTGCGATAAATCCACTGTCACATCCAGAGGCGCCTCATCGATGGACTCCAGACAGGTAATCCGCACACGGGAATTACCGGCTTTCTCAATGTGATAGGTCAGCGTAGGTATATATTTCTGCAGTCCGCCATTGGGATCCTCGCTGTCTCTGGGCTCCTTGATCATACCCCCGGGCAGTTCCATCTGCACATAACCTGCCGATGTCTTTTCAAAGAGTGCCATGGAACCAAAAGCGGTGGGGTCCGTACTGTAACCGTATTCCAGGGTGACGAGGATTTCCGGTGTTCCGTCCCCTGCCAGATCCACAGAGCGAATCTTTGGCTCTCCGCCGCCCATGTTATCAATCTGCAGCACATCACCGTTTCCGAACTCAATTCGATAATTTGCCACCGCCCAATCTTCAATATTTTCACGCCATACCCGGTCGATCAGTCCATCCCCGTCATAGTCCTGACCACCAAACCGGTCTCTGTCTATCTTGCTCCACTGAAGGCATTCGTCCAGATATCCAGTATAGTCACTGTACCCAAACACCCACTCTTCCACTTCCCCGGCTTCTTCCGAGTCTCCATATACACCATTGCCTCCCGTGCCCTCATTTGCTCCGGGCTCAGAATCAATTTTTGAACCGTAATTCTCTTCCCCTTGAGTACCTGCTGCTTTAGCCTGCATGTCACCCATCTCCTGCTGCACTCGTCTGCCGGTAAAGGTCATAGCCAGAAGAAGGACAATCAGCAATACCACTGCCGCCAGAGTACCAACTGTCTTTTTCGGCTGCTTCGCAATCAACTCCAGACGCTCCCGCAGCTTTCGCTTACCACCGGACATGGTGGTCGCCAGGGTCACACTGCCAAAAGGCACATGCCCCTTAGCACAAAATTCCAAAAGCGCCATTCCATAGTCCTTACGCTGATCCTCTCCCAGCTGACGGATGGTCTCCTCGTCACAGGCCAGCTCCCCATCCTGCCTGGACAGAGATGCTGCCAGCCACACAAAGGGATTGTACCAGTGCAGACAGAGACACGCTGTCCGAACAAGAGACCATAAATTGTCACGATGCCCGTAATGTACCTTCTCATGACAGAGTACATAATACAGATTCTCTTGCGCCTCTGCTGCTCCGGGTGTCAGGTAGATGGCGGGATGAAAGATACCAAAGAGACAGGGGGTCCGCACTATCTTTGATACATACACAGGCAGTTTTCCACATGGATTTTGGGAAAAGTCTGTACGGGAACGTCGAAGCCGCCTTGCATAGCTTAGGTTTACCGCTATGATCAGGACAGCGCTCACAATCACTCCGTACAGCCAAATACGCAGCAAAGTTGCCGTTTTAAAGAATAGAAATCCCTCTTTTTCCGGGTTGCGAGAATTCACTTTGGAGCTAACTCTCCCCGGTTCTTCCGGGTCAGCCCGCAAAGCTTCCGGCATTCCTGTACTATCTTCCTGAGCGCCCAGACCGGTTTGATA
Source organism: Acetatifactor sp. (assembly GCA_022511425.1). Lineage (GTDB taxonomy): Bacteria > Bacillota > Clostridia > Lachnospirales > Lachnospiraceae > Acetatifactor. The sequence continues at coordinate 4,587 of JAFLRO010000027.1, forward strand.
ATTGTTCGCATTGACGTAGTCCTGCCCTATGTTTTTATTCGGCCAGTTCATTCCATCGTAAGTCGGTTCGGTATTCTCAACACCATCCATGTCGTTCGCCGGAGAATACATGGTATCTGCACCTGCATTTACCCCTGCATTTTCTCCTGTGGGCAACAAATTCAGCACACTTACCGGACTGTCAAAAAAGGTCACCGGAATTAACAAGCGGATTGCCACCGCCAGCCATAGTGCATAGCGGACTCTCAAAGACAACCGCTTACGGAAGAGATACCGGATGACAGTCACAAACAAAATTAAGACACTGGAAGTTATGATCCACTCAAGCATCTCTGTCACCCTCAGCTTTCTCCAATAGTTGCCGTAATTCTGCAATCTCCTGCTCCGTCAGCTTCTGCCTCTCCACAAAACCGCTGACCAACAGGCTGATGCTTCCGTTATACACCCGATTCAAGAAGCTCTCCGTCTCCTTCCGGGCAGCCTCCTCCCGCTCAATCAGAGGTGCATATGTCTTCATCTGCCCGCTGTCCTCACAGGCGATCAGCCCCTTCTCAGTCATTCTCCGCAGCATAGTCAGGGTGGTACTCCTGCTCCATCCCGTCCTGGCTGCCATGTCCGTCACGATCTGACTGCCCACCTTGGGCGAGTACTCCCAAAGGCTCTCCATCAAATTCCACTCTGCCCCACTTAACTCCTTCATCCGACACCTCCTCTGTTCCATGATTTACATGTATCTTACATGATAATTGGATTATTGTTTACATTGTAACCATATTATATCTTATATTGTTTACTTTGTAAACAGCAAAAATAAAATTTTTTAAAGCTCCTTTTTTAAGCTCCTTTTTCAACCACATTTTTCTTTCGTGTCATTAAATGAAAGCATCATTGTATGTTTTATGTAGACATCCTATTTCCCTACAACTCAGGGCATCACCGTACATAATTTATCTATCAAGGCTAAAAAAGTGGTTTTGCGGTGTCTTGTTTAAGAAAGTTTATGAACGGTTTAAGAATCGTTTAAGGTTCTTGTGAGGTGGAAATATAAGTGCTATAAAGAGAGGGAGATTCCCTGTATTATGATTTGATAAGTAATTAATATTGCTCTCGGTTATGTAATAGAGCAAAGAGGTGACGTGAATGAAAAAGATTACCGATTTTAAAAGAATTTGTCTGGTTTTTATCGCTATTATTCTGACAGCATGCGGTACGGTCAATGATATGGACACTCCAGTTTCTACCTCGCAGAATGTAGAATATGACTGGAAAACAAAAGGTTTTGTATTCGGTGATACTATAGATGAGAGTCCTCTGTTTATGGTGAATTATGAGAAGATAGATTATGTATATCCATTAGATGCTTTGACGTCTGAACACTTTCAGACTGTCTATGACAATGATTATTACATTTTGGATTGTTATTATACTTCTCATGATACTATTAATATTTTTCAATGGATTAGTGATGAAACGGATACTTTGGAACCAATCACTTTGACTGCTGATCAATGGGGGATATCAGATGGGCATATATTGGGTATGGATGTGATTGAGCCTAGTCAGTGTGCCTTTTGGGTGTCCAGTGATTATATCGAAATGGACGGAAAACAAATGGCAGCCCAACATTATTATGTAGTGTACACCGATGTTCAAGGCAACCAACTTCAGAGTGTGGACATCATTGATACTTTGAGAGAACATGAAATTTGGAAAAGTCAGCCTATTACCTATGTAGGAACAGCAATTCATTGTGACAGCCAAGGAAATCTCTATCTACATGACCAGAACAACCATACAATATATCTGCTGAATCAAGAAGACGAATTGATTACAAGCTATTCCTATCAGCCCAGTGAGAACCACATTTTCGAATGCATCCGCGTCTCTGATGGTGAATTGATCTTTGTATGTGGTTCTCGTGAAGCTCCCACATTTGTATGGCTGGATCCTAATACGGGAACATCAAAGCAGTTGGCTGCAGCAGTCACAGGACTGGATCAGATTTGGAAATGGTATGGATTGTATGGAGATACCCTGTACTGTGCCACGCGGAAACAACTGATTGGCTGGAATATTTCAACAGGCGATATGAAGATTTTGCTAAAGCTGGATGAAAACGCAGTTGAAGATGTGTATAACACATCACTGTTGAAAACAGGGGATAATTTCCGGCTTTTGGTCACTGAGAAAAGTAAAAGGTATGTGCTGACACTCTCCACGGAAGAACCGGCTATATCGGGGGAAATTGCATTTGTGAACATTTGCAGTGAAAATTCGTATCTGGCAGGGAGGGTGGTCAATTTCTCCAGAGAAAATCCCAAGTATGGAATCAGCTATGAGGTTGCAGAGAGCAAAGATAGAGTTCTGATGGAGATGGCAACCGGGGAGGGACCGGATATTTTATATGTCTCCCGGGAGGATATGGATCATCTACAGACAAACGGAGTACTGGGAAATTTGAAGCTACTGCTCTCACAAGAAACTTTGGATGCCCTGCTGCCGGGAGCTGTGGAGATGGGAACCTATGACAGAGAGCTTCTGGGGCTGCCGATTGCGGTGAATGTCAAGAGTCTGGTCACCAGCCAAAAGTACTGGCAGGGAAGTTCCTGGACCTTGGAGGATGTGTTGGCTATACTTAAAGAGCATAAAGAACTGACGGGGCTGTTCACAGATTTTTTCGGACAGGATAACTATTTCTATAACATGTATTTTCTGCTGGGGATGGATTTGGAACATTCATCCTTCCTTGTCAACGGAGAAGGCAGATTTGATTCACCTGAGTTTAAGGAAATATTGTCCTGGGTCAAGAAAAAGACCAACAATAAAGACGGGTTCAGTTATAACGGACCTGTAGGAGAGGCGATTGCAAAGTCTTTGCAGGAGGGAGAATACTTGGGAATCGAGTTTACAGTGTCCGGTATGGCCGATTTTGGCAGTTACTATGCCAGAATGGGAGAAAGTTTTCAGCCAACAGGTTATCCCACAGAGACGGGAAGGGGTCATTATATGCAGCCTGTGGACGGAGGGGTGATAGTAGTCAATCAAAATGCCATGGAAAAAGACGGCATGAAAGAACTCCTGGAGTATCTGTTCTGCCTGGAGAGCCAGCAACGTATCGGTTATCGCAACATAAGCGTCAGAATGGACATCCCGGAAAGTCAGCTGATATATATGGAAGACAAGGGGCAGTATTTCTGGGTTGATCCAGGCAGGCAAATGACCTTGCTTCCGGAAAAATATGACGGCACTTCCTATCTGGACGAGTATGTGGAGTTTTTGAGAAATGCAGTTCCTTACCCAACTTATTCGGATAAACTTTTTAACATTATCATAGAAGAGGCTGACAGTTACTTCTATTCGAATAAAGATTTAGACGAGACGGCACGAGTCATACAGCAGAAGGTACAGTTGTATTTAGACGAACAAAAATAGTAAAGCCGCGGGGTATCCAATCCCCGCGGTATAGCGCCAACCGTATCGCTGTTATTTACTGCTCCTTCTCCTGGTTCTCCAATGCTAATATGCGAACCACCTCTCGTTTCATCAGCAGCTTGCAGACATCCGGATGCGCTCTTTACGCTTTCCGGAAACTGCTCTCGTGCTATTCACTTCGTAAAACAACAAGCTATATCTCTTTCATAACTTTGGCAATAAATTCCCGATTGCATTCCGCGATGGCCATAATGTCCGCTTCCGCCATGCCTCGACAGAGCATATTCTTCACCACAGCAAAACGTGTTTCTTCCTTACCCTCACGCCGACCCTCTTTACGCCCAATTCTCCGTTCTTCGGCCGACCACTCCTTCACTGCCTTACACAAATTATACTCCTCCTTCCCATCTTCCATATACAAAACCCTATTTTCCCAGAGCTCCGGCAGCTTTAGCACCACTGTCATTGTCTCCAGCGTATCCGCATCCAGTTTCCGATATTCTTTATTGCCCTGAAGCAGCTTTCGCAATCCATCGCGATCTTCCCGATACTTTAAAGCACGAAACAGGCTTCCCACTTCCGTCTTAAAAACATCCAAATTCTCTGCCTCATTCAGACAGTACAGTCGAAATGGGTAATCACCGAAAAGTTCCTGGAGGTCATCGTTTTCCCCAAACTGCATCATATCCCGCAGTGACCTTGGACCATCCCATTTTTCCATGCCATGATACAGACAGAGCGTATATACCGGTACCAATCGATCCGTCTTTTTCATTCCGCAGAGTCGTTCCGCGACTCCCTGAAGTCTCTTTTCCTGTCGATTTTGCTTACGTAGCTTCTCCAATTGCTTTCTGTATTCCATGGTGTCATACTGCATACACCGCAAGGGCATAGCATAGTCCACATGCTCCTGATTTTCCAGGGCCAGAATGCGGAGCATTTCGCCTGTTTTTAATACCTTGCACACATCCCGAATACGTTCCGAGCGCTTCCCGCGAGCCCCCGTCTTCAGTTTCTCCGCTTCTGACTGACGGTAGACCTCCGATGCCTCCAACAATTCCCCAGCTGATACCACCTTTTTTCCTTGAAAACAGGCACCGTTGAATAGGTCTGCAAAACGGCGGTCATCCTCAAAAAAGTGATTCATCGTATTGCTGATCTCTCCCATAGTTTTCCTCCCCTGTGGCGGCAGAGAAACAAGAAACATCAGTCAATAAGCGAAATGGTAGTAATCTCTGCCACTTATTATGAATACATTCTTGAGTAAAGTGGCAGATAATGCCTTGAATGTGCTGATTGCACGCTTCATTGATTACTCGTGATAGAAAAATTATATATTATAAGAATCAGTTTGTCAATCGAATTGTTTATTTTTCATTTTTAGAATTTCTAATTGCAATTCATATAATTTTATATAATTGAATATTGTGAATCATCGGTCATATGGATTCAGCAATATACTAAAAAGCAGGTTCAGAAAAAAGAAACTCCGAACCTACTTTGACTACAAACTCAATATTTTTCAGCTAACTAAATAAGCATTTTATCATTGTATTCAAAACCCTTCATTAGAATATCTTGTTTTTAGAATCTTCAACTTTCTTCAAAATATTGATTCCATTGCTCATACATCATCTCTAGCTCTGAGGGTTGACTCAGTGTTCGTGGCAATTCTACAAAAACAACCCAGATAACAGCAAACACAATGAGCGCAACAGCGATGATTGAGCACACAAGTCCAACAATTCCTAATGCATGTTTGCATTTCTTATTACCAAGAATGTACAAAGAACTTCGTAAGAAACATTACTTTTTGTTGCTTTTTAGAGAAATGTGTTATAAAATAAGTAGAGTTTATGTGGTTATAGGAAATTTCCAAAAAGTACACCTTTTGGTGTGCTTTTTAAGTGTTACCGTCTCCATCTTGTTTTTTCCTTAAACAGCCTGCCTTCCGGTAAAAGGATGTCATCGGCATTTGACATTGCAGAGCGGCCTCCCTTCCGGATATCTCTCCGGCAATCCACCTGTCATAGACTTGCCTGAAGTTTTCCGGCAGTGGCTTACTGGGTCTGCCAAACCGAACTCCCCGCAGTTTTGCTGCTTCAATACCTTCCCTCTGTCTCTGACGGATATTGCTCCGCTCGCTCACCGCCACAAAGGATAGCACCTGCAGAACAATGTCACTCAAAAAAGTGCCATCAGATCCCGCCCCCGCCTGGTGTCCAACAGCGGCATATCCAAAACAACGATATTGACCTTTTTCTCCTTTGTGAGAATCCGCCATTGTTCCAGAATCTCTTCATAATTCCTGCCCAGGCGGTCAATGCTCTTGATATAGAGCAGATCATCAGCTTTCAGTCTGCCCAGCATCCTGCGGTACATAGGCCGCTCAAAGTCCTTTCCAGACTGCTTATCCACAAATATGTTTTTCTTCGGAATCCTCACGTCCTGCAATGCCATCATCTGTCTGTCCTCATTCTGCTCTTTGGTACTCACTCTCACATAACCATATATACTTTCCATATTTTCCCCACTCTGCCGCTTTAGCAATATCTTTTTTGCAGATCTTACGCCCATCGGGCGCACATAAAAAGGGACCGCACTGCATCAAGCGCGATCCCGTAAAACTTTATAAAATATTCTCTTTTTACAAAAGTGTTCCTGCGATAAATTGGAATTTTTATTTTCTGTTCCATTCTGCTAAATAACCGGTCGAATCAGCTATTTTACCCTCTTGAATTTTCTGAACCAATGCGTCAGCTTCTTCTTGATTATATTGATCCTCGCAAAATAAACGTACCTGTTTCCCGCTGTCATCATCCATTATATTTACACTATACCACTTCAACACAGGATTTCTCCCTCGAAACACCCTTGACACATTTATTTTTATAGTTTCTCCATTAATCATTACAGTAACTTCATGCATGGTTTTTTCCTTATCTAAATCCCGATTTATTTTACTGCTACACAAATGTAAAAAGGGACATAAAATATCAAGTTCCCTGCGTTATTACTGTTCTTTCTTAGGCGCAAACTTCATGCGGAAAACATACCACAGGCTGCCGGCCAGGCAGATGGAGGAATAGGTTCCGCAGATGATACCTACCATCAGAGGCAGGGCAAAATCCTTGATGCTGGTCACACCCAGCACATACAGCACAGCCACCATGATGAATGTGGTCAAAGAGGTAAAGATGCTCCGACTCATGGTCTGGGTGATGCTCCTGTCCACAATCTCCTGGAGATCAGCCTTGGAGCCCGAGGACTTCATGTTCTCCCTGATACGGTCAAAGATCACGATGGTGGCGTTGATGGAATAACCCACGATGGTCAGCATACATGCCACAAAGGTATTGCTCACAGAAACCCTTGCCACCGCATAGAACGCCAGCACCACCAGCACATCGTGCAAAAGTGCAATGACACTGCTGATACCAAAACAGATATCCGTAAAACGAATCCTGATGTAGAGCAGCATACATACAATGGCTACCAGCACGGCGATGATCGTATCGGACTTCATCTCATCGCTGATGGTAGAACTGATGGTTTCTGAAGTAATCATTTTCTCGTCGATTCCAAAAGTACTGGTGAGCATTGTATTTAAGGCCTCACTTTTATCTATATCCAAAGTATCTGTCTTAAAAATTACTTCATTGGAATCCTGTACGGTCTGCACCTGGACTGCACTGCCGGCAATCTGCTCAACCAGAGGCACTACCTGCTCATTGGCCTCCTCCAGGCTCATTGCATGGTCAAAGGTAACAGTCACAGCCGTACCGCCCTTAAAGTCAAGGCTGTAATTCAGTGCATCTCCTGTATTGGCACTGTAAACGCCCATCACGATGAAGCCTGCTGCAATCACTACTACAGAGATGCCAAAGAAAATTCCCTTTTTAGGAAGAATATGCAATGTCTTGCGCTCCTTTGCCACACCGTAGAGCTTCTCATTCTTAGCTCCCAGCGCATAGAAAGCCTCCAACACATACCGGGTCACCACAAGGGAAGTAAACATGGACAGCACAATACCCAATGCCAGAGTCTGGGCAAAACCCTTCACGGAACCGGGTCCTAAAAACAACAAAACTATCGCAGCGATCAGGGTAGTGATATTACCGTCTATGATAGCGGAAAGCGCTTTGTCAAAACCGGACTTGATAGCGGTCCGCACTGACTTTCCTGTGGCAAGCTCCTCCCGGATTCTGGCAAATATAATCACATTCGCATCCACCGCCATACCGATGGACAGGATGATACCTGCTATACCGGATAATGTAAGCGTCATATTAAAACCGTTAAGTAGCAGGATTACCATTGCAACGTATGACAAAAGTCCAATCACGGATGCCACACCCGGAATCCTATATACAATAATCATAAACAGCGCCACGATACACAGACCGATCAATCCAGCCAGAAGGCTTGTGCTGATGGCATCCACACCCAACTGAGCGCCCACCACCTTGGAATGAAGCTGCTCTAACTCCAACTTCAGTCCGCCAATACGGATGGTGGAAGCGAGCTGCTCTGCTTCTTCGAAAGTCCGCTGTCCGGTAATGACCGCATTTCCGTCCGTAATAGCAACTTCAACAATGGGCACACTGACGAACTCACCGTCATAATAAATTGCAATGGACTGCCCTGATAAATATGCCTTTGTGGTTGCTTCTGCAAAAGCCTGAGTACCCGCTTCTGTCAAGGTAAGGCTGACCACGTACTGGGAGTTGCCTGTAACACGGTCATTCTGTATTCCCGCCTGGGCATTGGCCACGTCCGTTCCGGTCAGTACCACAGAGCCATCCGCCAGCAACTCGTCGATGGATTTTGTCAGCACATACATGTATGTCTGATTGCCGTTTGCATCCGTTCCGTATGTGTACTCATAGTTGCTGTTCCCTTCTGCATCCCTCTGGGCAATGAAATATAATGCACCCGGCCGTCCCAATTCCTTCAGGATCGTGTTTGCATTAGAAACACCCGGAATCTCAATATTGATTCGATCCGATCCCTCCTGGTACACGATAGCTTCTGTGCTATAGCCTACCACACGCTGCTGCAGCTTATAGATGGTATCGCTCATATCTGTGCTGCTGGGAGCCTCTTCTCCCACCACCTTATAAGTAATGCTGACACCGCCCGCCAAATCCAGTCCCAGCTTAATATCGGATGCCCTTCCGTCACCTTCCGCATTGACACCGTAGATATCTATATAACCCACACCCAGCAGTATCACCAATATGCAAAGCAAAACAATGACTGCTCTGTTCTTTTTCATGTTCTTTCGTCCTTTCTAACATTAACTATATAATTCTTCCCGCACTGGTCCGCTACCTTCAGCATAATGGCGCATTCCACTCTTTTTCGCTGAAGTTCACATCCCACATCATAGGTATCATTGATATTTCCGTGAAAATTGAAAGCGTTTGCTGCGCAGCCGCCGCTGCAATAAAATTTGGCAAAGCACTTCTTACACTTGTCCTTTGCATACACATTGCAGCTCTTGAACTGGTCGCGGATATCTTCCTTGAGAATTCCCTCCGCCACATTACCCATGAGGAATTTCTCATTTCCCACGAACTGATGGCAGGGATATAAGTCGCCCCAGGGTGTCACAGCCAGATACTCCGTGCCGGAGCCACAGCCCGACAGCCGCTTTGCCACGCAGGGACCACCGCTTAAGTCTATCATAAAGTGGAAGAAATTGAAACCCCTTCCCTCCTTTTTACGCTTTATCATCTCCGCCGCAAGCCGGTCATATTCTTCCTTCAGCTTTGTAATGTCCGTTTCTGTTATAGCATAATCGTCTGTAGGCTGAGCCACCACAGGCTCTACGGAAATCTGTTTGAATCCCAAGTCCGCCAGATGAAGCACATCCTCAGAGAAGTCCAGGTTGTTGTGAGTATAGGTTCCCCTCACATAATATCGCTCCTGGCCTCTGCTCTCCGCCACCTTCTGAAACTTAGGCACAATCATATCGTAACTGCCCTGGCCGCCCCGGAAGGGCCTCATTTTATCATGTATTTCCTTCCGTCCGTCAATGCTTAGAACGATATTTGCCATCTCTCTATTGGCAAACTCTAAAATCTCGTCGTTCAACAGTATGCCATTGGTAGTCAGGGTAAAACGAAACTTCTTATTGTTGGCCTCTTCCAGGCTTCTGCCGTACTCCACCAGTTCCTTTACGGTCTGCCAGTTCATCAGGGGCTCGCCGCCAAAGAAATCAACCTCCAGATTCACACGGTTTCCGGAATTGGCCACCAAAAAATCCAGCGCTTTCTTTCCCACCTCCGTACTCATCAGGGCACGTTTTCCATGGTATTCGCCCTCACCGGCAAAACAATACTGACAGGCAAGATTGCAGTCGTGGGCAATATGCAGGCAGAGAGCCTTCACCACGGTCTGCCTATTCTTAAAGTCAAACACATAATTTTCATAAATATCGGGCGCAAACAGCTGTCCTGCCGCCTCCAATTCCAGCACCTCATCCACAGCTTCTGATATTTCTTCTTCGGAACAGGCTATGTTTGCCAAATTTAAGACCGCTGCCTTGATGACGGACGCGTCCTTAATCCCCTCATTCATCAGTGGTTCTATCAGCGGAATCATATCGTAGACAATATCATCCACCACATGGATGGAACCGCTGTTCACATCCATCACGATATTGTAACCGCCGCTCTTATATTGATGTATCAAAGTGAATACTTCCTTTCATTGAACCGCAAAGCCACCACACCTGTGCTGCCAATCCACCCCGCAGGTGCTCGATTCTAGTTCACACAAAAGAAGCAGCGACCGGAATCGCTGCTTACTCTAGTCTTTCAGGGTCAGTTTATTTGATCTTCTCACAGCTCTGGTTGCCTACAGTACAGGATGTCTTGCACGCAGACTGACATGATGTCTGGCACTCGCCACAGCCGCCTTTCTTTACAGACTCCTTGAGGTCTCTGGTTGTCAAAGTCTTAATGTGCTTCATATTTCACAGCCTCCTTAATACTCTTTTGAAATTAAAAGTCTTTCAGACTTTTCCAAGTATATCATATAAAAAAATAAATGTAAAGCCCTCAGCTTAGCATTCCGCCCAACATTCCACCGCCGGCGCAGAGCACCAGTGTGGTCAGAAAAGAATTCCCCATCTGAAGTCCCTCCTCCCCCACTGACAGCGACAGAGCAGACAATACCAGAAAATAAGCTGCTCCCAGCACAAGACCCCACAGAAATTTTCTGCTCTTCAGCTTTTTTCCGGCCATAAAGCCCCCAAAGAACGTGGCTGCCACATAAATGACGATAATCGCGATGGTTACCGCCTTTTCCCCCAGCCCCATCCTATAAAGAAGAAAGGCCAACAAAGCCAACAATATGCCGGTCAATATGTACGAGAATAGTAATGTCTTCAGCAAAAAGAATATGGGAAATTCCCCTGCATTTGATTTTTGCTCCATAGCAGCTCTCCTTCAAACATAAACTTTTTATAAAATCATATGCTTATATACCGGAAAACTTGACAACTGCTTTTCCCGTATTGTATATTAACTTGTGATTACACTTAAAAAAGTGTAAAAATTTGTTTAGTTAAACCTGCGACAGGCTTTACAATTAAGAAGGAGTGAAATCTTTGGATACCCCCGGTGTCATACAACTGATTATAGTTATTGTTCTGGTACTGCTTTCTGCTTTCTTCTCTTCCGCCGAAACTGCCTTAAGCACCGTCAACCGCGTGCGTATGCGCGCCCTGGAGGATGAAGGCAATAAACGTGCGGCCCGTGTCAACAGGATTCTGGAGAATTACAGCAAGATGCTGAGCACGATTCTCATCGGCAACAACATTGTGAACCTTTCAGCCTCTTCCCTTGCCACTACCCTGGCTCTGCGGATCAGTCTGCCGGCAGGGATTGCAACCGGAATTCTTACCATTCTGGTACTTCTATTCGGTGAGATTACCCCCAAGACCTGGGCTATGATCAATTCAGACAAAATTTCCCTTGCTTACAGCGGCATAATCTACCGACTGATGCAGGTGCTTACTCCTGTTATCTTTGTGGTGGACAAACTGGCAAACGGTGTTCTTCGTTTGCTGCACATTGATCCGAACAAGCGGATGAGTCAGATGACCGAGTCAGAGCTTCGCACCTATGTGGATGTGAGCCACGAGGACGGCGTCATAGAGTCTGAAGAGCGGGAAATGATCTATAATGTGTTTGATTTTTCCGATGCACTTGCCAAAGACATTATGATTCCACGGATCAATATGGTGACAATCAGCGTGGACGCCGATTACGACAAAGTAATGAGCGTGTTCCGGGAGTCCATGTACACCCGATTGCCCGTCTATAAAGAGGAAAAGGATAATATCATCGGTCTTATCAATATCAAGGACTTTATCCTGACCGAGAACAGAGATAGCTTTCAGGTACAGAACATTCTTCGTGACGCTCACTATACATATGAGTTCAAAAAGATAGCTGATTTGCTCTATGAGATGCGTGAGACAACAAAAAACGTAACCTTCGTGCTGAACGAGTATGGCGCAACTGAAGGTATGATCACACTGGAAGACCTGCTGGAGGAGATTGTGGGCGAAATCAGGGATGAGTATGATGCCGACGAGGAAGAACTGATTCAGGAAGTCGAGGAGCGCACCTTTTTGGTTGAAGGCAGCATGAAGCTGGATGATATCAACGACGAACTAGGTACCACCTTGGACAGCGAGGACTATGATTCCATTGGCGGCATCATTATCGAGTGCCTGAATCGTCTGCCCGAGGACGGTGAAGAAGTCACACTGGAGAACGGTATTCACTTGAAGGTCCAAGGTATCGACCAGAATCGGATCAAGAAAGTATTGATGACACTCCCGGAGCTGCAGGATGAAGAAATTTCCCAGTCAGAAGAAACATCGGACACTTCCTCTCAGGAGACCAAAATCGCAGATGATACCAGGGTTTCTGAGGAATCATCCTTTAATGGGAATACAGTTGGGTGACGGTAAAAATGAAAAAAACAGTAGAAATAACAATTATTATACTTCTCTTCCTTTCTCTTTTGACAGGCTGTGGCAGAACAGATGTGAATCCAGAGTTCCCCAGTTCAGAACCTGCAGAAACTGAAATACCGATTGATTCAGATATTATATTGGAAGAGAATGACACATTGAACAATTCCGAGACAGTCATCGAAGAAACCAAGAACGATTCCCCCGACCTTCCCGATGATGCAGACGATGAAAAAACTCCTGATGAGGAAATTATAGATGAAACCACTCTGGAAACCGTCCGTACCACCTGTCGGGTCAATGTGAGACAAGCTCCTTCCACAAGCAGCGAAATCCTTGCAACGTTGGAATATGGCACCGAAGTTCAAAGAGTTTCCGACGATGGTCAATGGAGCCTAGTCTATATAGAAGGTGAACTCTGTTATATCGCCAGCACGTATCTGCGTGTGAAAAGTGACTCTGCCAATGGCTTCCTAATCGTCATTGATGCCGGGCATCAACAGAAAGGAAACAGTGAGAAGGAACCGATAGGACCTGGAGCCAGTGAGATGAAAGCCAAGGTTTCCAGTGGAACCAGAGGTGTTTCCAGTGGACTGGCTGAGTATGAGTTGAATCTCATGGTGGCAGAAAAACTCTGCGAGGAGCTAGAGAGCAGGGGTTATGAGGTGATCATGGTGCGCACAGCTCACGATGTGAATATCAGCAACAGTGAACGTGCCCAGGTCGCAAACGATGCCGGAGCCGATGCTTTTATCCGAATTCATGCAAACGGCTCTGAAAATCCTTCCGTCAACGGTGCTATGACCATCTGTCAGACATCCTCTAATCCGTACAACGGCGACCTGTATGAGCAGAGCAAGGCTCTTGCCTCCTTCGTGCTGGACGGACTGACAGAGGAGACAGGGTGTAAGAAAAACAGAATCTGGGAGACAGACACCATGAGCGGCATCAACTGGTGCCAAGTGCCAGTCACCATTGTTGAGATGGGCTATATGACCAATTCAGAAGAAGATCTTCTGATGGCTACAGAAGAATACCAATACAAACTAGCCGTAGGAATCGCCAACGGCATCGATGCGTTTTTGCTGGGAAACAGCGCAGCTGCACCGGACTGACCTAAGGCAGCTGATACCGCTCTCCGTAGGCCATCACCTTGCCGCGGAAATCCATGTTGTCGCCGGTCTTAAGACCGTCAATGTAAGCATGGGTATCAAACTCATCCTCGCTGACTTGCAGCAGGCACACAGCAATATTGGAGCAATGGTCGGAAACTCTCTCGAAATTAGTGGTGATATCCGTAAGCACAAAGCCAAGCTCGATAGTACACTTGCCCTTGCGCAGGCGTTTAATATGCCGCTGCTTGATGTCCAGACCCAATCCGTCGATGACCTCCTCCAAAGGTTCCACCTGTCTTGCCATCTCCAGATTATCCTCACGGAAGCTGAGCATGGTTATATTCAATATATCATGAACCGCCCTGCGGAACACCAGCAGCTCCTTCTTAGCTTTTTCAGAAAATTCCAGTTCCTTATCATGCATCTCCTGAGCACATTCCATGATGTTCAGGGCATGGTCGGAAATCCGCTCAAAATCCCCAATACAGTGCAAAATCGTAGACAGTGTATGGCTGTCCTTCTCCGAGAGAACACGTGGACTGAGCTTTACCAGATAACTTCCCAGCTGGTCTTCAAACACATCCACCTTCTCCTCCAGATGTTTTACACGTTGAGCTGCTTCCTCGGAGTAATTTTCCAGCAGATTCATTGCCACATTCATGGATTCCTCAGCCAGTCCAGCCATGACCATCGCCACCGCACGGCTCTGTTCCACGGCATAGGAAGGAGTCTCAAGGAAACGTGCATCCAAAAGACTCAGCGCTCTGTCCTCCGGTGCAGCCTCCGACACAGGATCCTCCCGAACGGTCAGACTTGCCAGTTTTACAAGACCCTTGGAGAACGGGAACAGGCAAATCGTGATAATGACTTTAAACAGGGTGTGTATCACTGCAATGCCTAAGGGAGACGCTGTCTGTTCCATAATAGACAGCGGCTTCACCGCATTCAGCACATAGAAAGCAATTAAGATGATAGCTGTACCGATAATATTAAAGTACAGATGAATCAATGCCGCCCTCTTTGCATTCTTTCGGGCACCAATACTGGAAAGCAATGTGGGCACACAGGCACCGATATTCGTTCCAAGAATCATGGGAATAACTGTATTAAATCCGATGGCTCCCGTCATGCTCAAGGACTGCAAGATACCGATGGATACGGAGGAAGATTGAAGAATCGCGCACATAGCAAGTCCCACCAGCATTCCTAAAATAGGATTGGAAAACCGGGGAAGAATGCTTGTGAACTCAGGCTGTTCCGCCAAGGGCTTTACGGCACTGCTCATGGTGTCCATACCGAACATTAAGATGGCGAAGCCCAGCATAATGGTAGCTATGTTTTTCTGTCTATCCTTATGGGAAAACATAAGGAGCATAGCACCAACAATAGCCAGAATCGGTGAAAATGAAGTAGGATTCAGCATCTGTACCAGGAAGGCATCACTGTTGATACCTGCTGTGGCCAAAATCCACGCTGTGATCGTGGTACCGATGTTGGCGCCCATAATGATGCCCACTGCCTGCTCCAGCTTCATGATGCCGGAGTTGACGAAGCCCACTACCATCACCGTAGTTGCTGAGGAGGACTGCACCATGGCTGTCACGCCTGCACCGACCAAAATGGCTTTGACAGGATTATTAGTAAGTTTCCCAAGAATCGTCTCAAGCCGGCCGCCGGATGCCTTTGTCAGGCCGTCTCCCATCATGCTCATACCGTATAAGAATAGAGCTAGACCGCCCATCATCGTCAGTAAATCAAAAAAACTCATAAAATGTCCTCTCTCCCAGCCATTTATCACCTGAGTCCGCTTCCCAAAAAATCCGCTACGCAAATAATGATAACATAGATTCCAATGTTTGGGTAGCCGTTTCTTAAGAAATGTAAAAGAATGTAAAAGAAAGTGTCATGTATGTGCTTACTATTCACAGTTGGTTTTCCACAAATGACGACATCGTGCGGCAGGTATGCCCAGGCGAACGCGGCAACGCTCCGCTGAACTAACTGCCAACTTTGACTAAGGTGCGAAAGTACTGCACCTAAGTCTACGTAGGCAGTGGATTTCAGCTCCGTCTAAGAACACCGCTGAATTGTTCGGCTGGGCATACCCGCCGCACGATGCCTGAAACTGGATGATGAGTGAAAAGTAACCATGTATATGCCTACTCCACACAAAACATTTTACTCATGCATTAAAGCGCCAGTCCTTCTATCCCCTTCTCTCTATAATACTGGGCCTGAGCCTCCCACATTTCATAATACTTTCCGCTCCGATCCGCTACCAGATCCTCATGGCTTCCCAGCTGTACCAGTCTCCCTTCGTGGAACACGGCAATCTTCTCGCAGAACCTGCAGGAGGAGAGCCGGTGGGAGATATAGATTGCCGTCTTCTCCCCGGCAATCCTGTCAAAATTCGTATAGATTTCATACTCCGCCAGCGGGTCCAGTGCTGCTGTGGGTTCGTCCAGCAGGATAAAGGGCGCATCCTTGTATATTGCCCGGGCAATGGCAATCTTCTGAGCCTCACCACCCGAGATTTCAATGCCATTGTCATCATAATCCTTGTACAGATAAGTGTCCATGCCATTTTCCAGAGTCTTAAGCCGCTCACCAAAATCTGCATCCTTTAGACACCGCTCTACCTTCTCAGCCTCGTACTCTCCGTTTACTGCAACATTTTCTCCAAGCGGAAAGGGAAAGAGCATATAGTCCTGGAATACCACAGAGAACAGCCCGCAGTACTCATCTTGCTTGAACTTCCTGATATCCACGCCGTTTAGCAGAATTTCTCCCTCCTGAGGGTCGTAAAGCCTGCACAGCAGTTTAATCATGGTTGTCTTACCGGAGCCGTTCATTCCAACGATGGCCAGCTTCTCTCCCACGGTCAGCTTCAGTGAGAAATCTTTGAGCGCCCAGTTATCAGTGCTGGGATATTTGAAGGACACGTTACGGAACTCCACCTGATATAGGCCGTCGCTCCGCTTTTCCATGGGAAGCTTTCCCTTATACATCTCGTCCTCCAGTTCCAGAAGCTCCAGCGTGCTCATTTGCTGCCTGGACGCCTGAGCAAGACCGGAGACATTGTCCACGATGGCATAGGCAGATGAGAAGAGTCCGCTCAAGGCTCCGGCCAGCTGAATCACACTGCCTACGGGTATCAGGCCCCCTAAAGCAACCATTGCCACCATCAAATACGCACCGCCAATGGCAGCGCTGCCAACCATCCCGGAAAAACCGTACTCTCCGGCCAATCCCTTTGACATATCCAGATTTTTCTTTCGGAAGAGAAAATGACCGAATACTTCAGTGGTCCAGCGCCGCATCAAGTCATAACTGTGATAGATCCGAATGTCTTTTCCGTATCTGTAAGCATACGCAGCATTGCTGGAAAATTCCCAGGCAAAACAACACAGTTGCTCCTTATCCTCTTCTCTGATCTTAGTAAATTGACAGACCGTAACCTTTTTTCGAAAATATGCCACAAGACATTCACCCATGGTTATCACTGCTGCAAGCATAGTCAGTACGATCAGCGACTCATACCGACCGGACCGGAGCATATATCCAATCACGGGAACAGCCAGTATCACAGCTCCCACCAGACGAAAACACTGATGTAAAGACTCGTTAAACTTAAAATACACACCATGTATTCCTGAGCCCCAATTGTTGTCGTTTCTGATCCGATCCTGAATTTCTTTCAGCTCGGGGCTGGAGATTCGTGAATAATCCATATCTAACATTCGAACCTGGGTGACGCATCCATACATATGATGGGCACGCTCCCAACGCGCCCGCATCCGCTCATTCATTGCATACGTCAGATAGTGCAGCAGTAGGATTCCCACCAGAGCTGCCACAATCACGGTCATCATCCCGGAAAAGCTTTTTCCGGCACTGATCCCGTCCACAACATAAGCAGATAACAGTAATTCCAGATATGGCCGGCAGGCATTGAGCAACTGTACCAATATGGTTTCTCTGAAATATTTCCTGTCCAGCTTTTTAACAAGTGCAAGTATTTTCTGAATATTTTTCAAGTGCTGCCTAAGGGGCAGCCTGCTTAATAAATCTGTCTCCATAATTCCTCTTTCCCGCTGCCGACCACAGCGTATGCCCAATGACGGTATGTGCTTTTACCCAATATCTTGCGCTTTTTCGCTCTCATCCGTGTAATATGAACTTTGTACCGCAAACATTTTGGCGTAAGGTCCGTCCGCTCTCATTAGCTCCTCATGGGTTCCCTGCTCTAAAATCCGTCCATCTGCTATCATCACGATTCGATCCGAAAACCGGGTGCTTGCCAACCTGTGAGAGATGAACAATGTCGTCTTTCCATCCGTGTGCTTTCGATAACTTTCATAGATCTGGCTCTCCGCTATTGGATCCAGAGCTGCCGTGGGTTCGTCCAATATAAGAACAGGTGCGTCCTTGTACAATGCTCTTGCCAGCATCAGCCTCTGGTTCTGCCCGCCGGAGAGCTCCACACCGTTATCCATCATCTGTCTGGTCAGGTAACTGCGGATACCGATTCCTTTCTCCGTGAAGATCTCCTTCAGTCCTGCTTTCTCCAGACTATCCCATGCCTTTTGCTCATCCACCCGTTCAGCGCGGTCAAGGCTAATATTCTCCCCCACAGTAAACGGCATGATCATAGTCTCCTGAAACACCACGGAAAACAGTCTGTACAGTTCCTCTCTGGGAAATTCGTTCCGATCGATCCCATTAATCAGAATATGCCCCTCATCCGGGTCATACAGACCGCATAGCAGCTTTACCAGCGTGGTCTTTCCCGCCCCATTGACCCCGACCAAAGCCACCTTTTCTCCGGGGTGAAAGCATAGATTTAAATGTTGAAACACACTCTTTCCCTTTTGATTTCTGTCCACTCCCTCCGAATTATCATTCTCCCAATACTTGTAGGCAAAGCTAACATCTTTAAACTCAATAGAAAGAGGCTTAACAAGCTCGTCGATATGCCGTGTACCCTTGGATCGGTCCTCCTCGGGCAGTTCCAAATAGGCTCGGATATAATCTGTGTCGTTAGCCGCTCCCCGAAGGTCTGCCAGAGACTTCATAAAGCCGGTGACAAAATCGGAAAATCCCGTGATTGCCCCGAAGTACAATACAAACTCTCCGGCAGTCATCTTCCCCTGCGTTGCCTGATATAACAGCCATGCATAAGCACCCAAATCCCGGAAAGCGGAAAGGAGCCTGATGATACTGAAATGAAACATACTGACCCGTCGGTATTTCTCCTGCAGCGTCTCAACCTCTCCGAGCATCAAATCCATACGTTGAAGCAGCCAACGCTTCATCCCAAATATTTTCACATCCTTTGCACGGCTGTGATTCATCATGCTGCCTCTCACACAAAAAAAATGTCTCCAGACTTTTGCATCTTCGTTCCGGTAAACTTCACGTCGCTGTATCAGGCTCATGTATAGCGCATAGTTAACAAACGAAAGCGCAATCAACGCCGTCAGAATCCATATATTCAACGTACCGATGACCGTGGAAAACAGCGCAAAACTCAATACGTTCACACACATTTCTATGGACCAGGAAACCATCCTGCTAGAGGCGCTTTGATCTCCAATCCTCAGACTGCCACAAGCTTTTTCATATATGTTTTTGACTGTTCCTGCTTCCACGTTCTCATATTTGATCCGCAGACTTTTTAAGAACAGAATCCCCATCAATTTGTCTCTCTGAATATTATACAGCTGATACTTCCCGCCATGCACCGCCCCGTTGATTCCGTTAAAAGCCATCATCAACAGTACGAAGCCCCCCAGCACCATCACTACTCTGGCCATAGTCACTCCTTGCATCACCAAATCTAAGGTCAGCTTGGGCAGCCAGATTCCAAGCAACGGAGCCACTGATTCCAGTATAATCTGCACTGCACCAAACACCAGTACAGCAGGCTCCTCCTGCCTTAAAAACCTGATATAAAATAAAATATCACTCAGGATGGAATAATGTTTTGGAACAAATTCCTTGTCTACAGTCTCCATTGTCTGTCTCCCTCTTATCCTCAAAATCTTCTCTGCCTGCTGTGTTAAGCAGCATGACCATTCCAATAGAACTTGTTTCACGCTTTCCCTGCCAGGCAAGGTCAGTATAGCATATCCTTTCCGAAAAATAAAAAATCGTGCACGAACGGTTAACATCGTGCACGAATGGCATATCAATATAAAATCATGTATGGACAAGGGTACGGGCATGGGTATGTACAGGCATGTGCATGTTACAGTGGCAGCAGCACCTCCGTTGCAAACACACCCTCCTCGTTCTCCCGCTCCAGATACCCGTGATAGCGGTCCACCACCTTGTCAATCCGCATGAGCCCGAAACCGTGGTGACGGCTGTTCTTTAAGGTCTCATAGACCCTGCCCACACGCTTCAGCTCTCCCGCTGTGGCATTCATCACATAGATGTAGAGCTGTCCTTTCAGAATGTCAATATATACCCTGATGAAACGCTGCCCGGGCTCAGCCACCCGCATGCAGGCTTCCATAGCGTTATCCATCAGATTGCCGATGATCAGACTTAAATCCACTTCGGAGATGGAGGTATCAAGCTCCTTCGGCACAATGGCTTTTGCATCCACAGCAATCCCCCGCTGCCTTGCCAGGGAAATCTTGCTGTTCAAAACAGCGTCGATCATCACGTTGCCGGTCTTGATTACCGTGTCCACTGTCAGCAGGTCCTGATCCAGCTCACTCAGATATTGATCCAACTCCTCCAACCTTCCCATAGCCAGATGTGCCTTCATGGTCTGGATATGGTTATGGTAATCATGGCGCCAACCCCTGGTCTGGCGATACATGTTCTGCACCTCTTCACAATGCTTCTCCAGCAGGTCGCTCTGATATTCCAGAGTACGCCTGTCCACCAGAGAAAGAAACCATCTGCGCAGCAGCCAGCCTATGGCTGTCAATAGCAAGATGACGGCTACAGTTCCAACTGTCAGCAATATTTGAGTTCCCATGTTTATCAATCATCTCCTGATTTGTTTTTGCCTCATTTTTGTCTTATCTTTGTCCTTAACTTATCTTTGTCCTTAACTTATCTTTGTCCTTAACTTATCTTTGTCCTCGGCTTATGTTTGTCTTTGCCTTATCTTTGTTTTTTCATTTTGTCTTTGCCTTGTCTTCGTTTCTGTCTTCGTTCTTATCTTCAACCTTTACGGCATTCCCATCCCCATTTTCTCTGCGAAAATACTGTATAAAAGCCCGATTTACCTGTGTATACAACCGCCGGCTCACCGGAATCCTGCTGCCGTCATCAAGAACCAACTCCGTTCGGTCAATGCGCTGGATGCTGCCTATCCGGCACAAATAGGAGCGATGACATTTCACAAAACCATACTTTTCCAGCTTTTTCTCAAGCTCCGAGATGCTCTCAGAGGCCTCTATCTGCACGGTCTCCCCTGCCCGGGGCACATATTCCACCACACAGCCATGCCCCCTGGCTTCCACATACATCACCCGTTCCACCGCCAGCTTCTGAAGCTCCTCGCCCGCCTGAATCAGTATAAACTCTTCCCGGCTACTCCGTTTAAGTACTTTGTCCATACACTGGAAGAGTTTTTCCCGGCTCAAAGGTTTCAGCAGATAATGCAGGGCTTCAACCTCGTAACCCTCCTCCATATAATCCGCAATCCCCGTAGTGAACACGATGGCAATATCCGGGTCCTGCTGCCTGATCTTCCTGGCCATCTCCATGCCATTCATTTCCTTCATTTGGATATCCACGAACAACACGTCAAAATCCCGTTCTTCCTCCCAGACAAAGAGAAAGCTCTCCGCATTGGGAAATCCCCTTCCGCAGAGAGAAACCGACCGCTCTGTGCCCCACTCCTGCAAGTAATTTGACAGCAGCTCCCTATGTGTCTGTTCATCCTCTATAATTGCCAGCTTCACCCTGGGTCACCTTCCTCTGTGCTTTCATCAAAACAGACTGATTGTAACATAAAGTTGTAAAATATACAACTTAGGAATAATTCTTCTAATGTTTGAATAATAGAAAATATTGTTGAAATATAAATATATCTTTGATATACTTCCTATATGGTGCTATCTAAATGGTAAGCGGTTCGCCTTTCGCCAAAATGAGTACACAAAGCGAACTTTGTTCGCTTAAGAGCTTCCAGTATCTTAGGAGGTGGTACATAGATGGAAAATTTAGAGAAAGGTAAAGGATATGATGGATATGCTTCTTGGCATTATAAATACCTTAGTAACGATTGTCAGTATCGTCGTTACGATAGCGGGTATTATACAAGCCATAAAAAAGAAGAAATAAACATCAAAAAAGCAACCGCCCCTCACCAAGGTGTATGGTTGCTCTTTTGAACCTATAAACTAAGGCGAGCCGTTGTCGTACGGGTAGCACCTTTTCATGCTTATTGTAACAAAATCATTCTCTTCTGTCAACGATGAAATTACCTATCTGCTACGACAGGTAAGGACATACTTTTCGCCTCAGCGATCTTACTTTCTCACATCAGCCAAACCTTCCCATGACATAGTCCTCCGTCCTCTTATCCCGGGGGCGGGAAAAAATACTCCCTGTGGAGCTAAACTCCACCACCTCTCCCATCAGGAAAAAGGCCGTATCGTCAGACACACGGACAGCCTGCTGCATGTTGTGAGTAACGACAACTACTGTATACTTCTTTCTTAGACTTTTCATCAATACCTCCACCTTGAGCGTGGACGCCGGGTCAAGGGCAGAGGTCGGCTCATCCATCAGAAGTACCTCCGGCTGCACTGCCAGTGCCCTAGCAATGCACAGTCTCTGCTGCTGGCCGCCGGAGAGCCCCAGCGCAGACTTTTTCAGCCTGTCCTTCACCTCCTCATAGATGGCTGAAGCTTTTAAAGCTTCCTCCACGATTTCGTCCAGCTCCTGCCTGTCCTTGATACCGTGAAGCCTTGGGCCGTATGCAACATTCTCATAAATGCTCATGGGGAAGGGATTGGGCTGCTGAAATACCATGCCCACCTTCTTTCGAAGCAGCGTAATGTCTACTCTCCTATCATAAATATCCTCGCCGTCCAGCAGAATCCGCCCCTCAATACGCACATTTTCCACCAGATCGTTCATCCGATTGATACACTTTAAGAAGGTGGATTTGCCACAGCCGCTGGGACCGATAAAGGCCGTTACGGCCCGCTCACGGATTTCCATATTCACATTTTTCAGCGCATGGTTTGTGCCGTAGTGGAGATTCAGACCCTTAACTGATATTTTACTCTTCGCCATAATTTTTAACCGTTCCAGCGATCAGCTTCATCAGCAGATTCATACAAAGGACAATAATAATTACCACACACCCCACGCCGAAAGCCACATCATACTTGCCGTCCTGCATTTGCAAATACAGCTCAACGGTCAATGTTCCGCCGGACTCCAACACCTTTCCCACAAGTTTCTCCAGACTATCCGAGATACCCCCTCCAAGTCTGGGCAACAGCCTGCTGCTTCCCGCCGTGAACAGGAGTGCAGCGGATTCTCCCACAATCCGCCCCACCGCTAGAATAACCCCTGTCAGGATGCCCGGCATAGCTGCCGGCAGTAAAATTGTCCGAATCATGTACCACTTGGATGCTCCCAATCCCAATGCGCCATTTCTGTAGCTGTCCGGCACTGTGCACAGAGCCTCCTGGGTATTCCGTACAATCAGTGGCAGTACCATCAGCGTCAGCGTAAAGGAACCTGTCAATAGAGAATATCCCAACCCCAGTGTCTCACCGAAGAACACCATGCCAAAAAGACCGAAGACCACGGAGGGGATGCTGGATAGGGTCTCTGTAGTAAATTCAATCAAATTTACCAGTCTGCCGGGTCTGGCATACTCATTTAAGTAAATAGCTGCGCCCACTCCAATGGGGATAGCCATAACCATCGTCAGCAACACTATGTACAGGGTGTTAACAATATTACCTGCAATGCCTACTGTCTTTTTCAATACGCTGGTCACGGTCGTCAGGAATCCCCAGGAAACCATACCGAAGCCTCTGGAAAACACATATCCAATCACAACAAAAAGGAGCAGTATTGATACGGAAGCTGCACCGTAGATAGCAGCAAGCAAAAAGATTTCCAGAAAGCTCATTCTCTTACGGAACAAAGTAGTTTCATCCATTCTTCTCTGTTCCCCCTTTCAGTATTTGGGTTAGAACAATGTTTATGATTGTAATGAACACAAACAACACCAGACCAATGGTAAAAAGCATCTGCCTGTGGGTACCTGAGGAATATCCCATCTCGCTGACAATGGCTGTGGTCAGGAACCGGACAGAGTGAAAGGGCAGGGGAGAATTCACGCTGCCGCCGGACACCAGAGTGATGGCCATGGCCTCACCGATGGCACGGCCTACCCCCAACACGACGGCGGTGACAATACCTGACTTCGCTGCAGGCAGGATGACTCCAAAGATGGTCTGTATTTGAGAACCGCCCAGAGCCAGAGAACCCTCCTTGATGCTGGGATGCACCGCCCGAATGGAAGTCTCACTAATATTGATCACCGTGGGCAGGATCATGATAGCCAGCACCAACACCGCGGACATCAGATTTGACCCGCCTGTGAACTGATGAGTCCTGGAATCTCTAAACAGTGTAAGCTCCAGCTTATACATCAATGGATTCAGCAGATAGATTCCCAGAAGCCCGTAAATGACCGAAGGAATCCCAGCCAACAGCTCAACAGCGGATCTTGCCGCCGCTGCCACTCTTTTATCCGCTACCTCCGCCAGAAATACTGCAGTCAGGACTCCCACGGGAACGCCGATGAAAATTGCCAATCCTGTGCCCACAACAGAGGTCAAAATCACATATAAAATGCCATATTTCGGTTCCTCTGCCGTAGGTTCCCATGCGGTGGTAAATAATATTTCTTTCAAGCCCACCTGAAACAAAGCAGGGGTTCCGCTTAAAATCATATAAAGGGCGATAGAGGCAACCGCCAGGATAGCGAAAGAAGCACAGACGGTGAAAACGATCTGCGCCGCAATTTCCACAAAGTTTTTCCTTCTACTATATTTAATTATGGAGTTATAAGAGCAAGCTTTTTCCTGTGTTTTCTTTTCCTGTGTTTTCTTTTTCTGTGTATTCTTTTTCTTAACTTTCTTTTCGCGGGCTTTCATATTTCCTCCTTCCTTCGCTATTGCGAAGCGGCAGCTCTTTCGCTTACTTTACAGGAATCAGACCCACAGAAGCCGCAATTTTCTCTCCCTCCTCACTCCGTACATACTCAAACCAACTCTGTATCAGCTCACTTTGCTCTGAGATTCCACCTATAGTCGCCATAACGAAAGGTCTGCTTAGGAAATATGTACCGGACTTGATATTCTCAGCTGATGGAGCAACACCGTCCAGACAGAGTGCAATCGCACAGTTATTTACTGCATCCAGGGAAACATAGCCGATAGCTCCGGATATGGAGATTACTTTGGCCATCACTGCGCCGGTACTGTCAAATTCGTTGGCATAAGCGCATTCGTTCTTAATCCCAAGCATCCCCTCGAAAGCGATTCTGGTGCCGGAACCCGCCTCACGTCCCACCACCACAATGGGATAATCTCCACCACCCACCTGAGACCAGTTAGTCACTTTACCGGTATAAATATCAATCAGCTGCTGCCTCGTCAGATTTGTCACCGGGTTGGCTGAACCGACGCAAACCACAATTCCGTCCAGAGCTACTATATTCTCCACTACACCGCTTCCCGTTTCCGCACCATTCAAATTTCTGGAAGAAATGCCAATGTCTGCTGTTCTTCCCAGGACTGCTTGAATCCCTGCACCGGAACCTGTAAACTCCGCCGTCACGGTCACATCCGGATGCGTTTCCATATACCCCTCAGCAAGAGCTGAGACATACAGCTCCATAGAGGTGCTGCCCACCATCAGAATGGAGCCGGACGCGCCACTGTCTCCGCAGCCCGTCAGACCGCCTGACACAAGGAATACCGCTCCTGCCACAAGAAATGCTGCTCCCGATACTGCCCGCCATCTGCCCGTCTTTTTCTTCATTCTGCGAATCTCCCATTCAGTCCTTTTTCATAGATTATTTGATACTACATCAAACAGTCTCAACAGTCTCCAGTATACCGTCCGCGATGGCCTGGGCCACTTCATAAAAGCGTTGATCAAACAGTCTGTTGTCCGCATCCGTATTGATAAAGCCCACCTCCACAATCACTGACGGCATTTCAGTCTGCTGCAGCACTGCCAGATTCGGACGCTCCGCCACACCATTGTTCTCAAAACCCACCTGCTCAAGCCGTTCGTTAATGTTATCCGCAAGTCTTGCCGCCTCACCGTAGCTACTGTAGACCAGGGTCACCACTCCGGTGTATTGGTTGGGATAGGTTCCGGAATTGCGATGGATGGACACAAAGTAATCCCCTCCCACCGCATTTGCCTCCATGGCCTTTTGTGCCGGGGATTCATACACATCGTCGGTTCGGGTGAAATACACGTTCACACCGTTTTGCTCCAGAATGCGCCCCACCGCCAGAGACAGAGCCAGTGTATCGTCCTTCTCCTGCCTGCCCTGATAGACTGCACCGGGGTTATTGCCACCGTGTCCTGGATCGATCACAACTAAAGGCATAAAAATACCCTCCGCATATCTTTCCTATTAAGATATGCGGAGGGTGGTTGTTTGGTTACACTCTATTATCTGTTTGCGAGAAATATAGCAATACTATCCGATGTTTCCAGGTCGACGCACACCTGCTCCGCCAGAGTTTCAATGGAGGCGTTTGGATTCCTGTACAGTGCTATCTCCAGGCTCTCAATCACCCGAACCTCCTCCGAATAGACCTGCGGATACATACTTAGTTCACTGCCCACTGGTTCACTCCGACACTCCAGTCCCAACAGCAGGCCAGCACTAACATTCAGCGCCTTACACAGTTCAGCCAAGAGCGAAATATCCGGGAGGCTCTGTCCGGTTTCCCACTTACTGATGGTCTGCTAAGAAACACCGAGAATATCGCCTAGCTCCTGCTGTGTAATTGTGTCTATGTCAATATGCTGTCTGCCACTATTTCTGCGATTTCAGTTAGCCATCCACTACAAAGACGTTATTCACATGCTAACTACCTTCACAACTGGTAAATATCCCTTAACCGCCTGATGATCTCAGCATTCGCAATATCCCTAATCTGCAGATTCTTTAAATCCGCAGGTTCTCTTTCATACCGATTCAAAAATACATCCATGTCCTCTCTCACATCTTCCGGAAGTAAGATAGAATCATTTCCATCCAATACCACTGCAAGTCTCGCGATATCATTCTTATGCTTTCGTATGTCCTTTTCATCCACATTCATACCCCTATTTCTTTTATCCGTCAAATCGAGCCAGGCCTTTGCCTTAAATGGGATAATAAATACAGGTTTCAGGATTATCAGTCCTTCCACTTCAGTCCTCCCATCCAGAAGCATCTGATAATATGCATCATTTAAGAGAATCGCGGACAAACTGGAAACCTCATCGTCAATATGTACTGGCACCAGAATCTGATTTTCCCTTCCCATTTCAAACGGCATTCTTGAAAATAGCTCTATCATATATGGGAATCCCGGCGTTTCTGGCTTGTCAAAACGGTAAAATTGTGGCTCTCCCGAACTCCTGCTCTTATTCCTGTATCTACCTTCATTTATGAAATTCCAGAATGTTTTCCCAAATTCCGGTGTCAATGCCTCTACAATCAATACGATATCCAAATCTTTTGTCGCCCGGAATCCACTTTCCGTCTCTTCCATGATAATATCGCATGCAGCGCCACCAATCAAAACATATTGATCTTTGTACTCTTTAAAAAAATCCTTAAATATTTCTATCCCTTTAATCATTCAATACCTCTCCTAATATCTCATCCAACGCACTTTCTGTTCTCGGCTCATTCTTCTCACCATCCGATAAGGAAAGATAAGCACTAATTGGGTCAACATGCCCATCGTACTCAATGATATACCTGAGTACCTGCACAATACATGCAGGATTGTCTGTAGGCGGCTGAATGGGATATCCATCGATTCCCAGGTTCTGGTATTCCTGCCGTGTTACTCCATAAGTCGGATAGTCATTATCAGCCAGCATGGAATAGTCCGCAATGACAGAATATCCGCTTTTACAGCGCATGCCAGTGGGAATCTCTGCCAGGGAAAGCTTTTTCACGACTGGATTTACAAAGTATTCCCGACATATTTGATACAGTTCCTTCCTGTTTCCCTGATGACGAAAAAATTTAGTCTTACCTTCCAGTACCACTAATGGTAGACCAATCGCCTGCAGTTCTGTCAGAATTCTTGCTGCTGTGATACGTGACACTTCCATTTTCTCACATATCTCTTTTGTTGACAATTTTTCCCACTTTTCATAGATTGCCAGAAGAATCATTTTTTGTGTCAATGGTGAGAACATCTCTGTTTCCGGCAGCTGTAACATTTTCTGTTTACCAAATGCAATCCCCAGAAACGGAAGATACATATTGTCTTTTCCATAAAAGAAAGGTATGCCAAGTTCAATCATCCTCTCCCGACCATAGCGGGTATACTTATCTCCATAAATTACACACTGCATTCCCGTAATGGAGATAAACTTTCCCCATTGTTTTTTAAGTGCAGCAAAAGTGAACTGCTGTTTGGGTCTTACAAACAATACATCCATGCCTAAAATTGAAAATAGTCTTATCTCATAACCGGATACAAGGAATAAAGGAAGTTTATTTATTTCAAAAAATTCCCTTTCATCAACCGGCGCATGTAATAATTTGCTCAAAATATCCCTCAAGTCAATCACCTCATCACATTTTTAATATCTTATCATTTTTTGTGATTAAATGCAAATTTTATGATGAGATATTTTAAAAATATCTACCATTTCCTTTGTTGCCAAAACAGCAGATGCCTCACATAAGCGTAAAGCGCCTGCTGTTCATTCTCCTCATAGCAAGTTAAATATAAGCATAGGTTGTGATAGTTAGTATCGTATCTTTAACTATGTGAACCTCCGGTTTCCCACTTGGAGATAGCCTGGGGAGTCACTCCCATGCGCAGGGCAAGTTCCTCCTGGGTCAAATTGGCGTTATATTAAGAAACTGCTTGCGTCCCTTAGGTAGATATGGTATATTAGAGACAGAAAAGGAGCAACCGCCCACAATGTGGTTGACCTCTGCCAGGTTATGAAAAGCCTACCTTCACCGGCCAAGTGATATGCTCCCTTCTAAGTAGA
>JAFLRO010000028.1 GCA_022511425.1 Acetatifactor sp.
AAAGGAGGAAAAATATGAAAAGAAAAATGTTAAGCAGATTGATGGCTGCTTCTCTGGCAGCTATCATGGTTGTAGGAATGGCAGGCTGTGGTGACGATACCACCGACCCCAGTGATTCTACTCCCAGCAACGACAACAGCAACGACAACAGCGGAAACAGCGGTGACAACAATGGCGACAACCCCGGCAACAATAACAACGAAGAGGTTGGTCAGTACACCGTTATCAAGGATCCTGCTACCGGCGAGGCTTATGACCTGGGTGGTGTGGAGATCATTATCCGCGACTGGTTTTCCGGTGATCCTCAGGAGCCCAGCAACTCTTATGAGGAGGCTGTACAGGATTGGCGCGACTGGATCCAGGAGACCTATAATTTCACCATCAAGCAGCAGGCTATCTCCGACTGGGGTTCCGCTCCTAAGGACTTCTCAGACTATGTGAGCACCGGCGGTGACGACAACTGGTATGCATTCACCCTGAGAGATGATGTGACTACTACTTCTGCCATGGGTAATGGTCTGATGTGGGATCTGACCCAGCTGGATTGCCTGGATCTGTCAGAGGAGAAGTTCACCAAGAACAAGACCCTTGACCTGTATACACATAACGGCGCAGTTTACGCTATGTATGCAGGCGATCCCGAGCCCAGAACAGGTATCTACTTCAACAAGAGAATCCTGACAGAGAGAAATATTAACTATCAGGATATCTATGAAATGGAAAAGAACGGCACATGGACCTGGAGTGCATGGACTGACCTGATGGATAAGGTACAGGCTGTGGACGACAACGGCGACAATGTTCCCGATGTATGGGGATTCAACGTGAACAACGGTATGTTGCTTAAGTGCGCAATTTTCTCCAACGGCGGCGAGATAATCGGTAAGGATGCAAGCGGAAAATATGTCTATAAGGCAGAGGATCCGGAGGCTGTGGAGGCTCTTAACTGGGCAGCCGGCGTATTCAACGACTATATGGAGTTGGAGCCCGAAGGAGCTCAGTGGGATTATTATCAGCAGTCATTCACGAACGGTCAGGTTGCATTCCTGGTTGAGGATGCTTATATGATCACCGGTCTGCTGAAGGACATGACTGATGACTGGGGATTCGTAGTATTCCCTAAGCCCGACGGCAAGGACATTGACTACACCAACCTCTATGCTAACAACCTTGTATGTATCCCTTCCTGCTACGATAAGGACAAGGCATGGAAGATTGCTTTCGCATGGAATCTGTACACCAATGATATTCCCGGATATGAGGACTATGAGGGATGGAAGCCGGGTTATAAGAAGACCGCAAGAGATGATGAGACCGTTGATCTTACTCTGGCAATGATGGTCAAGAACGGTATGGTCAGTTACCATGGCGTTATTCCTGATCTGAATCCCGATCCTGATTTCTTCTGGAGAGCTGGTAAGAACATGGATGTCTCCAACATACTTGAGGGTATCCGCGAGAGCTGGAAGACCTTGATTGATGAAGCTAACTCAAGAAACTACTAATATCTGAACTAAATGTATAACAACTGTGGAGGGGTGGTGTATTCCGGGCACCACCCCTTTACTGATATATCTTCGGCGTTTTCCGAAACGTCCGAAGGGTCCGGAGGTTTAATCGGGTTCAGGGGTTTCGGAAAGGATCGAAGATTTAAGCCGCGTCCAGCGGAAAATATAAACAAAGATTGGACAGAATAAAAGCGGAAGCTTTGGAAAGGTAGTATGAACGGTATGGAAGTCAGATTTCATCTGCCGGGTCTCAGGCAGAATTATCCTTTGAACATGTTGGTCGTAAGTCTCCTGGAGCAGAAGCCGGAGCGCTTCAGGGAGGGAGTCAAGATTGCTTCTTTTTTTGGAGAGTTTCCCACATCCCTGTGGAACGGCGGACGGCCCTCCAACTATGACCAGTGTGACGCCTCCTTTATCGAAAATGTGATAAAGAATATCAACGCAAAAGGGATACCTGTACGGTACACTTATACGAACATGCTGCTCAACGAGGAGGATCTGAAGGATCCCTATTGCAATTTCTGCATGAAGGCGGCGGACAACGGCATGAATGAGGTCATGATCTTTTCGCCGATCCTGGAAAAATACATCCGGGAGAATTATCCCAGCTATAAGCTAAACAGCTCCACCTGTAAGGAAATCAGGGATGTGGACCTTGTCAATGAGGAACTGAAAAAGGATTATTATCTTGTGGTGCTGGACTATAACTTCAACAACCAATTCGAGGAACTGGAAAAGATTGAGGACAAGGCAAGGTGCGAGATCCTTGTAAATACATTGTGCAAACCCAATTGCCCCAGACGGGGAAAGCATTATGAGAATATTGCCAAGAACCAGCGTATCATTCTCAAGAACCGAAAGATGCCGCCGGATAAGCAGATCCCTCTGGAACACTGGCATTGCGAGTACGGTGAGTACAACTGCATCCATACGATCCAGGAGTACAGCACCTATATCTCCCCGGAGTATATCTGGGAGAAGTATGTGCCCATGGGCTTTAACAATTTTAAGATTGAAGGAAGAACAGCAAATATCTTTTCTCTGGTGGAGACCTACTGCCATTACCTGATCCGGCCGGAGTATCAGGGAGAGATCAGGATATTGCTGCTTAACAATCTGGCTGCAAACAAGGTGATAACAGTGAACCATATGAGACCTGCCAAGTGGCCTTGAGGATAAAAATGATAAAGGAGACATGCTATGGCGGCAAGGGAAGTATACTGGCATCTGCCGGGATTCTGTTATTTTAAATTGTTGAATCAGGTGATCATCAATCTCATGAAAGAGAATCCTGATAAGTTCCGGGAGGGATATCGCATCGGTTCTGTTTACGGCACTTTCCCGGGGGCTATCTGGAACGGCGGACGTGTGGTGTTTGGCATCGCCGGAAAGAGGGATATTGAGACCACGCTGAAGACCTATAACAGCAAGGGGGTTCCCGTGCGGTTCACCTGGACCAACTCGCTTCTTCAGGAGAAGCATGTCCATGATACCTACTGCAATCTGATCATGCGTTTTGCGGACAACGGGTTGAACCAGGTGTTGGTGAACACCCCCGTTCTGGAGGAGTATATCAGGAGGGAATATCCGAATTATAAGCTGATTTCTTCTACGACCAAGAGGATTACTGAAACAGGTGGGGTATTGGGGGAGCTTGAGAAGGATTATTTCCTTGTGGTGCTGGACTATGACCTGAATCACGACGAGGCGGTACTGAAGGCTGTGGAGCCTTATGCGGACAGGATTGAGATTCTTGTGAATGAGACCTGCTTTCCCGGGTGCCAGAAGCGGTCGGAGCATTATGCCCAGCAATCCAGACTGCAGCTGGAATTCGACGTGAATACGCCCTATCCCTGCCCGAACAAGAGCAGTCTGAGGAGCTTTGCGGAGTGTATGAAACGTCCTGCCTTTATCTCTAACGAGGAGATCGGAAATTATATAGACAGGGGATTTGTGAATTTTAAGATCGCAGGCAGGGGCATGCCGGAGGATTATGTGAAGGAGTCCTGCCTGTACTTTCTTGTGAGGGATGAACACAGGGACTTTATCCGCGGAAGGGTGGACAGTCTGCTTAAGCAGCTTCGCAGCGCGCAGCAGGCGGGAGCAAGACGCTGACGGATAGTTAATATGTTCGGTCTGGCGCTGTATTCGGAAAGAAAGGGGCGGCTATCATGCGAAATAACGGGCTGAAAAACGGAAGGAAAAAAGGACTGAAAAGAATATGTGTCTGTACAGCCGCAGTCCTTCTTTTGTGCAGCTGCGGTCAGAAAGAGGAAGAGGATAATATCCTTACCATAGAGCGGGATGGAACGGATCTAACCTACGAGTACGGTATGGCAGAGATCGGAGACATGGTAAAGACCGAGAAGATCAGATGTACCTATCGTCAGATGAACGAGGAGGAGGTTTCTTTTTCACTGACCGGCAGGCTGGTGGACAGGGTCTATGTTCAGGAAGGTGACAGCGTAAAAAAGGGGGATCTTCTGGCCGAACTTTCCAGTAAGGAATTGGAGCGAGCCATCGAGGATCTGGAATATGATATCGCCAGATATGAACTGCTGTTGAGCTACACGGACATTAACGAGGAATATGACATTTCAGGTTACTGGGTAAACTATCTGTATTACTCTGGCATGAGCCAGTATGATAAGGAGTATCTGGAAAGCCGGATAGAAAGTACACAGCAGGCTTACCGGTATTTGCGGGAGGATTACAGCGACATTATAGAGGCGGATAAAAAAGAGCTGGAAAAACTGAAGCAGGAGCTGTGCTCCAGCCGTATCTATGCGGGAATCGACGGCGTGATCTTTAAAATGAAATCAGGTCTGGAGGGATCCACCTCCGAAGCCGGCGAGGTAGTGATAAATATATACGACACTTCCCTGTGCCTGTTCGAGGCATCTACGCCGGAAGCTGCTGGCTATTTCACGGAGGGGGAGACCGTGTCCATGACGATTTATTTCGCCTCGAATGCCGGTCAGTATGAGCTTATGCCATGGCACATGGATGAGTGGGGCGAGAAACAGTGGTTCAGTATATACAGCAGCCCGGAGGAAGCCAATCTGGAGGTGGGCACTACGGGGAGTATAGAGGTCGTGTCAGCCCGTCGGCAGGATGTGTTAAAGGTTCCGAAGGAAGCCGTGCATCCTGCGGGAGACGCAAATTATGTGTATGTAATGAATTCCGACAATATCCGGGAAGTAAAATGGATAGAGACGGGATTGTATGGAGATGACGCGGTTGAGATTCTAGACGGTCTCACAGAAGGGGAAAGGGTTATCCTGAAATGACAGAAAGGAAGTCAAAACGGCTGTTGAACAGAATAAAAAGAGTGGGATGTATAGCGCTGGCAGTGCTGATGGTTCTGGAGACGGGCTGCGGACGTCAGGAGTCGCCTGTTATGCGCCCTGAGGACGTGGAGCTTTTGGATCCTGCGGGAGTTCCCCAGAGTTTTGAGACAGTCGTCAGGAGGGATCTGTATGATACATCGGTATATTCCGCACTGGTGTGCCCTTATGTGGAGGAATATCGGCTGGATAGCAGTATTTCTTTCGACGCTTACGATGCTTTTCCGGGCAGGCAGGTGAAAAAGGGCGACGAGCTGCTCCACGGCAAGACGGAAAATATAGATAAGCAGATTGAGAATTTGGAGAAGAGCATCGCCGAAAAGGAGGAGAGCTACCAGGAATTTCTCAAAGAGAATAAGGAGGCCATGGAAAAGCCCCTGGAAAATCAGAAAATCTATGGCACCGCCGTGAGCAATATGGAAAAGGATAAGCCTGAGGAGTTCCTGGTCGAGAAGGATACGGAGACAGGAGAGGATATTCAAATAGAGAATCCCGCGTATGCAGAGTGGAACCGTCTGTACAGGCAGTATGACGGCATGTACAGGAGTGCGATTCAGACTATAATGGAGTTGGAGGAAGCTCTGAAGGAGAGAACGGAGCTCTATGAGCTGGATCACACCTACGATCTGCTGCAGCTGAAACGTCTGAAGGAAGACAGGAGTAATTATAGATTATCCTCGGATATGCCCGGCAGTGTGGTCGCCATGCAGCTCTTTACGGAGGGTGAATATGTCGGCGGCGACCAGTCCCTGGTGGCTGTGGGAGATATGTCCAGAAAGCTGATCCGCAGTGAGTTTGTGGCCAAGACCTATGTCAACAAAGCGCAGGAGATCTATGCCGTTGTGAACGGAAAGCGCTATGAGGTGGAGTACGAACCCATGGAGACGGAAGAGTATGACAGACTGAAGCTGCAGAATGGCTATGTGTATTCTACCTTTTATCTGAAGGATGATGCGGATGAAGTCAAGATAGGCGATTACGCCGTGATCGTATTGAAGAAGCAGTCGGTGGAAAATGCGCTCACAGTGCCAAATGGCGCATTGAACAGGGAAGGATTGCTGAGTTATGTCTATGTTCTGAAGGACGGAGAGCGCGTTTATACTGCGGTCAGCACCGGCATGACGGATGGCGTATATACAGAGATCCGCTCAGGTCTTGCGGAAGGCGATAAGGTCCTGACCAAACAGGCAGTTACAGGCGGCGCTGAAACCATGAAGGTGGAGTACGGCGAGCTGTACAATACTTTTACTGCCTTGGGTTATCTTTACTACCCCTCATCCCAGTGGGTGACTAACCCTGTGAAGTACGGCACCTGTTATTATGTGGAGAGCCTTGTGTCCCTGTATCAACAGGTGAAGAAAGGGGATGTGCTGGGAAGGGTCCGCGTTACACCTGATACGGGTACGATAGAGCGGTATGAGAGAAAGCTGCAGAGGGAGAGGGAGCGCCTGGACGATCTGAAGAAAGCGGGGGAGAAAGAGAATGAGAAAGAAATCGCCCGGCGGGAGGAGACCATTCAGGATCTGGAAAAGCTGCTGGCGGACATGAGGAAGGACGCGGCAGTGACCGAGATCAGGGCGCCGCGTGACGGTATCATCATCCGGATGGCGAGCGCCGAATGGCCCGGGCTGGAGGAAGGTTCCATGCTGTATTCCGGACAGGAACTGTATCTGCTTGCCGACGAACAATTGAGCTATCTCTTTGTAGAGGATCCAAACAATGTGCTTACCTATGGAAATCAGGCGGAGATAAGTTTTTTGAATTATCTGACTTATAGGGGCGATCAGCTGCAGATAACTGATAGAGACAAGGAGAATTCGGTGGCTGGCGAGATAGTGAATCTGAATAAGATGTCACTAAGCAAAGAGCTTGTCTCCGGTTTTTCACTGCTCAAGGTGGCGGCGGAGGATATGAGCAAGCTGATGGGATCCACGGAAACCGAGGACGGCCGATGGCTTCTCACCAGATACGGAGTGACCGTGCGCTACAGGGAGATGAAAAATGTACTCCTGGTGCCAAAGCGGGCTGTTAAGACCATTTCCGGCAGTACGTATGTGAAGGTGAAGCTGGAGAACGGAGAAATACAATACAGGAGTTTTGTTGCAGGCGGTTCTGACAGCACATATTATTGGGTGGTCGAGGGACTGACGGAAGGAATGGAAATATGCTTAGAATAATGCTGCAGAAATTATGGCATAAAAAATGGATGAACTGTTGTCTGCTCTTGGGCAGTATCCTGTTGATCGCTACGGTGGTCAGTTTTCCCCTTTACCAGACGGCGATATATGACAGGATGCTTCAGGACGAGTTCCGTAATTATCTCATGACCAAGGGCGGGTGGCCGACTCTGAACTCCTTTCTCACAGTGTCCGATAAGGAGTATCAAGGAACGGCAATCAGTCGTATGGAGGAGATGACCGGCAGCCTTGGCAAGGATTTTGGGGTGACGCCCAGGCAGACCATATTCTATTACAGCCTCGCCAGCAGGGAGGCCAGCTCCGCCCTGAACAGAGCGGATGTGCAGAATGTGTCCATGAGGCTCAGCGCTCTTTCGGATCTTCCTGCTCATGCCCAGGCGATATACGGGGAGATGTTCTCTGAGAACGGCATGACAGAGGATGGTTGCATAGAGGTGGTGGTCAGCCAGGCTGCCTTTGTGGAAATGAATCTTCTGGTGGGCGAGACCATCGTGTTCAACGGCTTGAAAGACGCGGAGGGCAACGAAATCCGTCTCTATATTAAAGGCGTCTATGAAAAAGCTGACAATGACCAGACTTACTGGCAGGTGGATCCCAACGAGATGACGAATATCTGTCTGATGAATTACGATCTGTTTCATCAGATGTTCACCGGAGATAATGCGGCTTTCTATAAGATCACCTGTTATTATTATTTCCTTTTCGAGTACGAGGATATCAAAGCGTCACAGGTGGAGCATCTGGTCCGCGCCACGGATTATCTGACGAATGAAAGCATTTATCGGAGTACCACAACTACTCCGGAGTACAGGGAACTACTGGATACTTATTTGAGGAAACAGGGCAGGATCCAGGCGACGCTGGTCATTCTCCAGATTCCGGTGCTGATCATGCTGGGGGCGTTCCTGTTCATGATTTCCGGCCAGATGTACGAGATGGAGCGCAATGAAATCTCCGTTATCAAGAGCCGGGGAAGCTCCGGCAGCCAGATTTTTCGGCTGTACCTATACCAGAACACGTTTCTGACCCTGGTGGGAGGGGCGCTGGGAATTCCCCTGGGGTCCGTGTTCAGCAGGATACTGGGATCAGCCAGAAATTTCCTGGAATTTGACAGCAGCCGTACGCTTAATCTTACTTTTACAGTTGAGGTGTGGCTCTACGCCGCCGCTGCCATGGGAGTCACTCTGCTTATTATGTCGCTGCCGGCAATAAAGCACAGCAGAGTCACCATCGTAAAACTGAAGCAGCAGAAGGCCATGAGAAAAAAGAACTGGTGGGAAAAGATCTTTCTGGATGTTATTTTACTGGGGCTGTCCGTCTATGGCTACTACAGCTTCCATAAGAATTCCCAGGATCTGGCGCTGAGTGTGCTCATGGGAGAACCTCTCGATCCGCTGCTATACATAAGCTCGTCCCTTTTCATTTTAGGTTTTGGTCTTTTGTTCCTGCGACTACAGCCCTATATTGTGCAACTGATTTATATTCTGGGAAAGCGTTTTTGGAAACCGGCAAGTTATGCATCCTTCATGGAGAATATAAAAAATGGCAGAAAGCAGCAGTTCATTATGCTGTTTCTGATCGTGACCATTTCTCTGGGCATGTACCACGCCACAGTAGCCCGGACGATCCTGCAGAATGCCAGGGATAACGCGGAATACCTGAATAGCCCGGATGTGGCCCTTCAGGAGGTATGGTTAAAAGTGACGGACCGTTACGGCGTATGGAATGGCGAATACATAGAACCCGACTATACCAAGTATGCCGGCACGGAATTTGCGGATACCTACACGCGGGTGGAGTATGATAGATCGGCTTATATTGATATGGGTGGAAACACCCGGCAGAACATCACAGTAATGGGCATTCATACCAAGGATTTCGGCGCGATTACCTGGTTGGAGGGCGAACTGACAAAGAAGCATTATTATGAGTATCTGAATGAATTGGCCCTGGCGGAGAATGGCGTTCTTGTGTCCGGGAATTTCCGGGATAAGCTGGGCTACGCCGTGGGTGACGCCATAACCTATCGAAACGAAAGAGGGCTTCAGGTCAAGGGAACCATTGTGGATTTCTTTGATTACTGGCCCGGCTATCAGTCCACCGTAGCGGACTTAAATCCTGATGGAACAGCATATGTTGAGGATAATTACCTTTTAGTGACCCACTATGACCTCCTGCGACAGAGTTGGGGAGTAATGCCATACGAGGTATGGATCGGGCTGAAGGATGGCTATGACGCAGGGGATGTAGAGAAATGGCTTGTGGAGAACAATGTCAGTCTGTCAAAATATGTGAACAGGGAGGCGGCTGTCCGGGATACGGTACAGGATCCTCTGCTTCAGGGTACCAACGGCGTGCTGACCATGGGCTTTCTTGTGACTATACTGCTCTGTGCGGTGGGTTATCTGATCTACTGGATCATGTCCATCCGTTCAAGGGAAATGATCTTTGGCGTGCTTCGCGCCTGCGGTATGCATAAAGGGGAGCTGTTTCATATGCTGATGAATGAACAGATATTCTCCGGCGTATTCTCAGTGTTTGCGGGGATCGGCATCGGAAAGCTGGCGTCTGTAATGTTCGTGCCCATGATGCAGCAGGCCTATGCAGTGGCGGATCAGGCGGTGCCCATGAAGCTGGTCACGAACGCTTCCGATATGATGCGGCTCTATGTGGTGATTGCCGCTGCGATGTTGATCTGTCTGGCTGTGCTGATCCTGCTGCTGTTCAAGCTGAATGTGGCAAAGGCGCTGAAGCTGGGTGAAGAATAATCCGTTGTAAGGCTGAAAACAGGATTGTATATAGGGTGTGAAGAATCGTATGGGTGAGAATAATTATGTGATTGAAGTAAATGGGGTGAATCGTATCTTTCCGGTGCCGGGAGGTGAGTTCCAGGCATTGAAGGATATCAATGTAGCCATTCCCAGGGGGAATCTTGCGATATTGAAGGGGCGTTCTGGATCGGGCAAGACCACGCTCATGAACATTATCGGCGCACTGGATCCGCCCACTTCGGGTACGGTGAAGATTGATGGCAGGCTTTTGAACAAGATGTCTGACGGACAGCGGGAAAATTTGAGAAGATGTGAAATGGGTTTTGTGTTTCAGGCGGTGTCTCTGATTCCCACCATGAATGCTTTTCAGAATGTGGAGTTCTCCATGCGGCTTGCCGGGATCAAGGCCGGCAGGGAGAGGGATAAGCGAGTGGAGAGTTGTCTGAAACTGGTAGGCCTTGGAAGCCGCATGCGTCACATGCCTGCGGAGATGTCGGGCGGTGAGCAGCAGAGAGTGGCTATCGCCAGGGCGATTGCCCACAGGCCGAAGATCATTCTTGCTGATGAACCTACTGCGGAACTTGACAGCGCAATGGGAGCGCAGGTCACTATGCTGTTCCAGGAGATGACCAGAAAAGAGGGTATCACGATCCTGATGACCACCCATGATGTGGGTTTGATGGATGCCGGCGATATGATCATTGAGCTGGAGGCAGGGCAGCAGGTAAAAGTGTGAAGGATGTGATTGGTTTGTGCCGCCATAGGCAGCATGACGGGAAGTGTGAAAGTGAACTTAGGGGGTATAAGAATGCCTGAGACAATGATACAGGCCGACGGTCTGGTAAAAATTTATAAGTCAAAACAGACGGAGGTGCTGGCGCTGCAAGGGCTGGATCTGACGGTGGAGGAAGGGGAGTTGACCGCTATCATCGGAAACAGCGGCAGCGGTAAGTCCACCTTTTTAAATATGATCGGCGGACTGGATCGGCCCAGCGCAGGTTCCCTACACGTTGGCGGTAAGAATCTTTTTACCATGACGGAGAAGGAGCTGGTTCTGTACAAGAGAGATACTGTGGGCTTTGTATGGCAGAATAACGGACGGAATCTGCTGCCTTATCTGACAGTCATAGAAAACGTGATGCTGCCCATGAGTCTTTCCAACACCGGCAAGCGCAGAAAAAAAGCCCTGGAGCTGTTGGAGCAGGTAGGTATGAGCTCAAAGAAGTACAGCCGCATGAACATGCTTTCCGGCGGTGAACAGCAGAGAGTGGCTATAGCCATCGCGCTGGCTAATTCGCCGAAACTTCTTTTGGCTGATGAGCCCACAGGAAGCGTGGATGTCAAGACTGCAAATTATATCTTTGATGTATTTACGGAGCTGAATAAAAACGGTCAGACGATCATAATCGTTACTCATGATGTGGCGCTGTCTAAGAAGGTTAAGCGCGTGGTCGCAATTCGCGACGGTAAGATCAGCAGCGAACGTGTGCTGAAGGAAGCCTATGCCGACCGGGTGAAGGAGACATCCATCGACTGGCGGAAGGAGGATACCCAGGAGGAGTACGCCATCATGGACCGGGCAGGCCGGGTACAGATACCTGCCGATCTGCTGGAGTCAATGGGGCTGAAAGGAAATAAAGTTAAGATTGCGCTTCAAGACGGAAAGGTTATTATCAGCGCTCCGGAAGAGGGGAAGGCAGTAAAAGTATAGATATTAGTTTTCGAACAATGTGAGAGGGAGTACGAGTGAAATGAAAAAGTTAGAAAAGACTTCATCGGTGAAGTATAAGCCCATTATCGGAGCGGATTACCCGGATCCCGAGGTGATACGGGTGGATGACACCTATTATATGTTGAGTACCACTATGCATTTTTTGCCGGGAGCAGTGATCCTGCGATCCTATGATCTGATCAACTGGGAGATTGCATCCTATGTGTTTGACACCTTTGAGGGAACGGAGGAGGCAAGACTTGACCATGAGCGCAGCAATTATGGAAGCGGCATGTGGGCAGGATCTATGCGTATGCATAAGGGGCGGTTCTATTTAAGTTTTGCGGCAAAGCAGAGCTGCAAGACGTATTTTTATGTGGCTGACAGTATGGAAGGTCCCTGGGAAAAGACTTGTATAGACAGCTATCTGCATGACGGATCTCTGTTTTTTGACGATGACGACAGGGTATATTTGGTCTATGGAAATTCTGAGATCTGGATCAGGGAGCTGCTTCCGGATCTGACAGGAATCAAGGAAGACGGTTTTGCAAGGAAAATACTGACAGAGACAGATGATGTGATTTTGGGACATGAAGGCTCCCACTTTTACAAAATAAACGGAAAGTATTATCTTTTTACGATACACTGGCCAAGGATGGGAAGACGGACACAGATGTGTTTTTGCAGTGACTCTCTGGAAGGGGAGTTTACGGGGGGCACAGTGCTCAATGACGATATGGGCTTTATGAACTGTGGCGTGGCTCAGGGCGGTATTGTGGAAGCGAATGATGGCAGTTGGTACAGCATCATGCTCCAAGACCACGGTGCCGTGGGTCGTGTGCCGGTACTGGTACCTGTCAGATGGGAGAATGATTTTCCGGTGTTCGGCGAGAACGGCAGAATACCGGCAACTGTCACTACCCAGAACAATCGGCCATATTACAAGTATGAACCACTGTATACCTCCGATGATTTCTCTTATGAACCGGACAGTGAGGGAAAGTGGCGGCTGAAACGCCAGTGGCAGTGGAACCACGAGCCCAATCCTGCACTTTGGAGCATTGCTCACGGCGGTGGACTGTGTATTACTACGGGCAAGCTTTGCACAAATGTGACTCAAGCGGTCAATACGCTGACCCAACGTTTAATGCTGCCCAGAACCAGTGTTGAGGTGACGGTGGATGCCAGAGATCTGAACGAGGGTGATTTCGCAGGGCTTTGTGCGCTACAGGGATGCTACGGTATGATAGCGGTCACCAGGGAGCTGAGGCGGTATTATCTTGTGATGATTGAGAGAAATCGGGAAGATAAAGATATGAGTATGGGTGCCTGTGACTATATGCCGGGTACCATAAAGCAAAAACTCAGTCTCACAGAGCCGGTAGTGCGTCTGCGGCTGGAGGCGAGCTTTTCAGAAAAGTCGGATAAGGCTGTGTTTTCTTATAGGGAACCCAGAGATGGAGGAAGCTGGCATAAGTTTGGCGGAGAGCATGCACTGTACTTCGGTCTGGATCATTTTGTCGGCTGCAGGTGCGGCCTGGCGGTCTATTCCACCAAGGAGACGGGAGGCTGTGCTGTGTTCAGGGATTTTCACTATGAGATTTTAATCGGATAACGGTTCTTTTCCCGGTATTCTGAGGGAGAGCAGTTCCGCTGCTGCCTGAATACCCGGTTGAAGGTTGAAATGCTGGGGAAGCCGGACTGCATGGCAATCTCTGTGATGGAGAGGTCGGGCTGCTCCAGCAGTTCCTCTGCAACTTTAATTCTGCGGTGGCAGATGTAAGCGCAGAAGCTAAAGCCTGTGTACTGCTTAAAAAGTCTGGAGAAATGATACTTGCTGAAGCCGATGGCGGATGCCACGTCTTCAAGAGTGAAATCGTCCATGTAATGTGCGTCTATGTAATCCATCACATCATTGAATTTGTTGATATATTCCTTTTGCTTATAAGGCCGGGTATTGGAAAAGGAAAACAGATTCGTGTCGTTCAGATGGTTTGTGCCCAGTTTTACCATAAGATTCAGCAGCAGGGAAAAGATGGTCAGTTCTGCAAATTCATTTTTGTTAAAATATTCGTTCCGCATTTGAAGCAGGATGTGATACACATCGTCATAGATGTGGGGATGGGTATTCTTGGTAATGTAAAGGGGGGCGTTCATCATGGACTGTATGCTGGCAAAACCGTTGAGTCTTGCCACAGAGGAGATGTCAAACAGGAATATGAAACGAACTCCCTTTTCAGGTGCTTTCAAAGCATGCAGTTCACCGGAAGGGATGAGCAGAATATCGCCGGGGGTGAGATGATAGGTTTCACCGTGGATGATGGCATCATACCAATTCTCTACGGGTACTATGATTTCCATGGCTGTGTGCCAGTGGGGCTCAAAGTCAGCGGACTGTTCATTGCACCAGATACGGATTGCAGAACTCTGGTGGAAGGATACAAGCTCCTGACTACCCTGCTTCATGGTCCTGGTACCGGAGAAATCACTGTTGATGCTGTTGAAATCTATATTAATATCTGCCATTTTCGTGTCACCTCTTTTTT
Source organism: Acetatifactor sp. (assembly GCA_022511425.1). Lineage (GTDB taxonomy): Bacteria > Bacillota > Clostridia > Lachnospirales > Lachnospiraceae > Acetatifactor. The sequence goes on from JAFLRO010000028.1 coordinate 14,082, forward strand.
ATTTTATCACTAATATTTCGTAAAGTAAACTAAAGGATATGAATTTGCAATTAATCCGCAATTAGTGAGCTGGAAAAAGCAACAAATAGAGGGAAGCAGGAACAAAAAGATGTTACAATAAACACAGTCATAATATTGGAGGATATATTTATGAAAAAGAGATTATTGGCAGGAATGATGGCTGTACTTCTTTCAGCAGCGCTGCTTGCCGGCTGCGGTAAGGAAGATAACGGCAGCAGCGGGCAGGGAACTCAGTCAGAAAACGGAACGGAAGAGTCGGACGACAGCGGACAGATGATCAATGATGGACAGGTATCTGACGGGCAGGAAGAAACTGATCAGCAGGATGGGCAGAATCAGGAGGAGCTCCCACTTCTCAGAGATGCTGTCATGGAGAACCTGGGCTGCCTGGTGGGAGCGGCAGTGACCGTAGCTGATATACAGAATGAGAAGTCATGGGAGATCGTGACAACGTATTTTAATGCGATCACCATCGGAAACGAGCTGAAGCCGGACGCCATGGTCGGCTACAGCAACGGAAGATGCCCCGGTACGGAGGAGGCGGAGCTGAATGGTGAGACCATCATTGTTCCTAAGCTGGATTATTCCAGAGCGGAGACGATTTTGGACAAGGTGCTGGAGTGGAATCAGGCTAACCCGGATCAAGAGATCAAGGTGAGGGGGCATGTGCTGGTGTGGCACTCCCAGACACCGGAATGGTTTTTCCACGTGGACTATGACAAGAACAAGGACTATGTGGACAAGGAGACCATGAATAAGAGGCTGGAGTGGTATATCCGTACCATGCTAACTCATTTTACCGGAGAGGACAGTAAGTATAAGGGGATGTTCTATGGTTGGGATGTAGTGAATGAGGCTATCAGCGATGGCACCGGCACTTACCGGTCAGATCAGGAGAATCCCAATGAACCTCTGAGTCAGGACACACATGGCAGCAATTCCAGCTGGTGGCACGTGTATCAGAGCAACGAGTTCATTATAAATGCATTCCTCTATGCAAATAAGTACGCTCCCGCAGACTTGGAACTGTATTACAACGATTACAACGAGTGCACCTTTAAGAAACAGCAGGGGATTCTGGAGCTTCTGCGGACCATAAAGGACCGCGAGGGAGAGCCGGGCGAGGGAACCCGTATCGACGCAATGGGCATGCAGGGGCATTATAATATGACTTCTCCGTCCTGGACTGAATTTGACTCTGCAATAATGCGTTATGCAGCAGTTGTGGGGAATGTGCAGGTCACGGAATTTGACATGAAATCCAGCGACGGATACGACGGAAGCGATGAGGCAAAGGCGGAGGAGTATGAGGAGCAGGCTAATCGTTACCGCATGCTCTACTGGGTCATGAAAAAAAACAACAATGAAAAGGGAGCCAATGTGACAGGACTTACCTTCTGGGGTACGGCGGATCATCTCTCCTGGCTCCAGAGCAGATCCGATGTGGGAGGTGGTAATACGGAGGTCCTTCCGGAGTGTCCGCTGTTGTTTGATGAGAATTATGAACCTAAGCCTGCGTATTATAAATTTTTAGAGTAGTGGCTGTCATTTAATAAAGTGGCTGTCATATGGCAGCAGAAATGAGGACGAATATGTCAGTGAAAGCAATAAATCCTATACTTCCCGGTTTTTATCCGGATCCTTCCATCTGTGCGGTGGGTGAGGACTTTTACATTGTAAACTCCACTTTTTCCTATTTCCCGGGGCTTCCTGTGCTGCATAGTAAGGATCTGGCACACTGGGAGCAGATCGGAAACGTGATGGAGAGGGAGAGTCAGCTGCCCTTAAAGGAGAGCGGTCATTCCCAGGGTCTTTTTGCCCCCACTATCCGGTATCACGAGGGAACCTTTTACGTAATTTGTACCAATGTATCTTTTGGGGGAAACTATGTGGTGACGGCCAAAGATCCCGCAGGCCCCTGGTCGGAGCCCTATTACCTGAAGGGAGCGGACGGCATTGATCCCAGTCTGTTTTTCGACGATGACGGAAAGTGTTATTACATAGGCACACATCCCAACCCTGAGGGCTGCAAGTACAATGGAGATTATTATATCTGGATCCGGGAACTGGATCTTGACAAAATGGAGCTGGTGGGAGAGACCTACAATGTCTGGAACGGCGCCATGAAGAATATTGTATGGCCGGAAGGCCCCCATTTGTACAAGAAGGATGGCTGGTATTATATCATGAATGCTGAGGGCGGTACAGGTCCGGAGCATGCGGTAACTATCTGTCGCAGCAAGAATCTTCTTGGGCCTTATGAGAATAATTTCTGTAACCCCATCCTGACCCACAGGCATTTGGGTAAGGATTATCCCATTAAGTATGTGGGACATGCGGACCTGGTGGAGACCGTAAACGGGGAGTGGTATATGGTGATGCTGGCAGTTCGGCCGCTGGAGGGTTATACCACTATGGGACGTGAAACTTTTCTGGCGAAAGTTACATGGGAAAACGGTTGGCCTGTAGTAAATCCCGGCGTGGGCATGCTGACCAAGGAAGTGGAGATCAATCTGCCCAGTTGGGAACCAGAAGAAAATTGCGCCGCCGTGCAGAGGACATATGACTTCGGAAAGCTGGAACAGCTTGGTCATGAGTTCTTGACTTTGCGGAATCCCGGCGAGAGTCTGTACTGTCTGGAAGCCGGAAAGGGTCTTGGCCTTGAGTTTCGCAAGGAGACATTAAAGGAGAAGGCAAGTCCCGCCTATGTATCAGTTCGTCAGCAGCACCACAGCTTTCAGGCATCGGCATTACTACAGACGAAAGAATTGACAGAGGGAAAAAGAGCCGGAATTGCACTGATGCAGAGCAATGAATATCATTTGCGGACAGAGCTTTTAAGATCCGGGGAACAGCTTCAGGCTGAGGTGATTCTGTGTGAGAAGGGACAGGATCAGGTCGTGAGCAGCATTGTGCTTGGGGATTTACAGAGGATTTACTGTGATAAGGCTGAGATCATGCTGAAAGTGCAGGGATTGAATGCTTCCGTGGAAGTTTCCTATGCTCTTGAAGGTCAGGCTCAGAGGACGGAGAAAGCAGTGCTGTGTAAGGATCTGGACATCAGGGCATTATCTACAGAGGTGGCCGGTGGTTTTGTAGGCTGCACAGTGGGTATGTATGCCGTGGCTAATCAGGAGTGCCAGGAACGCGCCTGGTTTGAATGCTTTGCTTACCAGGGGCTGTGATTGTTCTCAGCCCCTCACTACACTTGCTAACAGCTGCACAAAGGCGGAATTCCAGTAGATAGCTACTTCGTTGGTGGAGTAACTGCCCGACATGTCTACAAGGGCTTTGGCGGGAGGGAACTCCTCTGGCAGGACGCCTTTAGAGGTAGGATCTGCCCGGCGGCCACAGGGACCTCCCGACAGCATGCCGGGCATGGCTTTGCCAAGAAAGATGGAAGGCCGGTGGTGGGGATGCTTGATGGCATCCGTGCCGCAGCCGGTGAGATAGCAAAGCCCCATGGGATTGCGTCCCAGCAGATAGTGAAGCTGGTCAGCGGCCGCGTTAAGGAATTCCCTGCGGCCTGTAAGGCAGTAACCGTCATACAGATGCAGACCGTTGTTGGCAGCCACCATGTTGCTGCCCCAGTGATACTGCTCGGCTTTTAAACAGGTGCCATAGCCGTCCTGTTCTGCTATCCGCAATTTTTCTTCAGCCAAAGTGATCATTTCTTCTATTATCTTATTCTTCAGGTCAATGTCGGTGGAATACTCTGTTGTGAGATAAGCCCGATTGCCATAAGTTCCCATGTTGCCCCAGCCGTAGCCGTGGTAAATCTGTTGTTTGGCAAACAGTTCAAAATCTTCCCTATATTTTGTGTCTCCAAAGGCTTTGTACAGCTCTGCCGCAGCCCAGTAGCGTTCGTCGGTATCATGGGGATCCCCGTAACCGCCGGTGGAAATTCCCGGCGGATTTTTAAATCCCTGGAAGGGTTCCATGATCCGGAGAGCTTCATAAGCTTTGCGAGCAGCATCCGCTAATCTGTCCGCGTAGATGGGGTCATACTTTTTATAGAATCGTATTGACAGAGCAGCCACCGCTGCAAAGTCCGCTGTAGCTGTGGCTGAAACAGGGCTGACTACAATGTCATCCTGCTCTGCATCAGGCATGATGGTACTGCAGAAGCGGTAGCAGGAGGATTTATGGTAGAGTGATCCGTCTTCCCGCTGCAGCTTCAACATCCAATCCAGTTCGTATTTAATTTCCTCCAGACAGGACGGAAGAGATGCGGAGTCAGCAGTATCCGTTGAATCGCCCGGTTTATGATATAGGGAAGCCAGGGAAGGATTCGTCTCGTAAGCATACAGCAGCTGCGCAACAGCCATGGCGCCGGGAACGATATAGCGTCCATAGTCGCCTGCGTCGTGCCACCCGCCGGTCACATCCAGCTTTTCGGAGGTGCCATAGACGAAGGCCTGTTTTGTGTGGCAGGCTCTGTGGGCATAAATTCCCGCAGCGCTTGTTGGCAGATCACAGCCACAGCGCTGAAGATAGAAAAAGGCAAAGGCTTTTTGAAATACATCCTCATAGACATCTCCGGCAATTTCAAAGGTGTCCGACTCGCTGAGACTGTCGGATACAATGCGGTAGCGGCCGGGGGCTGTAAGCGCGGAAAAGTCGCCCACATAGTCCGTTTCACCGGCACAGAGGTTTTCTATCCGAGCAGAGGCTGTTCCGTGAAAGACCCTATGTCCATCGCTTGTTATAACATCAAATGCAACGGGATTGTCCGAGCGGAAAGTGACTCGCTTGGTCATTTCCGGCAAATAGCCGCACTGATCCACAAAAATGCTCTTATACATGATAATCCTGCCTTTTCCAGTTATTTTTAATAGAATTATTATCACAGATACTCGGTTGAAACGCCATAGATTATATTGTAATATTTGATAGAATTCTATTTTAGTGTTAAGATTGTCTGGTTGATGTAATGAAAAATAGGAGAGAGTTTATTCTTGCCTCTATGCAAGTTTCTTGATTTATGTTATAATCATGTTTAAGTTTTGCATGCGCTTAAGAAGTTGCGCGACTATGTGTTTGGAGACTGCTGGATCAGGGCTTTGATTGCCCGGCGTGTCTGTAATAGGAGGAAATTGATATGTATTCATTTGACGAGGTAAAGAATGTGGATCCCGAGATAGCCCAGGCTATCGTTGACGAGCAGGAGAGGCAGAACAGCCATATCGAGCTGATTGCATCCGAGAACTGGGTGAGCAAGGCAGTTATGGCGGCGATGGGAAGTCCCCTGACTAATAAGTATGCGGAAGGGTATCCGGGAAAGAGATATTACGGCGGCTGCCAGTGCGTGGATGTGGTGGAAAATCTGGCTATCGAGAGAGCGAAGGAACTTTTCGGCTGCGAGTATGCCAATGTACAGCCCCATTCCGGTGCCCAGGCAAACATGGCAGTACAGTTTGCGGTCTGCAAGCCAGGTGACACCATCATGGGAATGAATTTGGATCACGGCGGACATCTGACCCACGGAAGCCCGGTAAACATGTCCGGTAAATATTTCAACATTGTGCCTTATGGCGTAAATGACCAGGGATTTATTGACTATGACAGACTGAGAGAAATCGCATTGGAGGCGAAGCCTAAGATGATCATCGCAGGTGCCTCTGCTTATGCACGCACCATAGACTTTAAGAAATTCCGTGAAGTTGCAGATGAGGTGGGCGCAGTGCTCATGGTTGACATGGCACACATCGCAGGTCTAGTGGCAGCAGGCTTACATCCCAGCCCCATTCCCTACGCTGACGTGACTACAACCACCACCCATAAGACCCTGCGGGGCCCCCGCGGCGGTATGATCTTATCCAGCAATGCGGTGAACGAGAAATATAATTTCAACAAGGCAATCTTCCCCGGCATCCAGGGCGGGCCGCTTATGCACGTGATCGCAGCAAAAGCGGTATGCTTTAAGGAAGCTTTAAGTGATGACTTCAAGACCTACCAGAAGAATATCATCGACAATGCCCAGGCACTGTGCAAGGGCTTGAAGGACAGAGGTATCAAGATTGTGTCTGACGGTACCGATAATCATCTTATGCTGGTCGATCTGACAAATTTCGGCCTCACCGGCAAGGCGGTGGAGAAGCTGCTTGACGCGGCACACATCACCTGTAATAAGAACACCATTCCTAACGATCCTCAGTCGCCCTTCGTGACCAGCGGTATCCGACTTGGAACACCTGCAGTCACGTCAAGGGGTATGAATACGGCGGACATGGACAGGATTGCCGAAGCCATCGCTCTGGTAATCAAAGGAGGCGAGGAGAATATCCCTCAGGCCAGAGCCATCATCCAGACACTGACAGACAAATACCCGCTGTTATAATGGCAGATGCATAAATACTGTTTGGGAAAATGCTGACCGAAGAAAATTTTGCCAAGAGGCGATTGTTGTCTGGCGGCAGATTATACCAGGGCAGCACATACATCCTGAGGGCAGTAGGAAAGAGGAGATATGAACCTCCGTCAGAATAATCAAACGGCACAGCGGTCACTGATATTAATGAATATTTTTCTGTTGACAATACACGCAAGTCTGCTAGTCTTCTTTGCAGCCATAGGGGTCGGATTGATGGCCTTTGTGAACGTGTTCAGTGTGCTGTTTTATACTTTGAGCTTTTTCATATTAAGCAAGAACAAGATTACGGTCTACATATTTGCCACCTTTCTGGAGATTATGATCCACATGTTTCTTGCTGTGATCAGTACGGGATGGAACATGGGTTTTCAGTTGTATTTTATTGCCTGTGTCGCCATTGTGTACTATGCGGACTATTTTTCTGTCAGGATGGGGCAGCGTCACATCAAAGGCATTGGTTTCAGTATTGTCAGCGGCGCATTGTACTTGACCAGTCTCCTGGTGACCAGACTCATGGGTTCCCTTTACAATCTGGGGGAAGTGCTGGAATTAACAGGACTGGTTCTGAACTCTGTGGCAGTCTTTGGGTTTGTCACAGTTTTCTTTGGGATGCAGACCAGACTGGCAGCTTTTTACGAGGAGGAGTTGGGCAGACAGGCTACTCATGACAAGTTGACCGGAATGGTAAACAGACATTTTCTGGTGGAACAGCTGGAGGAAATATATGCAAAGCATGACATGGCCAGCTCTTGGATCGCTATTCTGGACATCGACAACTTTAAGGGGATCAACGACAAATACGGTCATCTCTGCGGCGACTTTGTGCTGAGAACCATGTCGGAGCTGATTAAGCAGATCTGCGGTGACCGCACTGTCTGTCGATGGGGCGGCGAAGAGTTCGTGATCGTGGGGTCTGACAGTGCGCCGGACGAAAATGGCAGACAAACAGAGGGTGCGATTCTGGAAGACATCCGCCGGACTGTGGCAATTAAGGATTTTGTTTATGATGAGAAGACCACTATAAACTTGACCGTGACCATTGGAGTTGCCCGCTATCAGGAGGGGCAGTCCGTGGATGAGTGGGTCAATGTAGCGGATGCCAGACTGTATAAAGGTAAGCAGACCGGAAAGAATAAGGTCGTGGAGACGGATTAGAGCCACATAAGTTAGAACTGCAGATCAATTATACAAAATAAAAAACTCTTGCACTTGAAATAAACATATGCTAGAATATCTTTCGTTGGCAGACAAGTGTCCGCGTGGTGAAAACGTTTGCGGAATTGTACATGATATTGATACAATTAACCTGCCGAGGAGTGAGAGCATATGGGAGAGACAGCAAAGTATTTTGTGGTAAAGCAAAAGGCTGTACCGGAAGTGCTGTTGAAGGTAGTCGAGGCAAAGAGGCTTTTGGAGTCGGAGAAGGTTCTGACCATTCAGGAAGCGGTTGATGCTGTCGGTATCAGCCGCAGTTCTTTTTATAAGTATAAGGATGATATCTTCCAGTTTCACGACAATTCCCAGGGAACAACGTTCACCGTGACCTTTCAGATGGACGACGAGCCGGGGCTGTTGTCCGATGTGTTGAAGATCATTGCCGATTGCCGGGCCAATATCCTGACTATTCATCAGAGCATCCCCATCAATGGAATTGCGTCTTTGAGCCTGAGTATACAGGTCTTGCAGACCACGGGTGATATTTCCAGAATGATTGAGCAGATGGAGGACCAGAAAGGCGTCCACAATGTAAAGATAGTGGCAAAAGAGTAAGAAACTGACTGCAGGATAATTAAGGACTGCCGGAGACGGCGGACAGGAGGTATGAAGATGATAAAGATAGCTGTATTGGGCTATGGAACCGTAGGAAGTGGCGTTGTCGAGGTAATTGAAAAGAATAAGGATATTGTAAATAAGAAGTCAGGTGAGGAAATTGAGATAAAGTACATTCTGGATCTGAGAGAATTTCCGGGGGATCCGTATGAGGACAAAGTGGTACACGATTTCAGCCGGATTCTGGCGGACGACGAAATTCAGATCGTCTGTGAGACCATGGGCGGCGTAGGCGCAGCATATGAATTTACAAAACAGGCGCTCTCAGCGGGAAAGAGTGTATGCACCTCTAACAAGGAACTGGTTGCAGCCCACGGACCGGAGCTTTTAGCTTTGGCAAAGGGACATGCCTGCAATTACCTGTTCGAAGCAAGTGTGGGAGGCGGAATCCCTATTATCCGACCGATGAACTATTCCTTGACCGCAGAGCGGATTGAGGCGGTGACAGGCATTTTGAACGGTACTACCAACTATATATTATCTAAGATGGAATATGAGGGAGCGGACTATGATACTGTGCTGAAGGAGGCACAGGAGAAGGGATATGCGGAGAGAAATCCGGAGGCGGATGTGGAGGGCCACGATGCCTGCCGCAAGATAGCCATTCTCTCATCCCTGATGACTGGAAAGAATGTGGATTATCGTAAAATCTACACCGAGGGTATTACGAAAGTGGAATCCAGGGATTTTGAATATGCAAAGCAGCTTGGCATGTCCATTAAACTTCTCGCTCTCAGCAAAGAGGTGGAAAACAAGACAGTAGCTATGGTGTCCCCCTTCCTGATTGACGGGGCGCATCCCCTGCACATGGTAAACGGTGTATTCAACGCTGTATTTGTCCGGGGTAATATGCTTGGCGATTCCATGTACTATGGAAAAGGAGCCGGTAAGCTGCCCACTGCAAGTGCTGTGGTATCCGACGTAATCGACTGTGCACGGCACATTGGCAAAGTGCTCATGTGCTTCTGGGATGCGGAGGAGGCAGATCTTTTGAGCATTGACCGGGTGCAGCGGAAATTCTTCTTCCGTGTGAAGGCGGAAGGACTGGCAATGGCCAGGGAACTGTTCGGTCAGGGCTTGGAAGAAGTGAGTCTGCCCGGTGTCAAGGAAGAGTGCGGAATCATCACCCCTGTCATATCTGAGGCTGATTTTGCGGACAGGTACGGAAAACTGGAAGGATTGGTTGTGGGTAGAAGACTGCGCATCGAGGGATAAGATAAACGCCGGGAGCAGACATTTGTGCTGGAAATGCAAATCAGAAGTGAAATTAAGCGTAAATTGGAAGTGTAAATTTGGACAGTAGTGGAAAGGCATGAATATTATATGAAGTACTTAGTTATATTGGGCGACGGCATGGCTGACGAACCCATTGATGAACTCGGCGGGAAGACACCGCTTGAGTATGCTGAGACCCCCAACCTGGATCGTCTCAGCAAGCTCAGTGAAGTGGGCATGGTACATACCATCCCCGATGGCATGAAGCCGGGATCGGATACGGCAAATCTGTCAGTGCTGGGATATGATCCCCGGAAATACTATTCCGGACGTTCTCCTCTGGAGGCGTTGAGCATCGGCGTTCCCCTGAAGGATGACGATATTGCCATCCGTTGCAATATCGTTACGATCTCTGAGGAGGATGTGCTCTTTGAGGAGCGTACCATCATCGACCACAGCTCCTCGGAAATCAGCACCGAGGACTGCGCTGTGCTCCTAAAGGCGGTCGCAGATCAGCTGGCTGACGAAACATATCAGTTTTATGTGGGCACCAGCTATCGGCATTGTCTGATCTGGAGCGGCGGCAGTGTGGTCGAGCTGACTCAGCCCCACGATGTGCTGGGACAGGTGATAGGACAATACCTGCCGGAAGATACGGTATTGCGGGAGATGATGCGCAAAAGCTATGACATTTTGGTGAATCATCCCATCAATATAGAGCGTAAGAAGCAAGGGTTGAATCCCGCCAACTGCTGCTGGTTCTGGGGAGCAGGTACAAAACCTCTATTGTCCTCCTTTCAGGAGAAGACGGGAAAGAGGGGCATGATGGTGTCCGCGGTAGATTTGCTAAAGGGCATTGCCGTAGGCGCAGGCATGGGAGTGGCTATTGTAGAGGGAGCAAACGGAGGACTTCATACCAACTACGCCGGCAAGGTGGATGCAGCTGTGAAGGCATTGACCTGTGACGGCTACGATTTTGCGTACATACATGTGGAGGCACCCGACGAGATGGGGCACCAGGGAAGCGTGGAGAGAAAAGTTCAGTCCATCCGGTATCTGGATACAGAGGTCATCGGACCGGCGGTGGATAAGCTTGCGGCCTCAGGGGAGGAGTTCAGGCTGTTGGTTCTGCCGGATCACCCCACACCTATCCGTGTGCGCACCCATACATCCGACAATGTGCCATACCTGCTCTATGACAGCAGATTACCGCAGGAGAATCACTGGAATTACAGTGAAGCCGATGGGAGAGCCTCCGGAAACTATGTGACTCCGGGGCATAAGCTGATGGATAAATTTCTGGAGTTGGAATAGAAGGCGCAGTGACAGCCGTATGAATAGATTGTAAGGCCGCATGAGCGGCGGAATGAGAGGAAGATAGAAATGTCTAAGGTAGTGAAATTCGGGGGAAGTTCCCTTGCAAATGCAGAGCAGTTCAAGAAGGTGGCAGCCATTATTCGGGCGGATGAGAGCAGGAAATATGTGGTTCCCTCCGCACCGGGCAAACGTTTTAAGGAGGACAATAAGGTCACGGATATGCTCTATGACTGCTATGATCTGGCTGAAGCCGGCGGCAATTTCAAGAAAGCTCTTCAGGAGATTCAGGGTAGGTATCAGGAGATCATTGACGGTCTGAGCCTGGAGATTTCACTGGATGAGGAGTTTAAGATCATTGAGAAGAAATTTCAGGAGAAGGCAGGGCGTGATTATGCGGCTTCGCGAGGTGAGTACCTGAACGGCATTGTACTGGCGGCATATCTGGGCTATGAATTCATTGACGCGGCGGAGGTGATTTTCTTTTTGGATGAAGAAGGGAACTGGGATGGCGACAAGACTCGGAATGTGCTGTCAGAGCGGCTGAAAGGCTGCAAAAATGCGGTGGTTCCGGGATTTTACGGCTCACTGCCGGACGGACGGATAAAGACCTTTTCCAGAGGAGGATCCGATATCACGGGCTCCATCGTAGCCCAGGCTGCGGGCGTGGATGTGTATGAGAACTGGACAGATGTATCCGGTTTCCTGATAGCTGATCCCAGGATCATCGATAACCCCAAGGGCATCGATGTGATCACTTACCGTGAGTTGCGTGAGCTGTCTTACATGGGCGCCACCGTGCTTCATGAGGATTCCATCTTTCCTGTACGCCAGGAGGGGATTCCCATCAATATCCGCAATACCAACTCGCCGGAGGACGAAGGAACCTGGATCGTGGGCAGTACGGGCCAGAAGTCAAAGTATGTGATCACCGGTATTGCCGGCAAGAAGGGATTCTGCTCCGTCAGTGTGGAGAAGGATATGATGAATTCGGAGATCGGATTTGGCAGGAGGGTTCTGTCTGCGTTTGAGGAACAGGGCATTTCCTTTGAGCATATGCCTTCCGGTATCGACACTTTGACGGTGTTTGTGCATCAGGATGAGTTCATAAATAAGGAACAGAAAGTGGTGGCGGGTATCCATAGACTGGTGAAGCCCGACGCTATTGAAATCGAATCGGATCTGGCTCTTATCGCTGTTGTGGGGCGTGGTATGAAGTCCACACGGGGTACTGCGGGTAGGATTTTTTCGGCATTGTCCCACAGCAATGTGAACGTGAAGATGATCGATCAGGGATCCTCGGAGCTAAACATTATTATCGGTGTGGAAAATGCCGACTTTGAGACAGCCATCCGCGCTATTTATGACATTTTTGTACTGACAGCGATCTGATATTGACAGTTCAGCCATGCAGGAAGAATGTATATTCCGCAGGCTTTGGAATGGCATAGCTGAACTGTTATTGTGGCCTGGAGCGCAAGTTGTGCTTCGGGCTTTTTGTATATGCAAGTGTGTTCCGCGAAACAAAAAAACACGCAATTTATAGAAAAATGGAAAATTATGTAAAAAAATAAAATTTTTTAAAGAAATGTGTTGACAAATAATTAATCCTGTCATATAATAAGCTTAACAAACAGAAAGAGACAAAAAACTTCCACTTCCATAGGATACAAAAGATCTGACAGTCAAAGGAAGAATGTGCTGAGTACACACATGAGAAGGTAACGAATTACTGAAGAGATTAAAAAATACAGTACGTTACAGTACCTTTATTCAAAGGAAAAAGTGTAAAAGCACATAAGATGAAATGGAAGAACAACTGAATAGGGAACCCGAACAATGCAAGCCAAATAGGGCAACCGGAAAGAGAGGTAAGATCCATTGGACGAGTCAGTTTGAGAGAGCGTATTGATTAAAAGATCGATACGCTCTCTCGCTGTGTATTCATCAGTCGACAGTGTCTTTCCCATGATTTGATTCCAACCACAGGCAGGGCTATACTTTATGACTTTTGTATCATTTTTGTAAAAAATTATAAATAGTGAGATTTTCTGTGGAAAAAGTGTGTAAAATAGGTTATCATGAAAAAGAGTAAACAGGAAGAAGAGTAAATTTGAAGAATGACAGGAAGGGATCAGTTATAGATATGGATGAAAAGCAGCAGAATCAGGAAGAAAAGAGAGAAGTCAGACGAAAGAGGAGAATTCGCAGCCAAATTCTGGCATATGTTGTTCTGATTCTCTTGATCCTGGCAGCAGCGACAGGAATCGTGATAGCTGTAAAGCAAATTGCCGCCGCTTCACGTCAGCAGGAACAGAATAATAAGGAGGAATCGCAATCCATGATTGATGAGATGTTGTCTGGTGAGGATGAACTGCAGACGCCAGCACCCACTCCGGATCCTACTCCGGAACCTGTAGTTGAGATGACGCCGGAGGAAAAGCTGAATGAAATTGTTAATGCCTATATCGCAGTAATGCCCTTGGAGGATAAGGTGGCAGGTCTCTTTATTGTAACGCCTGAGGCCATCACAGGGGTCAACACAGCTGTGAAAGCAGGGGAAGGAACAAAGGAGGCTCTGGAAAAGTATAGTGTGGGTGGACTGATATATTTTAAGAATAATATTCAGTCAGCTAACCAGCTGAAAGAAATGATTGACAACACAAAGACATATTCCATTCATCCTCTGTTTATTGCGGTGGATGAAGAGGGAGGCAATGTTTCGCGGCTGATTTCCAAGGGGCTGTGTGAGAAGGTGGACAGCGCCGCAGTAATCGGCCAGACAGGGGACCCCGCCAATGCCTACACAGCGGGAACTGTCATTGGCAGCGCGATGAACAGCTATGGATTTAATCTGGATTTTGCACCTGTGGCGGATATTTCCAGCGTAGAGAATAGCTATATGGGAGACCGTACCTACGGTGCAGACGCACAGACTGCATCACCGTTTGTAACAGCCATGATGCAGGGGCTCCAGGCTCAGCAGATAACAGCATGCTTGAAGCATTTCCCAGGTAATGGGGCTACAACAGCGGATCCTCACACCGGTATTGCTACCAGTGACAGGACGGCGGAGCAGTTTAGGGCAGAGGAATTTGCCGTATTTAAGGCGGGTATTGACGCAGGGGCGAAGATGATCATGATCAGCCATATGGCTGCACCTGCGCTGACCGGAAGCAACAACGAGCCCTGCTCCCTTTCTAAAGCAGTGGTAACGGATATTCTGCGGAATGAACTGGGCTATGACGGAGTGGTTATCACGGATGCTTTGAATATGGGTGCCATATCCGAATACTATTCTTCTAAAGACGCTGCAATCTATGCTTTACAGGCAGGTTGTGACATGCTTCTGATGCCTGAGAATTTTGAAGAGGCTTACAACGGTGTGTTGGAGGCCATCCATGAAGGATATATCTCAGAGGAGCGGATTGATGATTCCCTGCGGAGGATTTATCGAATCAAACTTGCCGACCGGTTAGAAGAATAAGTTTGGTCAGGCGGATAATTAAGCTGTTAAACGGCGGAGGTGAGAAAAGATGGGAACAGAATATTCATATGACAGACTTTGCATTTACAGGGACGGTAAGCCTTGGTTTCCTGTGATGGGAGAGATGCATTATACCAGATACAGGGAGGAGCTTTGGGAGGAATCCCTTCGGAAGATAAAAGCAGGAGGTGTCAACATCGTTTCCACCTATCTTATCTGGATTCACCACGAGGAGGAGAAGGGAGTATTTGATTTCTCCGGCTGCCGGAATCTGAGACGTTTCACTGAACTCTGCGGCAAGGTGGGGCTTAAAATGATTCTGCGGCTGGGCCCCTGGATCCACGGAGAGGTCAGAAACGGAGGGTTCCCTGACTGGCTGGTGGAGTTGGAGCGGCAAGGGCTTGCTGTCCGCAGCAACGATGAGATTTATTTGTCCTATGTACGGCGGCTCTGGGAACAGGTGTATGAACAGGTGAAGGGGCTCTTTCATCAGGACGGAGGTCCGATTATCGGCGTACAGCTTGAGAACGAGTACGGTCATGTGGGAGGGCTGCGCGGTCCGGCGGGAGATGAGCACATGAGGACACTTCAGGCTCTGGCAAAAGAGCTGGGCTTTCAGGTGCCTCTGTACACGGCTACCGGATGGGGCGGTGCCTGCATCGGGGATGCGCTGCCTGTCATGGGTGGTTATTGTGATGCGCCATGGGATCAGAGTGTGGAGGAACTCTCCGCCAACACCAACTACATTATCAGCCATGAACGCAATGACGCACTGATCGCCTGCGATCATCATGTGGAGGACGCAGTTACTTTTGATGAGTCAAAGTTTCCCTATTTGACGGCAGAGCTGGGCGGAGGCTTACAGGTAACAGCTCACAGAAGGCCTGTGGCTACCGGTAAGGATATCGGAGCCATGTCCATCACCAAGATGGCAAGCGGAGCAGCGCTTCTGGGCTATTATATGTATCACGGTGGCAGCAATCCCAAGGGAAAGCTTTCCACTTTGCAGGAGAGCAGGGCAACGGGTTATATCAATGACCTGCCCGAAATCAATTATGACTTTAATGCGCCTATACGCCAGTACGGTACTATCTCTGACAGCTACAGGGAGGTAAGACTGTTGGCCATGTTTCTGGAGGAATTTGGCCACGATCTGGCAGCACTGCCTGCTTATATTGATCCGGATGATGTAAAGCCGGAGGATATGCATACTCTGCGTAAATCCGTCCGCCACGACGGACATCATGGATACATATTCTTTAACAACTATGTGAGAAACAGAAAGCCCGAAAGCCATCGGAGCGCAGTATTTTCCGGTCCCTGCGAAGACGGGGATGTAGTATTTCCACCGGTGGATATTGAGAGCGGCACGTTTGGATTTTTTCCTTACAATATGCAGCTTGGAGATGCGGTGCTGATCTATGCCCTTGCCACGCCGCTGTGCCGTCTGGGCGAAGGCGAAAAGGATGTCTTTGTGTTTTATGGGGATCATGATCCTTGTTTTTGCTGGAAAAATGAAAAGCCTGCGAAGGTATTAATGCTGACCAGGGAGCAGGCATTAAATGCATGCAAAGTGTCACTGGATCGGGAATATCTTGTGTTGAGCAAAGATTTTGTGTGGGAAGAAGACGGTAAACTTGTGGTGACAGGTGCGTCCACGACTGAAATTTGTGTCTATCCTGAACTGTCCCAGTCGCCGAAAGGATTTGTGAAAACCGGAAATGATGGGGAATTCACTGTCTATGAGAGAAAGCAGGAGACAGGCGCTGCTAAAGCTAACTTTACAACTGTGACTCAGGGGATTGCCCCGGCTGGACCTAAAGCCGATTCCAAAATACAGGGAGAGGTGTTGATGAATCGGGAGAGGGCATGGACGGAGTATCAGATACAGATTACCTATTCGGAGAAGGCTGATCGGCTGACGGGCCGGGACACATTGCTGTGGCTTGACTATGCAGGGTTTGGACTTGAAATCTTTCTGAACGGAGAAAAGATCAACGACCACTTTTATACCGGCCAACAGGTACCTGTCAGTCTGGGATATTTTGGCTTCCCTGAGACACTTACCGTGAGAGTAAAAGAACTACGGGAGGATGACTGGGTGTATCTGGAACAGTGGCCACAGATGTATGATGACACCATATGCAGTCTGAATAGCGTATCAATTACGGAGGAGTATAGATACGTTCTCTAGTTAGTCAAATACCCCGCAGCATTGCTCAAAGCATTGCTCGCGGGGTATCTATCTCTTACAGCATTCGCTGCTCATTATTCGTGGGAATAAAAAACAGTTGATTATGCAGTCTCTGGCTTTGGAACATCGGAGGAATGAGGACTCAGCCGCTCCTGAAGCGCTCGGAGCTTCTTTTTGGAACAGAAACTGATGCTGAAGGCGGCTCCTGTGCCATCTGTCAGTTCCAGCATCATAAGGTGCTTTGGCTTCTTTACCAGACGGACGAATACAATGAAGCTGATAAGAGCCATGAGGAACAGCAGTATGAAGATACTTCCGAAGATGGCAAGGCTCTGAGTCAGCCGTTCCCGGCGGCTCTGGACATCAGCCATAATCCTGTCGTACTCTGCCTGAGCGGAATCTGCACTGTCGAGGAGAGCAGTCAGCTCATTCTGTTTATTGGTCAGATCAACTACACGGTCAGTCAGTTCTTCTATATTTTCTTCAAATTCGGTCATCTGCTCATCATAGGAGGTGTGCTGTGTCGCCGGATTTAGGCCAATCTTTTCTAAATATTCAGGATGTTTTTCTATGTAACATGTCGCAATTTCAGTGACAGAAGCTTCCCTGCCGGTTATTTTATAATACATTCCGCCATAGGAATCATCGCCTGCGGTATAAGTGACCATGTCAAAGACGCCCAGATTCGGGGCAACAGTATCCATAAATTTCAGGTATGCGTCATAAAAAGCCTGCTCGTTCGCCAGATTCTCCCAGTCTATGTCAAAGTCTTCCGCAGACAGATTATAGGAGATCCAGACAGGGTCAGAAGAATCATAGTATGAAGGGGCATTGCGCCAGAAATCTGCATAGTCTGCATTACTCCAACCCGGTACATACATATCCGCAGGATAGGGAGTTCCGCCATAAGCTTTTACAAAGATTGCGCCGTCTGCCACATAGTCGGGCACATTCAGCACTCTGTTCAGAAAATCCGAGGCAGTGATATAAATGCGGCCTGTGTAATAGATGTGTTGATACAGGTCATAATTGTAAGCATCTTGCAGCAGGGCTTTCGTATTTTCCGTTTCGGGAGAGAAAATGCTGCCGTCATCAGTGACAGTATAGAAATATAGCTCATTCTCAATAAAGCGGTTGCTGCCCAACTCCATGGAGTAGGTATAGTAGGGATAGAGCCAGTCATGAATCAGACTGTCATTCAGGAAAGCATCCATCAGATCCTTCAGATACTGCTGGTAGGCATCTGCAAAGAAGTCTGATGAAAGCAATGACCGAGTGTCAAAGGCTGGATCTGCGACAGCAGTCTGAAGAAGTTCCTGACGGCGTTGTTCTTTAAGAACCTCCAGCTGTTCCTTTGCAAGAGTAAGTTCCGCCACAGCAGTCTGAAGCTGGGGTTCCAGTTCATCCAGTTGTGAAGCATCGCTGGATGCGAGCCTGTCAAGGATATCCTCCAACTCCTGGATCCGTTCCTGACGGTAAGGTTCATTTAATTGGTTCCAGGCATGCCAGCCAAATGTGCCGCTTATCACAGTACCGGCTGTAAAGATGATAAACAGCAGGAAGGAGGCTATAATTCTTCCTGCGCAGGGAGTATGTTGAACTGAAACTGCGGATATATAGGAGAGTGGAATACCCAGCTGTCCCTTTTTCTTTTTTAAACGGCGGCCTTTTTTTCTGTAGTAGGTGCCATTGATCAAGAGTCTGTCTCCGATGACGGTGATCCGTTTTTTGCGGATTACCAGGTCCGGGGCAGGGGCGGGAGCAGCGGGCTTAGGCTCAGCCGTAATTTCAGTCTGAGCGGACTCCTCAATCTGTGCTGTCTCATCAACAGTTGAGGATTGAGGTAAAACATCTTCCTCATTGACAGCTGGCGCGCCGCATTGCGCACAGAAACGAGAATTCTCCAATAATTCCTTTCCGCATTTCCAACAAAACATGGTATCACCTCTTTTTATAGTGAATAGGAGTATAAAAAAGACCGAGAACTTCTCGAATTGAAGTTCTCGGTAAAGAGCGATAGACGGGACTCGAACCCGCGGTTTCCACCTTGGCAAGGTGGCGCT
>JAFLRO010000029.1 GCA_022511425.1 Acetatifactor sp.
CTGCCTCCACAGCCTTGATGGCTGCCTCCAGCACTCCGGTATGGCCCACCATGTCAGGATTTGCAAAGTTGATGATGACCACATCATACTTACCGCTGCGGATAGCCTCACAAAGCCTGTCGCATACCTCGTAGGCGCTCATCTGGGGCTTTAAGTCGTAGGTAGCCACATCCTTGGGGGAGTTCACCAGCACTCTGTCCTCGCCCTCGTTCGGCACCTCCACACCGCCGTTGAAGAAGAAAGTCACATGGGCATACTTCTCAGTCTCCGCAATCCTGGCCTGCTTCATATTGTTTGCAGCCAGCCACTCGCCGAAGGTGTTGGTGACGGAAATCTTATGGAATGCCACCTGCTTGTTGGGAATGGTGGGATCATAGTCTGAGAAGCAGACATAAGTAATATTCTTTCTCGGCCCTCTGTCGAATCCCTTGAAATCATCATCGCAGAAAGCCCTGGAAATCTCCCTTGCACGGTCGGGGCGGAAGTTAAAGAAAATGATGGAATCACCGTCCTGAACCGTCGCCACAGGCTTGCCGTTCTCCAGTGCCAGAGTGGGCTTTACGAACTCATCGGTCTCCCCTCTGTCGTAGGACTCCTGAATGCCGCAGATACCGCACTCTGCAGTCAGGCCCTCTCCCTTTGTCATAGCGTCATAGGCCAGCTTCACACGGTCATAGTTGTTATCCCTGTCCATTACATAATAGCGACCCATCACAGAGGCAATCTTGCCCACACCTTTTCTTTCCATCTCTTCTTTCAGGGCAATGGCGTAATCCTTACCGCTAGCGGGAGGGGTATCACGACCATCCAGGAAGCAGTGCACATACACCTTCTCCAGACCGTTCCTCTTTGCCAACTCCAGCAGTCCATACAGATGAGTATTGTGGCTGTGCACGCCGCCATCTGACAGAAGCCCCATCAGATGCAGGGAACTGTTATTCTTTTTGCAGTTCTCCACAGCAGTGAGCAGAGCAGGATTCTCAAAAAAAGTGCCGTCCTGAATCTCCTTTGTAATCCTGGTCAGTTCCTGATACACAATCCGGCCTGCGCCCATGTTCAGATGCCCCACCTCAGAGTTTCCCATCTGACCGTCCGGAAGACCCACAGCCATGCCGCTTGCATTTCCTCTTACGAAGGGATACTCCTTCATCAGCCCGTCCATCACAGGGGTCTTTGCCAACGCTACTGCATTACCCTCTTCTTTTTCATTCAATCCATATCCGTCCAGGATCATCAAAACTACCGGTTTTTTACTCATTATAATACCATACCTTTCCTGTCGCCTGCGCATACTCTCACACCTTCTACATCGCACGGGCACATAATCGTAATTTCTGCAAAAGCATTTCTTACTTTCCAAAATTATACACTGAAAAACCCACCTATGCAAGACCACTAACATAAAATTTAATGAGCCATTATCAGGCATCGGGTGACGGGTATGTCTCCACAAACAATAAAACGGTGTCCTTATGACGGCATGCCCACTAAAGTGGGCAGGAAATCCACTGCCTACGCAGACTTAGACGTGATGACCTTCCACGCCTTAGTCGAAGTTGGCAACTTGAGGAAAACTAACGGTGAACGGTAGCAAGCCTACTGAAAAAATGAGTAACTCAAAAGAAAAGCACCTTGTCATTTCCCCTAAAAGGTATTAAAATAATATACTAACTAACTAAACTCGGAGTACTTAAATGATAACCTTACTATCCAGACTTTTCATCAAAAATCACAGCGACATCAAGAACCCCTCCGTGCGCAGAGCCTATGGGATGTTATGTGGCGCTCTGGGGATCGGGCTGAATCTGATCCTTTCCCTGGGAAAATTTGTCGCCGGTGTCCTCTCCGGTTCCATCTCCATCACCGCTGATGCCTTCAATAACCTTTTGGACGCTGCATCCTCTGTCATCACATTGATGGGGTTTCGCATGGCGGGGCAGAAACCGGATTCAGACCATCCCTTCGGCCACGGTCGTATTGAATATGTCTCCGGATTTCTGGTGTCCGTCCTGACCTTACTCACCATGATTGAGTTGATAAAAAGCTCCTTTGAAAAGATCCTGCATCCCCAGATACCCGCTATGTCTCCTCTGGTGCTTAGTCTTCTGGCATTTTCTATCCTGGTCAAATGCTATATGTACCTGTACAACAGAAAACTGGGAAAGCGGCTGGAATCCCCTTCCATGGGGGCAACAGCCGTGGATTCCCTGAGCGATGCACTGGCTACCACCGTGGTGCTGACCGGAGCTCTGATTTCCCGGTTCGCCGGTTTGTCTGTGGATGGATGGTGCGGTCTCGCAGTGTGTTTTTTCATTGGCTATGCAGGCTATGAGGCTGCCAGGGACGCCGTCAGCCCTCTGCTGGGCCAGGCTCCGGACCGGGAATTTGTAAAGCAGGTCCACGACCTGGTTCTCTCCCATGAAGGGATTCTGGGTGTCCACGATCTGATCGTTCATAATTACGGCCCCGGCAACATACTAATCTCCCTTCACGCGGAAGTACCCGCAGATGGCAGCCTTATAACCCTTCACGAACTCATTGATACCATTGAACATCAGCTGCATGATGAACTTCAATGTCAGGCAGTCATCCACATGGATCCCGTTTTGGTGGGTGATGAAGAAACAGATCGCCTTTGCCGACTCACAAAAAAATGTCTGGCAGAGATCGACACCTCCCTGACCATACACGATTTCCGCATCGCTTCCTGCCCGGAGGGAACCCGTTTGCTCTTTGATGTAGCCGCACCGTACGACTTTCCCATGTCGGATGCAGATCTGGCAGACATTATAGACCGAAAAATCCGTGACAGAAATCCCGCACTGCGCACTGTCATTGAAGTAGACAAACAACAGTTTTAGTTAATTGTTAAAGATAGTTACCAATAGTAACATAAGATACACCACTCTTGAAACAGTAATACTGAATAGAAAATACAACACCTGAAAGGCACAATATGGCACAGAAAGAAATCATCCGGCTGACCCCCGCCGAGGCGAGGCGGCTGGAAGCAATTAAACACAGATACCGGGAAGAAGCCCGTAGAAAATTTGAAGAGCGGGTGGCATATTACCATCCGCTCACTGGTGGAACTTATACTTCCATCACTATCAGGGATCAGAAGAGCCGCTGGGGCAGCTGCTCCTCCCGGGGCACACTGTCCTTTAACTATCGGCTGATCTTTGCCCCGCCCATAATACTGGATTATGTAGTGGTCCATGAGCTCTGTCATCTGACCTTCATGGACCACTCTAAGAATTTCTGGAACAAAGTAGCTTCCGTCATGCCTGATTATAAGAATCACCGGCAATGGTTGAAGGACCACGTCCAGGAATTAACCCCTGAGCACCATCTGGAAAAACTTGGCATTTCCATCAAACTGGATTGAACATCATTATTGAACACTCAACTGTTCTCATCCACATACACCTGCACTCTTCTCTGAATGGTTTCTGCCACATCCTGTGCACTCTTCTGGTCGTTAAAGAAAAATTCCATTTCCTCATCTATGATATTCGTTACATCAGTGTTGTAATAATAAACCCTGTCCACGGAATAGATAAGATTCACAATCTGATCCAGCTGCTCCTGACTCATGGGATCCAGGATAATCTGCTCTCCGTTGATGTAAAAGGTCTGGTCATATTCCTGCTTATTTCCGTCACCGTCGATGTAATAAGGTTTCTCCAGCGCTTCCTTGGCCTTTTCTTCAAAAGCATCCTTCTGGACAGGCAGCCCGTAATTCAACTCCTTCTGATACTCATCCGTCAGATAATAGCGCAGAAACTCCCAGGCGCCGTCCTTATTGTTGGACTTAGAGGAAATACAGTATAGAGTATCCGAATACAGGATGGAGCCCTGCCCACTCTCCATAGGAAAGCCTACATAACTCACAGGTTCGCCAAATTCCCCATTGATGGTATAATTCATATCTGCGACCCTGGATATATAAGCCTCCTCCAGTACCGCCTTGTCCTCACGGTATATCGATGACCAGTCAAAGTTCATCCAATAATCATCATCATGCTGAATCTCTTGAGGGAGCTTTTTCGCAAATTCCATCATAGCAATAAAATCAGGAGAATTAAAATTGCATTTACCGGTGTTTACATCCACAAAGTCACTGCCGCAGTACTGCATGACCAGAGTGAAGAAATAACTTCTGGTAAGATCATAGGTCAGATTGGTTCCCTCCGGCATGGAGTCCATCAACTGCATCATTTCCTCCATGGTCCAGCTGGTTCTGTCACCCACCAATGCCGTTTTTCCCAACATGGTGCGGACATAAAAACTGGGAATCACATAATAGAGCTTACCCTTCACAGAATATGCGTCGAACACATTCTCTAAAAACTCCACCTGAGACAACTCCTCGTCATCCTCAATCAACTTTCTGATATCGGTCAGCAAACCTTTGGCAATATAATTTTCCACGGTCATCTGCCTGTTCGCCACTAGAATATCAGGCATATTTCCTGTGATAATATCATTATTCAGCTTGGTGATGCCAGCCTCCCAGTCCTCATAGGTGTTATAGATATCATAGTTCCTGATGACGATCTTGTATTCCTGGCTGCGGCGATTGAACTCCACCACCCGCTGTTTGATGTCGTTGCCGGCATAGCTGCAGCCCAACACCAGCACCTTTTTGTCCTGAATCTCCTCAGGCGGTACATAAGTGAACATTCCTATCTTCAGGTCGTTATAATTATTATACTCATAGAACGTACCGATAAACCTTGTATCATCAAGCTCTATCACCCTCTGGAGCGAGGAAATGTTAAGATCAGAATTAACGTAATTCATAATCTCTCTTCCTTCTTCGTCCCCTCGGTTATAAACATTGACACCGGTGCTGGTGGGATAAATGATATCCGAAGTATTCCCGGCTAATATGCCATAGCTGCCGTAAAGTACGGTTCCCGGTATCAGTACAGGATCGCTGACAGCATCTGTAGTCGGGTCGTACTCCACCATATATTGTTCCTGCCAGTTTGATTCGCTGGAATAGACCACCAGCAGCTTACCGTTGTTCCGGGGCAGCATATAATTATAATTCCAGAACATATCCTTAATCTCATCCGGCATGACCTTTCTCTCGCCCATAACACCGTCTGCAGATACTGTCTGCTTATAGACTTTGTCTCCTGACCAGAACAGATTTAATGAGCCATCCGAAGATGCAGCCATAGTCGACAGATAAATGTACTCATCCTCCGTCTCAAGGTCTTCCATCTCCGTCTCCCATCTGATAGAGCCATCCAGGTTCCAGCAGCACAAGTAATTGCGCGAAATATTGAAACCGGTAGAGTAATTACTATAATTGTAATACTTGCTTCCATAAATACCGTTTTCTGCAAGAATTGTGTTTCCTATGCTGGTGTTCTCCCAAATTTTATTGGGTATATAGTCCTCCACGCCAAAGCCAGGATCTATCTCAAAACCAGCGTCCACGCCAAAGCCAGAATCCACGCCAAAGTCAGTATCGATATCTGGTATGGCCTCTAAATCCTCTCCGACATCCTCTTCCGGTTCAGCATCCTCCTCTTCTCTTCCCTCTTCATCCTGTATTTCCTCCTCCAACCAAATGTCCACATTGGTTCCGCTAGATCCGTCCGTACCTTCCAACTCTTCCGGGGAAATTTCTACAGGAGTTACCTCCAGGTTTGTCATTTGAACATCGGAGCCATCTTCATTCATACTGATTAACTTATACTCCCGAGGGTTAGTATCCGAATCCCAATGGTACACCTGAAACAGCATATAGACCCTGCCGTCCGCATAGCGGGAAGATAGCATATAGGAATCGTCTCCTCCCAAGTCCGGCATCTCTAATTCCTTTAAACTGTAGACGTGCTGCTTTGCCAAATCCGCATTCTCATAGGCATCGCCGCCACAGGCAGTAAGTCCGCCCACCGTCACTGCCAGTGCCATGACCATACAGCCGGCACGCTTTAACAAGCTCTTTTTCATAACTCCTCCATCTGCGCATTCTTGTCTGCGCTCTTTTTATTTTTTACCTCCAGACGCTTCGCCCGGATGCGCTCCATGCGCCGCTCTGCTTTATCCTTGATCCATCTCCACTTATCCTTCAGTGTCCAGCCCTTATGCCGCCACCAACTGGTGAACAGTCCCAACGCCACTGTCAGAGCATAGAGTAGAAACAGCATCTCAAACAGTGTGAGTAGAGCCAGGATATCCTCATAACCTCTGGCGATATTTTCCCAGTAGGGATAAATGATCGCTTTACCGTTCATGGAGCGGATTCCAAACTGTGTGAGCAGCTTCAATCTGGAAAGCAGTGAATACCGGGAGGTATTTTCCAGAATCTCCACCTCCTGTGGATTCCTTCCAAAGTTCTCACGGACTAGATTTTCTGCAAAACCAGTTATAGGATTGGGCAGCACGACCTCATAGTGGTTGATACCATTATTCAGCCCCAACTCCTCCAGCGTTTTGTAGGACACATACACCAGTGTACTGTCAAGACCTGCTCCCTCAGCCAGCCTGCCCTCCGGCCGCTCCACCACACCTACTACAATATGGGGAACATTGCCGATATTTACCATCATTCCCGCCACATCGCTGGCGCCGAACAGCTGCCAGGCTGCGTCTCTGTCAATGACACAATAGTCCTGCATCAGATCATTTCCTGAGAAATAGTAACCTGACACCAGTGTCATTGGATGAAACAGGAAAAAATCACCGCCGATACCTATGGCATTCGCCTGAAAAGAAGCTCTGTCGCTGGAAATAAACACACTTCCGTCAGCACTGTACGCATCCACCCACAGCCTTGCACTGGGGTTCTCAGACTCCTGAACTACAGATGCTTCGGCCAATGTGCTGTCTATGGAATGCTCAAACTCCTCTATACTATCTTTGGAAATACTGGCATCTACCGCGAAAAAGCAGCTGACCTGGGCCACACCTCCGTCTTCGCTCCACCGCTCTGCCATCATCTGCGACGATTGGCTCTTGCCCAGATGGCCAATGATGAGCAGCAGTATCAGGAAAATCACAAAGGATGTGGCACCGCTTATACCCAATATTCGTTTCTTCATTACTCGCCTCATTTCCATCCGGCTTAATTGTCAGCCAGTCTCACCTGCTGTCCTGCATCCACAGGTTTAGTGGAGGTTGTGATCACATACTCATATCCGTAAAGCGCACCGCTGATGGCTGACCGGGTTTCATCGCTTGCAATTACCTCTACATCCACACGGCTGGCAATATAACGATTGCCCAGGGGAGTGGAACGGGATTCCACGATCAGGATGAACTTGCCATTGCTATCCTCCCGAATTGCACTGTTTGGCACTACCAGATCATAATTGGAACTCTGCTGACCCACGGAGATACTTAAGGTCTGCCCGGCAACCACATTTCCGGTCACATTGAAGGTCAGTTTCGTGTTTTGGTTGGGGTTATTGGTGTCAGCCTTCTTACTTGCCAATGTCACAGTCACATCATCATATCTCCAGGCATTTACCAGATCCGCTCTGTCTCCCACCGCCAGCCTTCTTGCCTGCTCGTTGGTGACGCTGAAGCTCATGGTGTATCCCTGTCCCTCCGGCTGAAGTACCACCACAGGAAAGCCGGGGGTGGTAGTGTTGCC
Organism: Acetatifactor sp.; assembly: GCA_022511425.1. Lineage (GTDB taxonomy): Bacteria > Bacillota > Clostridia > Lachnospirales > Lachnospiraceae > Acetatifactor. The sequence goes on from JAFLRO010000029.1 coordinate 7,619, forward strand.
CGCCACCACGTTGACGGAAGTGACAGTACCTGAAATGTCAGCGGTGACAGTTACATCCACAGCTTCTGCCTCCAATTTATCCACCAGCGCCTGAGCTTCATTCACCACTTTCTGAGCGTCTGAGATATCCTCTTTAAGTCCGTCCAGTATCTTCTTGTGATCCAGCAGGGTCATCAGATCATCCAACTTATTCTCAGCAGCTTTCTTAACAGCTTCTGCGGCGTCGCGGTCTCTTTCAGCCAAGTACTTATTATATACACTGGTTGCCCTTGCAGCTTTCAAACTGCTTATCGTTTTACTAATTGAGTCACATTCCGCCTGAGCAGCCGTCACATCCGATTGCTGCGCATCACTGTCATTTCCGCTTACGCTCTGTAAACCTTCTAATTTGGCTTCAGCAGCAGTCAATCTAGATTCCTGATATTTGAGCTCCGTATCGATATTGAGTATTTCCCGATCCAGGCTTGCAACCTTTTCCTCCAATGGAGCCAACGCCGCTTTCGCTGCGGTGATCTCTGCCTGAATGTTGGTAATCTGCTGACGGTAGGTGGCATCTGAGGTATTGCTGTTTGCAGCTTGGATATCCTGGGCTGTTATTTTATCAGACAACAGTGCGGCATTATATGTGTCGCGGGCTGCTTGCAGATCATTCTGCGCATCTTTCAGTTTGTCCTGAGCATCCTTCAGCTCCTGACTCTCCACATCTTCCAGATAGAGAAGCACATCCCCCTTCTGAACCATATCCCCTACCCGGACAGCCACACTGGCAACCTTCCTGGACTCTTTGACCTCTATATGATAGGGATCCCCGCTCTCAATCGTGCCGGTTCCCCGAATTCTCGCCGTTATGGAATCGGACATGACATACTGGGTCGCCACCTCGGGCAGCGAATAATTCATAATGGTGTTTGAAAAAAATGTCAGCACCAGCATCACCGCAAGAAAAATGATAGCCGCTGTCTTGATCCACTCCCGCCTCTTGCTTCCTTTTTCGTTCATCTCGCTCTCTCCTCATAGAATTTATGTTTTTATGCTGAAATCATTGATATATCCCAATTAATTTACCTGTGCTGATGTGAGCTATCCCTTGATACCGCCCTGATAGGTGATGCCATCCACCAGATATTCCTCACCATACAGGAAAATGAGCAGGCAGGGTACCATGTAAATTGTGGCAACAGCAAAGGCCAGACCAATCTCGCCGGCATTGATCTTGCTTAAGAATACCGACAGCGGATGCATCTCTGCATCAGTCAGCAAAATCAGCGGCTGCTCCACCATGTTCCAGTAGTCGATAAACACCAAAATTGCTACAGAACACACCGCCCCCTTACAGAGAGGCAGGCATATCTTTTTGAATATCTGCCACTCTCCTGCGCCATCAATCTGTGCCGCCTCAATCACCGAGGTGGGAATCCTCCGCATGAACTTAGTCAGCAGATACACCGCAAAAGGCGAAAAGATGCCGGGCAGCCAAATGGACCAGTAGGTGTCCAGAATATTCAGCCAGTCGCTGACCAGATAATTGGGCACCAGCGTGACCTGATAGGGCATCAGCATCAGTATGATATAAGCAAAGAAGATAATCTGCCGCAGCCTGCCCTGATATCGAGCAAAACCGTAGGAAGCCAGAGCCGCTACGATCAGCTGGAATATCACAATGGGACCTACCAGAATCACCGAATTCCAGAATTTCAACAAGTATTCCGGGCTCTTAAAAAGTGTGGTGATGTACTGGCTAAATGAGACCATATCCGGTATAAACTTCAGATTTACTTTTTCGGAGATATACACCTTTCCACCGGTATCGCTGGTGGCGAACACGGAGCCATAGTTTGACGATATCTCTGAGGATGACATGAAGGAATTGGTGATAGTCAGCACAATGGGCATCAGAAACAGGATGGCAAAGGAGGCTGCAACGAGGGTAGCCAATGCGATCTTTGCTCCGCCCCACACCTTTTTCCTTCTGACATTGACCTTTTTCTCTTTAAGTTCTCCGTCTCTCCGGACGGGTCTGTTCTTTCTGCTCATCCCTCCACGTCCTTTCCGAAGTGATTCTCCGTGATGAACAGCAGTCCGATGATCACAATCATCACAAGGCTCATCAGTACAGCCGCTGCCGACAGCGCCTGATAGTCAAGAGACTTGAATTTATTGTTCATGTAATGCTGAAGCAGATATATGGTGTCGTAGGGATAATCGCTTGTCAGCAGATACACCTCCCGGAATACCTTGAAAGAGTTGATCAGCGACATGATTGTCACGAACAAAAGCGTGGAGGACAGATACCTGATCTTTATGTAGAAGAAGGTTTGCAGGGGTGTAGCGCTCTCCAGCCTCGCCACTTCCAGAATATCTCTTGGGATGCTGGCAAGAGCTGCCATGAACAGAATCATGTTATATCCCAGATTCTTCCATAAAAACAGTATCACGACCACCACCTGAGCGTAATCGGACTTCAACCAGTCAATCTTACTTACACCGAATACAGCAAGGAAATCGTTCACTGCCCCGTTATAGTGGAAAAGCACCTGCCAGATCAGCACAATTGATGCCACCGGCACCATCATAGGACTCAGGAAGAATGTCCGAAATTGGCTCCTAAAAGGAAGCTTTGCTTCCAGTACAATGGCCAGAAGCAATGACAGTACTACCGCCAGAGGCACCGCCACCAGCGAAAAAGTAGCCGTATTCTTCACAGCCCTCATAAAAGCAGCATTGCGCAGAATAATCCCAAAATTCTCAAGAAACACAAATCTACCGCTGATGGGATTATCCACCACCGAGTAATAGATGACCACCATAAACGGCATGATGAAAAAAAGGAGAACGCCAAGAAAGCTGGGAGCGATAAAAGCCCCCGAGCTCAACTTGATCTTCCTGGTCCTTCGCGTGGTCTTCACGCGTTTTTGTCTTTCTGCATTCTGCTTTCTGCTCACTGCTATTCTCATCTCCCAGTGATTAACTGTTCTCACTCACATAATTTCCCACACGTCTCTGAATAATGCGTGTCACTTCTTCCACCGGCTTCTGTCCCTGGAAGAAAGCCTCAGCTTCCTCCAGAATAATGGCCATAATCTGGTCGCTGCTGATGGACCCCAGTCTTGCTGACTCCATCAATTCCAGGACCATATCAACCTCCTCTTGGGTTGCAATACGATAATTATACGACCAATCACCGATGCTCATACCGCCGCCTCCTCCTCCCATGATGAGGATGGGGTCGCCATTTTCATCCAAAATGAGCTGTCCTTTTTCATCGATGGCGTACTCATACTTTACCTTTACAGCCTCTTCCGCCATACTCTTGATCTCGCTCTTACTGTTGGGATATCCAAAGCGGCCCCTGGTGTTCTTTCTGGCCAGATAGCCTTCGATAAAGTTCCATGCGCCCTCCTTCACACCTGAGCGCGCAGTGATAGCGTAAGCACCTCTAGGTGACATAATGCATCCACTGCTGCCATCAGAGTTGGGATAGCCGATGAAAGTCACATCTCCGCCGAACATCGCTGTGTAGAGCTGCGCAGCGTTCATATCGTCGTTGATATAAGCATGATACAAAAGTACTTCGCCATTCTGAATCCTGATGGGCGTGGATGGCTGTCCCTCTTCATAGGTAAAATCATCGGGGAAACGATTCACAAACTCCAGCAGACTCCTGAACTCGTCGCTGTCAAAATCGCAGGTTCCTGCCTGCCAATCCACAAAATTGTTCATACTATTAATCAGACAATATCTTATGATTGTACTCTTATCCACGTTGTCAAAAAGCTCTGCATCGGGATGAGCATTCGCAAAGGCAATCATATCGCTCAGAGTCCAGCCCATTTCCTCTCCCACATCGGCAGTACTGCCAACAAGAGTCTCCAACCTAAAGCTGTCAGGTATAGAGATCAGCACGCCATCAAAAGTAAAGGCATCCAATACATTCTCCAGCATATTACTGCGCTTCAATTTGCTGCTCTGCTCCAGATAAGGACTCAGATCCTCGAACACGCCTTTGGCTGCCAACTGCTGTATATTTAATTCCTCAAGACTTAAGATGTCGGGGCAGTTGTTGGAAGTAATGTCAGCATTTAGTCTGTTTAGGGCGTCCGTCAACCTATCTTGCGAGTCACTGTTATAATCCACATACTGTCTGATGCTGATATGGTATAAATCACTGCTCTTGTTAAAGTTCACCACCGCTGCTGCAAGATCATAGTCTTGATACATAACGCCAATAATAATTCGCTGTTTTAGCGTCACCTCGTCGGCGTTTTTCCTGGTCATCAGCGCCATACCGCTGCCACTGCCCTGCCAGTCATCATATACCGCAATGATACGGCCATCAGATAATGCACCGAAACTTCGCACAAAATTACCGTTGATATCACAGTCCAGCCAGTCAAAGAGCTCTTCTATCTTTTGAGTTTCCGGATCATACATAAATACAGTAGTGCCATCGTGGAGCAGGAATTTGCCCTCTTCATTCTGGATCATACTGCTGCCGGAGGGGAAACCGCTGCGGTTATCCTCCAGGCTCTTGGAATCAAAATTGACCGATGACAAAGCAGAGCTGCTGCTGTTGCCGTCATAGGTTGTGACAGTGATCCAAACCTTACCGTCATTGCCCTGACAGTAGCCGCTGAGCCAACTGTTCATACCGCTATTCACGTTCACGGTGCCAGCAGGATTACCCTCCGCGTCAAAGAGCCTTATAAGGGAATTCGTCATCACATAACTCCTGCCCTGTCCGTCCACCACCATGCCTTTGATATAATTGTTTTGAGGGTCATTTAAGATGGACTCAGTGAAATCCTTCTGAAAAACTTCATTTCCCTGGGCATCGTATTTTGCCAGCAGATAAGTCTTGTTAGACGTACCGGTGGTCTCATTCCAGTCATAGATCGTAAGGACAGCATACAGGCTTTCGTCCTGTCCAAGGGACCATCCGTCTATATTGGCTCCCTCGGGCAGGTTCAAAATAATCTCCTCCGCAGTGCCGTCCTGGATAGAATATCGGTTCATTGTGGTATAGGAGGTCTGCGTCTTCCTATCCCAATTGTTATTGATGGAATATAGATCGTCTCCCACAAAGCTTGTATTATACCAGAAGGAGATATTCTCTATGTTCTCCCCTGTGAGAAATTCGGGCACATAGACCCAATCGCGTCTGTCGTCGTCCTGGCTGTTGCCGCAGGCAGTCATGGAAACCACCAGAATCGCAGAAAGAATCAACGATAGTAACTTTTTTATATTTTTATGGAATTTATTATTCATAACGACTTATTGTCTCCTCAACAGGCATGCCGAAAGCCATGCTTGGGGCAAGTCTTTCGATTTGCCAAAGCTATTATACCACACTTACAGTAAAATGCACCTTAAGATTTTATGAAGTGTCAGTAACAATTATGTAATGAATGAAATATAACCTTAACTATTCTCACTCACATATAACGCTGCTCTCCTCTGAATGGCATCTGCCACCTGATCAACCGTTTTCTGACCCTGGAAAAGGGCAGCTGCTTCCTCACTGATAATCTGCCGCAACACAGTTTCATCTGCGGATAAATCCATGTTTTTCCCTGCCCGAATGATATCTAAGACTGCATCAATCTCCTCCTGAGTCGGAATATGGGTTTCAAACAGCTCGTCGCCGAGCCGGTATCTCACTATTCCGTGAGAACCATCCGTTTCTGTCGCAATCATTTCCTTCAGTTTGCTCCAGCTGTTAGGAAAACCATACCTGTATTTGTCATTTCCTTCCGTCAGGTAATATTCGATAAATTCCCATGCACCATCCTTAACTTCTGACTGGGACAGAATCACAGCCGTGTTTTGTACCAAAAGACCACATTTGGCACTGCCATCCGACGTAGGCATTCCGATAGCGGTCACCTCTGACTGAAATCTCTCCTGTACCAGCTGTATATCCGTAAACCTGGACACACTGTGAAACAATAATAGATTATCTCCCCTTCTGATGCTCTCCGTCACTGCATCCCATCCCTCTGAACTAAGGACTGATTCCTCCGGTACAGACAGCTGTGCCACAAACTCAAGCAGACTCTTGAACTTCTCGCTGTCAAAGCTGCAGGAAGCGCTTTCCCAGTCCACATAATCATTGAAATCCAGGCAAAAAAACAAAATGCCAGCTTTACCAAATCCGTCACAGATCGATGCACCGGGATTCGCTTCCAAAAGGGCAATTACATCCTCATGAGTCCACCCCATCTCCTCTCCCACTTTGTCCGTGCTGCCAAAATAGGTATACATGTCAAAAGAGGCGGGAATGGAAGTCAGGATGCCGTCATAAGTTTGTGCATTGAGCACGCTTTCTATCATATCATCCCGAGCCAGTACACTGCTTTGATCCAGATACGGATTCAAATCTTCAATAGCACCCATGGCAATCAAATTTTCCATTTCAATGCTCAAACCCATTGGATTTAAGATGTCCGGGCCGTTTCCGGAGACAATATCCGCCATCAGCCGAGTCTTGGCAGCTTCTGTTTCCTCTTGAGAAGCATAAAAGTCCTTTAAATAGTTTTTGATGGTAATATGATACTTGTCACTCACTCCGTTGAAGGTCGTAGCTGCTGCCGACAAATCCGGATTTGGATCAAGCTGGGCAATAACAATTTCCTGCTTCTTAACGACCTCCGACACATCCACGCCGGACAAAAGCGCCACTCCGCTGTTGTGACTCTGCCAATCCCGGTAGAACACAGCAACCCGCCCGTCGGACAAAACACCTACTGTATCCACAGTTGAAGCCTCTATTCCACTGTCCGTCCATGCAAAGAGTTGCTCTTTCTCCTGGGTATTAAGATCATATGTATATACTGCTGTGTTGTCGTATGTCACAATGTTGCCTATGGCATCCTGTGTCAAAGTACCGCCTGCAGACGGAAAATCCGCAAATCCGCCACTCAGCTTCACTGCCTGATAATCCACCTCGTATAGCGTGGATCCATCCTCCGGGCCATTATTTTGCGTGCCGGACAGATACACCTTTCCATCGCTTCCTCGTCCAAAACTTCCAAAATAAATGGAGTTGCTGGCAGTCACACTGATCGTTCCGCTGGGATTTCCCTTCCCGTCAAAAAGCAAGATACCCTTTTCTGTAAGAAGGTAGGTCCTTCCTTGGCCGTCGGTGGCAATTCTCATAAGGAAGCTGCCCTCTCCCGGTAGGAAATCTGTGATATCCTGCCAGAAAGACAGGCTTCCTGTCCTACCGTACTTCACAAGAACAGTGCCTGCGCCGCTTGCTTCCGCAGCTTCATCGGAATTCCATCCAAACACCACAAAGTACATACTGCCATCCACTCCCAGCGTCCAGGCAATGATTCCCGCCGCCCCATCCTTCAATGGAAATTCCACCAAAGTGCCCTGGGTCAGGGAATGACGGTGCAGAACAATTTGAGGGAAATCAGCTCCCTCCTCCCAGGAGAGCACGGGATGGCACAGCACATCTCCGTCCAACAGTGCATCATACTGTAAAATACCATCTTCATCCTCTTCAAGTTCAAGATATTCCGGTACATATACAAGTTCTGAAATATTGTCAGTTTCTACCTCCTGCTCTTTTCCACAAGCTGCCATACTCAAAAGCATCAATACGGAAAGAAACAGCGCCGTTAATCTTCTCATTAGGATACCTCCTTCTTAATATAAACTTTTTAAAGACTACTGCTTAGCTATTCTCACTCACATAAATCGCCGCCCTTCTCTGGATATTCTCCGCCACTTGATCTACAGTTTTCTGACCTTGGAAGAAAGCCTCCGCCTCCTCGTATATGATACTCATAAGCTGTGAACTGCTGTATTCCAGAGGCCTGCCATGATCGATCATATACAGTATCATATCGATCTCTTCCTGGGTGGGGCATCGGTAAGTATAGGTCAGACCGTCGCCAAGATCCAACTGCTTCACTATCTCGTTGCCATTTCCATCAAGATCGATCTCCATGGCATTCTCTATCATTTCATCAAATTTATCTTGGATCACGGGAAAACCCACATGAAATCTATGACTGTCTCTTGTCAGGTAGTTTTCGATAAAATCCCAGGCAGCCTCCTTTTCCTCTGACCTGGCGGAAATAGCCAGTCCGTCAGTGCCATAGAATGAATATACAGGACTTCCGTCAGAGGAAGGATAACCCATCGCCGTCACACCTCCCGGAAAGGGATCCGCATATAGCTGTACACTTTCCACTTCATACATATCAACATCCCTCAATAATAGTTCTCCATCCCTGACTTTTTCCCTCCACGTTTTCCAATCCGTTCCACCGTCAGTTGTCGAAGGCTTGGAAAAACGTGCTGCGAATGCAAGGAGTCTCTTGAACTCATCCCCGTCAAAACTGCATGTTCCACTTTCCCAATTCACAAAGCTGTCCATTGAATAGGAAAGAAGAAATCTCATAATGTAAGTGCTGGTGGCTCCATCCAGAAGTTCTGCCTCCGGGTGCGCATCCGAGAAAGCAATTACATCGTCTATGGTCCATCCTGTATTATCTCCCAGTTCATCAGCACTTCCGAAAAATCCCTGTATCTGGATCCCAGCCGGGATAGTAGCCAGAACGCCCTCATAGGTATAAGCATTCAGTACATTTTCAAGTAATTCCTCCCGGTTTAAGACCTCACTCTGATCCAGATAGGGCGAAAGATCCTCGAACACCCCTTTCTCCACTAGGTTCTTCCAGTCCATGGTGGATGTGCAAACCTCAAAAATATCAGGACAGTTTCCGGCAGCAATGTCTGTCTGAAGCCTTGTGACCCCATCAATCAGATAGATCTCCCCAGCTCTCATATAGGTCTTGATCTTAATCTGATAAGTATCATTTTGCCTGTTGAACTCGCTGACAGCAGCAACAAGAAAGGGATCGCTATCCATGACGCCAAGAATCAGTTCCTTCTTCTCCTGCCCTATTGCAGGTTCAGAAGGAGCAGCGCCGGTCATGATCACCACACCGCCTTTTCCGGTCTCCCAATCCTGCCAGGCGATAGCGAAACGCCCATCGGATAAGCCGCCTACCGCAGCGCTTAGCATCATCCCTTCAATGCCGGCGTCCGCCAATAGAAACAACGTTTCCGTTTTCTGATTCTCAGTGTTATATCGATACACTCCCACATTAGCAATGGTCAGAAAATCTCCATTCACATCCCATGATAAACCGCTGCTACCCTGAGCCGGAAAGTTTGGATAGCCGATATCCAACTGTGCCGTCTCATAATTCACCTCATACAGCGTTGTACTGCCGGAACCATCGGAGAGATAAACCTTACCGTCACTGCCTCGACCGAAATTGCAGCTATAGATTTCCTCGCTCAGTCCTGTCCTGACCGTTCCTCCCGGATTGCCATTCTCATCGAACAGAAACAGTGTGCTTCCCGTGAACAGATAGCTTCTTCCCTCTGCGTCCACAGCTATTTTCAGTTGAAGGAACTCATCCTCTGAGAACAACTCCGTAATATCCTGTCGAAACACTTGCTCCCCCACCTCATCCTGTTTCACAAGAAATCTGTCTATATGAAAATTCTCACTGTTTTCCTGGAAGATTACCTCATCATCTATCATGTATAGACTGCCGTCCTCCCCCAGCGTCCATACACTGGCATAACCGGCCATGGGAATATCCGTTATGATATCTCCTGTCAAAGATTGGCGGTGCAACACGTAGTATCCTCCTGTGTCCTCATCCTCCAGATAGACTGGGAAACAGAGTGTGTCACCCACAAACTGCACATTGTATAGGTTGTACTCCCCGTCAACTTCAAGTTCAAAATCTTTCGGTTCGTAGACCAACGAAACCGTATCCTGCACTTCAGACTTGTTATTCAAAACACGGTCCTCCGTGTCGTTCCCACTCTTCCCGCAGGCCGCTACCCCAAGTGTCAGCGCAGCACAAAGAAACAGTGCCGACATTCTTTTTCCTAAGGGAAAGCTCCTGAATGCTTTATTGGCGTTTTTTTTCATGATCAGTTCTCCTTCCTGAAAAACCTAACATTCTTCGGAGACATTTTAACATACCCAATTATTAATTAGCTTTTAAGATTCCTTTAATATACTTTAAGATTGATTCCTTAATAAAGACACAAAAATAAAGACACAAAAAAACTACAGTCCTTTCAAAATCAACAGGACTGTAGTTCCTATGCAATTCAGCTTTCCAATCTGCTTCACGAATAAAGATATTACTCATTATTTAATTCTGATATACATCCTTTTTAACTCCCTGCGGCGCTTTCTGTAATTCCAAAGGCTTCCCAGGCGGTTGTAGAACCAAAAGGACTGAACCAGCAAATCATTTGCCTTTCCGATGCGGTCTTTGGTGGTGTTGGAGTAATGCTCACCTCCGCAGGAGCTGGCATCGCTTCCCCTTTCCCGAACCAATGCTATCAGCTCCGATTCGCAGGTCACCTTTACCGGAAACTCCGTATATCCCAGACCGATACAATCCTCCTTGTGGGCATCGCTCCCTCCAAATACAGGCAGACCGAACTCATCGGCAATCTCCTGCGCCTTGCGATTGCTATCTTGGGACTCACAGGCATTAAAGCCCTCCAGAAAATCGAATTTATCCATAACAGCCAGCTGGTGTCTGTGCTTTCTGGTATTCAGTATGCTTAAATACTTCTCGCCGCAGGGATGGGCAGGTCCCAGGATACCGCCGTTTTTGTGCACGATCTCTATCAAAAACTGTACCGGCAGCCCCCGCAGCTCCAGGATTTTCAGATTTACATTTTCCGGCATGATCACCAGAATATGGCCAGCGTCTATTGTGTCATACTCAATACCCTTCAGCACTACAAAATCCCGAAATTTCCGATCTTTCAGGTTCCTCTTCCATGCCCGATAACCCATATAGGAATTGTGGTCGCTGACCAGCATTCCATCAAATCCTTTTTTCTTCAATTCCAAAATATAATGTTCGATGGGCACTTTCCCGTCCAGGGAGCCTTCTTTTGTATGACAATGCATATCGAATTTCATAATTACACCCCTTGCCTTAATCAACACTCTTAAGGGATTCCGTCATGCTGATATTTTCCAACTTGCCTCCCATAGTCTTTCCCACAAACCAAGCAAATCCTATGGTCAGCAGACCGCTATATACATAACTTAAAGGCTTCACAAATATATCAAAAGCTATCATGTCAATCCGTATCTGACTCATGACAAAACCGTGCAGGAATTTCCCCAGCACCAGTCCCAGAGCCATACCCATCGCTGAAAGAATGAGGTTTTCACGGAACACATAGCTTTCCGTTTCCTTCTTGTAAAATCCCAACACCTTGATGGTAGCAATCTCTCTGATCCGCTCGGTGATGTTGATATTTGTCAGGTTGTAGAGCACGATAAATGCCAGTCCTGCAGCGCTCAAAATCACGGCTACCACAATAATGTTCAGGCTGGCCATCATACTTCCCACCCGCTCCATGGTATCTAAATTCACTGTTACATTTGAGACATTATCTAGCTGCATCAGCAAAGCGGAAGTCTCATGTACGTCAGCCTCAGCCTTTATATTCACATAGGCAGTCTTTCTCTGAGGCTCTTCACCTATTTGTTTTTCCCAGGCAGCCTCGGAAATATGCACATAATTATAAATGTAATTTTCCTGAATTGCGGTGATTGTCAGGTGCAGTTCCCGCATTTCTTCATCCCTCAGGGTGATAATATCACCCACCTGCACCCTGTACTCTTCAGCCAGCTTGTTAGAAATTACTGCTTCCCCTTGACCAGGATAGTCAATTTTGTCCCCATTATCTGTATGAAGGTCAATAAAAGACGGCATCCGTTCCGGTTCACCTGCAACCAGTATGACGGACTTAATTCCCTCATCCGTCACAAGATCCATATTCTTTTCCATGACACAGAGGTACTCCTCCACTCCCTGTGTCAGCAGATCGTCCAGATCCGTTGTTGTGGATCCTGCCACAGGATCCTGAAAATTCACGCTTATGTCAAAAATTTGAATTTCCTGAAACTGCTTTGTCGCAATATCCGCAATGGAGTCCTTAATGCCAAATCCCGTCACCAGCAGAGCCGTACAGCCGCTGATACCTAGGATCATCATGAACAGCCGCTTCTTGTATCGGAAAATATTCCGCAGGGAAACCTTCCTCAAAAAGCTGAGCCGATTCCACAAAAAGGGAATGTACTCCAGAAATACACGCTTGCCCGCCTTGGGCGCCTTAGGCCGCATCAGTTGAGCCGCTACCTGGGTCAGCTCCACCCGACAGGATAGCCATGTAGTTCCCATGGAGCAGAGCAATGACACTGCCAGCGCAATCACAGCCAGTTTCCAGTCAAACACATATACCAATGCTTCCGCCTTATACATGATACCATAAGCAGCCCATATCACCCTGGGGAATACCCAGGTTCCCAGCAAAAAGCCTACCACACAGCCAATCACTGAGGCCATACCGGAATAAGTCAGGTACTTGGACATGACCTGCCCCTCCCCATAACCAATGGCTTTCAGCACACCGATCTGAGTCCGCTGCTCCTCCACCATACGGTTCATGGTGGTAATGCACACCAGCGCCGCCACCAGCACAAAGAACACAGGGAAAATATTGGCGATTCCTTCCACGATGCTGGAATCGTTCTCAAAACACACATATCCCACATTGGTGTCACGGCCCAGCAGATAAGTGTCAGGCGGCTCCAAATCCCGGAGCTCCTGCTCTGCATCCGCCAATTCCGCCTCTGCATCCGCTATCTTTTCCTCAAACTCTGCCTTTGCATCCAAGTATTCCTGGAGGCCTTCCTCATATTCCGCCTGACCGTCCGCAAACTCTGCCTCTTTCTCCCTGACGGTTTCTTCCGCCTCTAAAAGTTCTGCCTCTGCATCAGCCAAGGCTTTCTCACCGTCAGCAATCTCAGCCCAGCCATCCGCAATGGCCTGCCTGCCCTCTTCCAGCTCAGCCTGTAAGCTTTCAATTTCAGCCCAGGCGCTGGTAAGAGCGGCGCTGGCGCTGTTTAACTGGGCTTCATAGGCAGCAATCTGGGCTTCGCCGGCGGCAATCTTGGCCTCACCTTCAATCAATTCCTGAATATCGGATGCATCAACTCCGGGATTCACCATTCCTCCTATGATTTTAAGGAAGTCCTCGAGTGTTCCTGGAAATCCGGCATCCTCCAGCGCTGTTTCCAGCTCTTTCCTCTGCTCTGCCAAGTACGCTTTCTGTGCCGCAAGAGCACTCTTCTGGCTGTTCAAGCTGCTCCGCGAGGTCTGCAGGGTGCTGTTGCTGCTGTTCCAGCTGTCGATCCCCTCCTGAAGCTGCTTTTCTCCATCCGCCAGTTCAATTTCCTTCTGAGCCAAAGTCTCCTTCGCTTCCTTTAATTCTTTGGCTTTATCCTGTAATGTCTTCCTGCCATCCTCTAACTCTGTACGGGCATCAGCCAACTGCTGCTCGCCGTCTGCCAGCTCTGCTGCGGCATCAGCCAGCTCCGCCTCTGCGTCAGCCAGTTCTGCCTCTCCGTCCGCCTTCTGCTCCTCGAACTCTTTGCGTGCGTCCGCCAGCTCTTCCTCCGCCTCAGCCACGATTCTCTCATAGCGCAGGTCCGCTGCCCGCTCTCCATAGCTTTCCCAGTCTGCCTCCACCTGATCCAGATATGTCTCATAAGCATCACTGTAAAGCCCCATATCCCCCGCAAAGCACACATAGACTTCCGTATAATAATCCTCTGCAAACCCATCCAAAGGAAGATACACAAAGCCGTCAAGACGTCCGGAACCCAGAGAAGTATTGCCCCTCTCATACTGAATATAAAGAGGTGACTGAACCAGGCCAACAATGGTGTACTCCCCTGCGGAAAAGTGCTCCAGCGTCTCCTCCTCGTTCTCCGGAGCCAACACCAGAGAACTTCCCAGGACGGACTCTGTAAAAAGATTATTGTCCACCACACACTCATTACTGTCCTCCGGCATCCTGCCGGCGGTGAGCTTCACCGTGTTCAACTGCTCTGTCAGACTGTGAAACTTGATTACACCCTGACTCTGATTACTATCCCCCTGAGGTGATTCCAGATAATACAAGGCGTCAAAGGATAACGCACCCTCTGCTGCCACCACATCTTTCCGTTCGCTCAGATAGTCCACAGACTCCTGTTGAAAGCCCATGGTGGACAGCAGGCGGTAGTCGTAAAAGGCGTGTTCTTTCAAATACTCCCCCATCGTTTCTACCATTGCCTGTTTTGCGATCTTAAGGCCTGCGAAGAAGCCCACCCCCAGACCAATGATAGCCATGATTGACAGGAAACGCCCCATACTTGATTTAATTTCCCGAAAAGTTGATTTCCTGATCTGCGACTTCACCATTCTATCTCCGAAACATCCACGATTTTATCATTTTGCACCATGCTGACGATGGTTCCGCTCTTGACTGTAATGATGCGGTCCGCCATAGCCGTCAATGCCTGATTGTGGGTAATCACCACCACTGTCTTCCCCATATCCCGGCATGTGCTCTGCAAAAGCTTAAGCACAGCCTTACCGGTGTTATAGTCCAAGGCTCCGGTAGGCTCGTCGCATAGCAGCAGCTTAGGGTTCTTTGCCAATGCCCTTGCAATAGCTACCCTCTGTTGCTCACCTCCGGAAAGCTGCGCCGGAAAATTGTTGGCACGCTCCGAAAGCCCCACCTGGTCCAGCACCATGCCTGCATCCAACGGCTCCCGACAAATCTGTGCAGCCAGTTCCACATTTTCCCTGGCCGTCAGGTTCTGAACCAGATTGTAGAACTGAAACACAAAGCCCACATCATACCGCCTGTACGCCGTCAACTGCCTTTTGTTAAAGGCAGAAATCTCCTGACCATCCAGAGTCACTTTGCCACTTGTCAGCGTATCCATCCCTCCCAGGATATTCAGTATCGTAGTCTTTCCTGCCCCGGATGCACCAACAATAACACAGAACTCCCCCTTCTCAATCTGAAAGTTCACATCATGTAAAGCTGTAATCTCCACCTCACCGGTCTTATATACCTTATTCACATTCTCAAAACTAACAAATGCGCTCATCCCATCCTCCAAGTCAAACAGCCCTACAAAAGCACCTTATCATTTATCAATCAGCATCTATTAAGCAACTCCATAACGTACCGTACAAGTATAACACAACACCTTTTCATTCATCAATGTTTTTGATATAATGTTTTTGCTATATTTTTATAAACTGATGTTTCCGTAGGAGAACACCTTATGACATACATTCACTTAACCGCCGTTTTCGGCATCATTCTCTTCACTATCTGTTTCCTCCGCCTGGCCCGCATCGACAGCTCCACCTCCCAGCCGGTCAGACTCCCCCTGCTGATTGCGCTGCTCTTCTGTGCAGCCCTTGCACTGCGCCTGACTGCGGCCGGTCTCTCCCACGGTTTTAACACAGACACAGCCTGCTTTGCCTCTTGGGCGGACAGAATCTTTCAGGTCGGCCCCGGTGCATTCTACTCTCCCGATGTATTCACTGACTATCCTCCCGGATATATGTATTTTTTGTATCCCATTGGCGCTCTGCGCAGCCTGTTTCAAATTGAATACTATTCCCCCGCCCATCTGATCCTGCTAAAGCTCCCTTCTGTTTTCTGTGACCTGGGCTGCGGCTGGCTGATCTGGCGGGAGGCACGAAGAAAATGTGTTCCCCGACAGGCTTTACTCCTATGTGCTGTCTATCTTTTCAACCCGGCGGTAATTCTCAATTCTTCCGTGTGGGGACAGGTAGATGCTGTATCTACTTTTGCGCTGGCAGTCTTTTGTCTCTCACTGGTTCATGGACGGCTGGTACCTGCCTATGCAGCCTTTTTTGCGGCGCTGCTGATCAAACCACAGGCATTGTTTCTGGCGCCACTACTGCTTGCTGCTATGGTGGATCAGTTGATCTTGAAGGATTTCTCTCTGATGAACCTTCTGCGCAGTCTGGCTCATGGAATACTGATTTTCTGCAGCGCCGTGCTTCTCTGTGCCCCTTTTGGCCTGAACAATGTGTGGGAGCAGTATATCAGTACTGTCGCCTCCTACTCTTACGCGGCAGTCAATGCCTATAATTTCTGGGGATTGGCAGGCTTAAACTGGGTCAGCCAGGACAACACCTTTATGGGACTTCCTTACTATTTCTATGGTTATGGCGCTATTTTTGCAGCTGTCCTTATCATGATTTATTACAGCTTAAGACACCGTAAGAACCAGGAAAAATATCCTATACTGGCTGCCTTTCTCATAATCATTATCTTTGTGTTCTCCGTGCGTATGCACGAACGGTATCTATACCCGGCCATGCTGTTTCTACTGCTTGCGTATCTCTACAGACCTTCCTGGAAGCTTTTTTTCTGCTACGCGGGCTTTTCTCTGCTGCATTTTTACAACACAGCGGATGTGCTGTATTTCTATGACCCCAAAAATTATGACAGACACTCGCCGATGATCATACTTATTTCACTTGGAATGCTGGCTGTGACCTGCTTTTTCTGTCAGACCCTACATGGACTCTATGGTAACCATAACTCCACTGTTCTGTCTTGGGACAACCCGGAACCTCTGCCCGGCTTTCTCTCCCGCAGTTCTTCCCCCGTACCCAGACCCTCTGAACGGATGGAACGCCTGCGGGCAGCTGACTGGGTCTGCATGTTGGTCATCACTGCCGTATACAGCTGCTTTGCCCTCTATGATCTGGGCGATCGGCAGGCACCGGTTACAGCTTGGGAAATGACGGAGGATCAGGATCTGACTTTTGATTTTGGTGAAAATGCCCCTGCATCCCTCTCCTACTATATTGCCCCCTGGCATGACCGCAGCTTTACTCTGGAGGGAAAATGGAAAGTCGACGATAACTGGAGCTACCTGGGAGAAATCACTCTGGAAAATGTCTTTACCTGGCAGGAGTTGTCCATTCAGGCCGGAGTTCCACACCTGCGCCTGACTCTTAGAGACAGCCAAGCCTCCCTTCTGGAGCTTGCATTTCTGGATGATCTTGGGAATGTGATTCTACCTGTGAATGCAGCTGATTACCCGGAATTGTTCGACGAACAGGCTCTGCATCCCGTTCGAAAGACTTATCGCAACAGCATGTATTTTGACGAGATTTATCACGGCCGCACCGCTTATGAATTCTTGAATGGCCTTGTGACTTACGAAAATACTCACCCGCCTTTAGGCAAGATATTGATTTCGGCAGGCGTAGCAATCTTTGGCATGAATCCCTTCGGATGGAGGATTGTGGGAGTGCTCTTCGGTATCGCCATGGTGCCTATGGTCTATCTGTTCGCCAGACGGCTGACCGGACATATTCCTGCCTCTGCACTGGCTTGCACGCTCTTTGCCTTCGACTTCATGCACCTTGCGCAGACCAGAATTGCCACCATCGATGTATACATCACCTTTTTTGTAATCCTGATGTATTACTTTATGTATTCCTACTGTAAGCTGAGCTTTTATGACACTCCGTTAAAGAAGATGTTTCTGCCCCTGGGTGCATGCGGTATCTGCATGGGCTTGGGGATAGCCTCCAAGTGGACCGGAGTCTACGCAGGAACTGGACTTGCTGTACTCTTTTTTACCGCCATGTACCGGAGGTATCAGGAGTATCGTTATGCCCAAACTGACCCTGAGGGCGAGTCAGCGGGTATTCCCCACAGCCGCATCCTGGAGCAGTTTCTTCCCTGCGCCGGTAAGACGATCCTTTTCTGCCTGTGTTTCTTTGTATTGATACCGGCGCTGATCTACCTGCTTTCCTATCTACCATTCCGGGATTACACGGATGATGGCCTGTTGGGGCGGATGCTCCGCAACCAGACCACTATGTTTAACTATCACAGTACTCTGGATGCCACACATCCCTATTCCTCTCCCTGGTATCAGTGGCCCATTATTGCACGTCCCATCTGGTATTTCTCCGGCCAGCCGGGCGGTACCCTGCGAGAGGGGATCAGCGCCTTCGGGAATCCATTGGTATGGTGGGCGGGTATCCCTGCGTTTTTGTATATGCTATGGCGCTGGGCAAAGGAGCGGGACCGCACTGCTGCTTTCCTCTCAATCGGATATCTTGCACAGTATCTGCCCTGGGTGTTCGTGACCCGCATTACCTTCATCTATCATTACTTTCCCAGTGTGGTATTTGTGGTGCTGATGATTGTCCACAGTCTGATGGGTTTTAGGAAAAATCGGCGATTCCTTTTGCTTTTGGCAGTCTATGGGGCTGCTGTCTTTGGATTGTTTCTGATGTTCTATCCCGTGCTCACAGGCCAGCCTGTAGAAGCCGATTACGTTACCAGATGGCTGCGATGGTTTGACAGCTGGGTACTCACTGTAAAATAAGAACTGTATACTCCGATAAAAAAGTTTGAAAATGCCCCGCAAATTGTTAACTGTCAAAAATAACTGTGCGCCGACACGAATAACATCCTGTCGGCGCACTCTTTCTTTCATCTGAAACATCACTAATATAATAATTTTAAATGCTTTACTCCTATTTCGGATCAATATCAATTCTTATATCAAGTATTCTTATATCAAGTGATTCTTCATCTCTGACAATGCCTGCTGTACCAATTCCTCGGCGGCACCGTCGTCAAACTCCTCTAAGCGTTCCTGGGCAGCAATACAATTCTCTGCCACGAGAGCAGGAATGTCAAAGCGCATTAGATCCTCCAGCTTCTGTGATGCTTCCTTGACCTTGAAATTCTCCAGATCATTGAGCACATACAAAAGTCTTGCATTCATCTCTCCTGCGCTGATGGGGAATTTGACTGCCTCCTCCGAGCCGACGCTGCGCTCCAGCATCTTTAGAACTCTGCCAATCAGTCGGTCAGCTGTCTCAATGTCATTAGCCCGCAGCCTCGCCTTGGCGTTCTGCATACGGCCAAAGATTTCCTCATCAATCTTAAAGCTGAGAATTTCCTCCATCTTGATGATGGCGTTACGAATATTTTTGGTGGCAATCTCTTCCTGCACCTTCTTGACACCCTCATAAAGTTCCTTGTCCTCAACGGGCAGCACTCCTACCTTTTTCAATGCCTTATCAATACGACTCTGGAGATCCTGCGTGTCAAAGGGCTTTACCACATAGTCCAGAATGCCCAGTTTAGAACCCTCGATGACAGTTTCTTTATCCTTTTTGGAGGTAAGCATGATCACGGGAATCGTAGCGCCATTCTCCATGGTTCTCATCTCCTTAAGTGTCTCGATACCGTCCATCAGTGCCATCTGTACATCCAGCAGCACTAAATCAGGCTTATCCTTATTGAGATAACGGATAGCACGTGCACCGGAATTTACGGTGATTACCTCATATTTGTCTTTGAGCTCCTGTTCGATGGTTGCAAGATTGATAATGTTATCATCCACCGCCAATATTTTCATCTTCTCCATTTACTGTAAATCCTCCTTCTCCAACCAGTCTATCATTTCATTCAGCAATTTTTCAGCATTATCATCTTCATACATCTTCAGCTGGCCCTGTATCTCCTTGAGTTTCTCCGACTCATTCCCCGTAAGCTCATATTCCAACAGTCTTTCAATGATATGGACACATTCCTTTGACTTGAAATCCTCGAGCTTCTTCAGGGCATCTTGCAACTCACGCAACAGAGTTGCGCTATCAATAGTCATTCCCTCATCGCCCTTGGCTTCATCAGCCACCGCCTGCCTCTGATCCAAGAATTTCTTTATTTCCTCCACCTGGCGTTCATAGCAGGACAAAAGCTCAGCAGAATGCATCTTAATAAAGTCCACATCGCCCCTGGTCGCGGCCTCCTCATGTTCTCTGGCCTGGGCAGACAGTTCCATGGCTCCCACATTGGCAGAAGCGCTCTTTAGTCCGTGTACCTCAATACCATAGTCCTTGTAGTTTTCTTTCTCCAAAAGTTCCATCAGATAACTGCGCTTCCTCTTACCGTCCATATAGTACAGATTCAGCAGTTCTACAAAATCCTCGACTTCACCGGAATGATGCTTCTTGGCCTCCTCGATATCAATACCTGTAATGTGAATATCCTCAAAGCTGATCTTGGGCTGGCTTTCCGCTGCTCCATCATCTTCAACATTCAGCATCTTCTTATATGTATTGGGTATCCATCTAGAAAGTACCTCGTTTAAGGGTCTTCTGTCAAGAGGTTTTGCAATAAAATCCTGGAATCCGTTATTTAGGAATTTTTCCCTGACACCCGCCATGGCATTTGCCGTCAGAGCAATGACAACCGGTGTCCGACCGTTGAGACCGCATTCCTCCCGAATAATCTTAGTGGCTTCGATGCCGTCCATCTCTGGCATCATATGATCCATAAAGATCATATTGAACTTGGTCTGCTTCACCATCTCGATGGCTTCCGATCCACTAGCTGCCTCATACAGCTCGAAACCGTAATTCTTCAGAAAACCAATGGCAACCTTGCGGTTGATCAAATTGTCATCCACGACCAGAACCTTATAATTGCTCACCACGAAGGAATCCATATGCTCTGATTCCTTGCGAGGTACATCCGGTACCTCCTCCAGAGTCCGGTTATCCACAATTTTTTGGGGTATCATCACGATAAATGTACTGCCCACACCGTAAGAGCTCTCCACTTCTATACTGCCCTTCATCAACTGAACAAGTCGTTTGGTGATGGAAAGCCCGAGGCCGGTTCCCTCAACCCCTCTGTTCCGTCCGGAATCTACCTGTTTGAAGTCCTCAAAGATCTTTTCAAGGTTTTCCTGCTTAATTCCCACACCGGTATCCTGAACACGGAACACAATATTCTCCATATCCTTGCGATTTCCGGGATGACCTCCCACAGAAATCTTTACAAAACCTTCCTTCGTGAATTTTACGGCATTATTCATAATATTGATCAGAATCTGCTTGATCCTGCCGTCATCACCGTAATACTTGCAGGGGATGGATGTGTCAAACTCACATATCAATTCCAAACCGCGCTGAGCAGCCGCAACCTTCATCATGTTCACGACTTCTTCCACCACGCTCTTAATGTAGTAGTCTGCAAGAACCAATTCCATCTTACCGGATTCCACCTTAGAAAGATCCAGAATGTCGTTGATGATAGTCAGCAGGTTCTGGGATGCAGCCTTGATGTCACAGGCGTAGCCGTATACCTTACGTCCACGGCTCTCTTCCATAATGATATCGCTAAGCCCCATTACCGCGTTCATGGGAGTTCTGATCTCATGGGACATATTAGCCAGAAATTCACTCTTTGTCAGGTTCGCACGCTCTGCATCCTCACGGACCTGCTTGATTTCCTCTATGTAATTTCTGGTCTCCGTCACATCAAAGATAATTACCACATAGCCCTGATGCTTTCCATTTGCATTGGTAAGCTGGCGCACGTGTCCCTCATAATAGCGTTTGTTCAGACTGAAGGTTCCCTTGGCATCCTCGTCCAGCAAGGTCTCGGGAAAGTCCTCCATATTCTTAATGCTGTCGCCCAGTGCCTGAAAGCTCAGCTCTGTAAAAATCTCTGCCGCTGCCGGGTTGTAATTTACAATCCTTTTACTTTCGTCCAGCATGATCACGCCGTCATCCATGTTCTTCAAGACCAGATCCGCCGCCAGACGACTGAAATCATAATTTCTCCTGCTCCACACCGTGATAACAATCACAGAGAGAGCCATTCCCATGACAGCAGGGGTGAAGTCAAAGTTCAGATACAGCTTCCAGACATAAGTGAACAGCGCTATTACCGGAAACAGCGAAATAAGTATAAAGCTCTTATATTTCCGTCCCATTATTCCGTGAGGCCTTGCAATTATCGCATGAATTAAGGCGTATAATGACATTCCGTAGGGAATCATATAAGATATAATAAAGAAAATATCATAACCCGGTCCATAAGTAAAATGCAGATACGGATGACTGGCATCTTCCGTGATCCATTGGACATCCTTATAGAAGAAGCTATGATATTCACTGGCAAAGATAGTGATCAACAGAAGTAAGTCCGCCATCAGGAGCGCTGCTACCAATTTGTAAGGAACCTTCTCGTTGCAATAATTAAACATGAACCAACAGTAAAATATCGGGATAAATGTGACGCCAAGATACTGCATCTTTGTCGCCACAATGGCGGCTTCCATCGTCTGTGCAGTAATCTCAAACAAATACCCTACATTCAGAACAACTGCTCCCATCATGAACAGACTCATCAACTTCTGCGTTCTAGAGCCGTCACCGTACAGTAAAAGCCCCAGCGCAATAAATGTAAATATAGTCACAACAATCTGAAATCCTACCAAAAAGGAAAACATACCGCTCCTCCCGCCAATGCCCTGAACTGCATATTCACTGCACTTCGGATAAATCCCTTAAGTAATATAGTATCAGTTTTAGACATTTTTGTCTACTAAAATATGCCACTGCCACACAGGCAAGAATCCCCGGAACCACCCGATTCTCCAGCACATTTTCACAAGAATAATTTATTTCCATATACGCACACCATAAACTAATAAGGTGCAAAGTCTTAATATTTCAATAAGACTTTACACCCTGTTAATTATGGTATGTTATATAGTTATTTATTCGATACTTTGCAACTTTCGGCTATGCTCAGATATTACTATTTTCATAATGTCTATATCATGTTGCATAGAATCAATTGGATTGACACTGCTTTTATATCTGTTATATGTTGATGTATAGCAACTTTCAATATTTTGCAGTCTTGGTAAAATATCATTTTCATTTTGAAGCTTTAAAAACTGAATATCTTCTTTTATCGGTTTCAGCTTTTTATCAAGCATATCAGACAATGCAATTAACAATTCGTTGTCACTCATAACCATAACCACCTTTTTAATTATGGAATGCATTGCTTGTTACAAGTATGTTACCATAATCAAGTAAAGGTGTAAAGTCTTATTCAATTATCAAGGTGCTGTTGGTAGTGCCCTTTTTGTTGGGATACTTGCTTGAGATTCTCACAACTAAGCCAGATTCCTACTACAAATAAATAGAAAGTTCGATACACAAGATTTGCTATCGATATAGATACTATAACAGATACATATAAAGGTGTAAACCCTAAATACTCAATGCGTGAATACATCAGATATACTCTTTTCGTAAAAGCCTGCTCCCTTATCGAATGTAAACTATCCCGACATACACAAAAGACATCATCACCTATATCTCTATAAGTAATGATGCCTTTTTCCTTTTCAAAATTGCTCGCAAGGCTCGAAAATGCTTTATTTTGTAGCTTTATAACTTCTAAGAAATATTTCCTAGTTCCCTGCCATCTGTGCAGCAACCTCTGCTGCGAAATCTTCCTGCTTCTTCTCCAGACCTTCGCCGGTCTCAAAGCGTACAAATCTCTTAATCTGCAGATCTGCATTGTTCTCTTTTGCGACCTGTGCCAGATACTGTGCAACGGTCTGCTTGCCGTCCTCCGCCTTCACATATACCTGCTCTAAGAGGCAGACCTCCTTCAGCTCCTTGTTCAGACGGCCCATCACAGCACCCTCGATCACCTTTTCGGGTTTACCGGCCATCTTGGGATCCTGTGCGATCTGCGCTGCAATAATCTCTTTTTCATGAGCCTTGAACTCCTCAGATACATCCCCGGTTGCCACATACTTAGGGCTCAGGGCTGCTACCTGCATTGCAAGGTTGGTGAGAGCCTCTTTCACAGCATCGTTCACAACGTTTGTCTTAGCCTCAACGATAACGCCGATACGGCCACCGCCATGTACATAGGACACAACACAGCCCTCATTGGCTACAACCTTCTCAAATCTTCTGATGCTCAGCTTCTCACCGATCACTGCGATCTTGTCAACAAGTGCATCCTTCACTTTCTTAGAGCCATCCTCGACCCATGACTCCTCGAGGAATGCATCGATATCTGCTGCGGAAGACTCTACAGCCTGCTTTGCAACAGCCTCAACGAACTGCTGGAAGGTCTCATTCTTAGCCACAAAGTCAGTCTCGGAGTTTACCTCCACCACTGCTGCAGCAGTATCACCTTTCGTAGCAATGCGGCAGATTCCCTCTGCTGCAATTCTGCCTTCCTTCTTGACAGCCTTGGCCTGACCGTTCTTTCTCAGGACCTCCACTGCTTCTTCCATATTACCATTGGTCTCATTCAGAGCCTTCTTACAATCCATCATGCCGGCGCCGGTCTGCTCACGCAATTCCTTCACCATAGCTGCGGTAATCTCTGCCATTTTTACTCTCCTTCCGCCGCATACGCGGCTCATATAATTACTCTTCCTTCTCCACTACTTCCTCAATATCCTCTGCGGTTTCTGCTGCATCTTCTGCCATGTCGGCTTCGGTGTAAACAGCCTCACCCTGATTTGCCTCAATCACTGCATCAGCCATCTTCGCGACAATCAGCTTGACAGCTCTGATAGCATCGTCATTGCCGGGAATGATATAATCCAACTCCTCAGGGTCACAGTTAGTATCACCGATACCGATCAGAGTGATGCCCAGTGAGTGAGCTTCCTGTACGCAGATTCTTTCCTTTTTGGGATCTACAACAAAGATAGCGTCGGGAACTCTGGTCATATTCCTGATACCGCCCAGATTCTTCTCCAGCTTCTCCCACTCCTTGCGAAGTGCAATCACTTCCTTCTTGGGCAGTACATCAAAAGTTCCGTCCTCGGACATCTTCTCGATAGCGTGAAGTCTCGCAATACGGGAGCGGATGGTTTTAAAGTTGGTCAGCATACCGCCCAGCCACCTCTCGTTCACATAGAACATTCCGCAGCGCTCAGCTTCGGATTTTACTGCATCCTGCGCCTGCTTCTTAGTGCCGACGAACAGGATGGTACCGCCCTGAGAAGCAATCTCGGACACGGCTCTGTAGGCCTCGTCAACCTTAACCACTGACTTCTGCAGGTCAATGATGTGGATACCGTTTCTCTCGGTGAAGATATA
>JAFLRO010000003.1:0-72516 GCA_022511425.1 Acetatifactor sp.
AGACCCAGTTTGGTTTCGTTCCCTGCTATGTGAACAGCCGTCTCACCGGTATGGGTATCCCTGTGTCCTGCGAGGTTGATATTTATGGCTGTCTCAGCGAGTTTATCGGTACCTGTGTCAGCAACGATGCTGTTACCCTGCTCGACATCAACAACTCCGTTCCCGCTGATATGTACGAAGAAGCTATCAAGGGCAAGTTTGATTATACTCACAAGGATACCTTCATGGGATTCCACTGCGGCAATACCTGCTCCAGAAAGCTGGCTGCCTGCAGCATGAAATATCAGAAGATCATGGCAAGAAATCTGCCTGTAGAGGTGACCAACGGTACTCTGGAGGGCGACATCATGCCCGGCGATATCACCTTCTATCGCCTGCAGTCCACCGCAGATTGCAAGCTTCGCGCTTACATAGCTGAGGGCGAGGTACTTCCTGTAGCATCCAAGTCCTTCGGAGGCATCGGCGTGTTCGCTATCCCTGAGATGGGACGTTTCTATCGCCACGTGCTGATCGAGAAGAATTATCCTCACCACGGCGCAGTTGCATTCGGCCACTTCGGCAAGGCTCTGTTCGAGGTGTTCAAGTATGTGGGCGTGCCCATCGAGGATCTGAACTACAACCAGCCCAAGAGTGTGCCTTATCCTACAGAGAATCCCTTTGCGTAAGCTGAGGTGAAGTGGGATATGTGAACTATCTATTTTCGCTGGCGATGAGCCAAGTAGCCGTGATTGCACTGTTATTTGGCGTATACCGCAGAGTATTGATAGTAAAAATAATAGAAGCCCCGGACATTGTGTCCGGGGTTTCTTAACGTAACTTATAACTTAAGATAATTTTATGAATCCAGAGAATATATCTATGACAGGAATGGTCAAGGAGTGTACTCGTACAGATACAGGTATCTCATATCTGTATTTTCATCCTGAGCTTCGATACAAAAGCCATTTTTACCGTACCAGAAGCCTGTCGTTTCATGAATGGTCTCGCCGGGCTCCCGGTCAAAATACCAAGCCTCACCTATAGCGGGGGCGATAAATCCCAGCCTGACTTTTTTGCCCTCCGAATGCAGCTCGAACTGTAGAAGGCTATGGTCAGGATTGAAGAAGAAAGTAAGGTTTTTTGATGGGAGAATATCTTCCAGCAAAGTCCTGGAGCCATCCCTAAGGCTCATGAGATAGATGGCATCTTCCTCATAATAGACACAATATCCACCTCCTAGAGTGTTGAAGAAACACCGTCCGGAAGTATCCGCCCAAGCATTATAGTTGTAGAGAGTGTTGGTGAACACTGTAGTAGTAGTCTGGGTATCAGAGTTATAAATATAGCCATCCATACCTTCGTCATAGCTGCCTATGGTGTAAAATACCGTGTTGTCACTGGTGGCAAACCAGATCAGGCAATTGTCTACGGGAGGCTGGGGAGAGGTGCTCTCTGTAATCATACCGTCGGCCAGGTTCACGGTTATTTTTTGCAGATGGTCATGATCTCGACCAGCCATGGCAGTGACTTGGCTCATGTCCTCCGTGAACTCAAGATCCACAATGCAGGTGTAGGCAGAAAAGTCAATTTCAGCCAGCGGGTCTGAAACCTGGCCGGTAGAGAGACTGAGCAGGAAGGGATAGGAGTATTCCGTCCTCTGAGAATCCAGATAAAAGAATACCTCAACGATATCATTATTGTCAGGAAAGGCGCGGTAGGAGAAAGAGCCGTCGTAATCATCTCCCAGATTAACTCCATAAGTGCTTCCAATGTCAAAACGATGCTCTGATTCGGTGGCATTGTAATTTATCAGGATATCTTTACCATATTGCTGCCAGACCAGGCTGAAGGTCATTTCCGGCAACTGTAGCTCCTTATAAGGAGCTGAATTTCCTTCATACGTCATAACGCCGGGAAGAACATGCAGCTTTATTTTTGCGCTGAGCGTCTGAGGTTCAAGTAAAACTTCTGTCAGAATCCCATCTTCAAGAGTATAATACAGTGGCGCGTTCTCCGCAGTACTGGTAGAGAATAAAAGAGCGCCGGAGGGTGTTCTGACAACGTCCAGAAAGTCCGGACTGCTGGCATAAATAGCTGTAAAATGCTCATCTAGAGTGACGCTCCTTGTCAGGGTGAGACTACCTACGGTTTGTACAGCAGGGATATCCTGGCCATTGTTGGTATCGGGTGAGGGACTTGATGAGTGATCAGAAACAGGGGTGGTACCTTGGGCTCCGTCCGTTCCTGGTATTTCTGATTCAAAGCTCTCATTCAAGTCCACAGGCGGTGTTTCCACTGTGCCAAGACTGAAAAAACGTACTACTGCAGCCCGGAGATCAGGGTTGGCCGCCAGTGCTGTGGCAGAGCCAAGAAAAAATACGAAGAATATCAAGAGGACCATCTGCCATATAGGGACATACCGCAGGCGTGTCAGGCGGTTGTGAGGCCGGTTGACATGCATTTTTTTCATTTGAGGAGATACTGGTACAGTTCCTGTTGGTATGGGCAGTTGTGCAGCGGCTTTCAAGAGATCGCGTTCAATGTCAGATATAGAGTTTTGTCTATTCATATAATTATTCCTTTCATTTTAGTTTGTATTGCAAAAGGCAATTACGGATGTTACAGCCTGCGTTCCAACTTTTCCAAAGCGCGTCGATAACGCTTACGGCATGCGTCAGACTGTTGCCCCATGATCTGGCCGATTTCTTTCCAGGAAAGGTCTGCAAGAATACGCAGATTAACAATCTCCCGTTCATCGGGAGTAAGTGGGGCTATCAGATCCAGATAATATAAGTCCGAGGTATCGTCTGTTTTTTCCACTGCCTGTTGATCCAAAGCAGCAACCAAGGGAGATTTATCATCGGATTCCTGTTCCAGGCTTTGGATAGTTTCCCGATTCTGTTTGCGGAGATGATCATAGGACAGATTGCGGGCGATAGTGGCAATCCAGGCGGCTTCGCTGATATTGCGGCGGTAGGAGGAAGCGTGTTCCTGGACTCGCAGAAAGGTCTCCTGTGTCACGTCCTCCGCCAGATAAGTATCGCCCAGCATGGACAGCGCCAGACGGTACACCCTGACCTTATGTTGTTCGTACAGTGTCTCCAAGGCCTTCATATCGCCCATGGCGATTTTGTGTATGTAGTTCATAGAATTTCTCCTTCAATGAAAATGAGCGAGCTCTGCTCTCACAAATATAACGTAATGGAATGGCAGAAACGGACAAAAAATGAATAAAGCCCGGTAGAAATGTTTTCTACAGGGCTTATTCCTATATTTTCTTCCAATAACAGACATATTCTCCCACGGGATGAAAGCCAAGTTCCAGGCGAAATCTATGTATTTATCAAAGTCTTTTTTCTGTAATGGATTCAGCATGATGAATTCTCCTGTCAAGTTTTGTATCCATTTATGTATACAGTAACATCCGTAGTTATTGAATAGAGAAAGTATAGCATACTACTTTCCGGCTTGCAAACACTGGCACAGTGTGGTACTATTTTTGAGCAGCGAAAAGTGCTGGTTTATGTGTGGAATGCGCCAGTTTGCGGGCGTAACAAGTGTTCCTGGCAAGCAGCGTCGGAGAGGAGAAAAATCAAATGAATATGTCAGTATCCTCAATTGTGAGCAAAGATGGAAAGCGTGAGATATATGTGCTTTTTACGGAAGGTACGCGAAGTGCAGAGGGCAGGCTGTCCGACTATAAAATGATCAGCAATAAGGGCTTTTCCAGAGAAGAAATAGATATGCTGGAGGCATATATGCACAGAGAGACGGATCGTATTGTTCAAATGGCAAAGAATATCAATGTGATGGATGCCTTTTTAAATGGATAATTAACATCCTTACAGAAATAAGAAGGAGAATTACTGATGACTAAAAATATGACAAAGGGTTCGCCCATGAAGTTAATCTTGAGCTTTTCGGTGCCGTTGCTCTTTGGCTTTCTATTCCAACAGTTCTACAGTCTGGTAGATACCCTGATAGTAGGACGATTCCTTGGAAAGGAGAATCTGGCCGCAGTTGGCGCTACGGGCTCCATCAACTTTCTCATTATAGGTTTCTGTATGGGAGTGTGCGGAGGCTTCTCCATTCCCATCTCCCACAAGTTCGGAGCAGGCGATCACTCCGGACTGCGCAGATACGCAGCAAACTGTATTTGGCTTTCCGCAACATTTGCCGTAGTACTGACTGTGTTGACAACCTTTCTTTGCCGTCAGATCCTTGCATGGATGCATACGCCGGAAAATATCATTGACGGTTCTTATTCCTACATATGGGTGATATTCCTGGGGATTCCTGTTACCTTTTTATACAACATGACTTCCGGCATTATCCGGGCATTAGGAGATAGCAGAACACCTGTTATATTTCTTGTTATGTCTTCATTTCTTAATATTGGGCTGGATTTATTCTTTATCCTGAACCTGGAGATGGGTGTAAGGGGAGCAGCAATGGCTACCGTGATTTCTCAGGGAGTCTCGGGTGTATGTTGTCTGCTGTTCATGATAAAGAAGTTTGAGATACTGCGCATACAAAAAGATGAGTGGACACCGGATGCACATATGATGCGGGTGTTGTGCGGCATGGGAATTCCTATGGGGCTTCAATACTCCATCACTGCAATTGGCAGCGTGATACTGCAAAGTGCTACGAATACATTGGGTTCCGATGCGGTTGCGGCAGTGACGGCGGCAGGGCGCATTGGCGGTTTTCTGGCATGTCCTTTTGATGCCATGGGTTCCACTATGGCAACCTATGGCGGTCAAAATGTAGGCGCAGGCAGGCTGGACCGGGTAGGACAGGGGCTGAAATCCTGTATCTTTCTTGGAGCGGGCTATTCCGTGATTGCACTGTGCATCAGCATCTTTTTTGGAAGACCGCTGGCTACCCTGTTTTTGGATGTATCAGAAATGGCTATCATAAATAACGTGCGATTCTTTATGATTATGAGTACATCCTTTTATTTTCCGCTGGCACTGGTAAATATCATACGTTTTTTAATACAGGGAATGGGATTTCCTACTTTTGCCATCCTGGCCGGTGTGTTCGAGATGGCAGCCAGAACCTTGGCGGGTCTGGTATTGGTGCCGTTGTTTGGCTTTACTGGCGTGACATTGGGCAGTCCTACTGCCTGGATATTGGCGGATGCGTTTTTGATTCCCGCTTACTTCCATGTACGGAAGGTGCTGGAGAAGAAGCTGGTGAGCCAGGTGGATGCTTGAGAATTATATAATATTATATAACATTATATAACACAAGAAATGCAATGACTGACAAATCAGCCATTGCATCAATTCTGACCAATAGTAAATTCATGACATGTGCTTTGCACTGTCTTATAAGAACATGCGATATTTAAAATACACACACTTTTTAATTTCGCATGTTCTTAAAATTTTATATTTATTGATGGCATGAATTTCTCGAATTACGTATGTTTCTCAATTTGATGTTGTATATTTATTGTGCCGCCTTCGCCGGGTTTCAGGTCAACCTTCACCACCCGTCTGTCATAGGTCACAAGACCGTTGACCTCCTCCTCAATATCGGAGAGCTGGGTGTAGACCGCACCGCTCAGACCCGCATCCACTAAAGAAAACAGGCGTTTTTCTATCAATTCCCGATAGGCATCTGTCAGTTCCTTAGGGGTATCATATTTTCGGTAGCCATAGACCCGATCCACACTGGAGTGTTCCGGAATATGGCAGGCAAATCCGCCATACTCGCTGATGACAAAAGCACGCTTTTTGTCTAACTTTACCTTTAAGGGTCGGAAATAATTATGGATACTTCTAAAGTCTCCTCCCTTCTGGTCAAACCAGCCGCTGGCATGGTCCACCGGGCGTGATGGGTCTTTTTCTTTGACCAGGGCGGCGATTCGGGCGGCATCAAATTGCCCCCAGCCCTCGTTGAAGGGAACCCATACTGCCAAAGAGGGTACACTGTGCAGGTGATCCATGGTTTCAAGGCATTCCTGCTCCCAGGCAGCACGTCCCTCTACCTCAGCCCTGGAGAAGAGATGGTAGTGATGATCCCTTGTGTGGGTGCTGATATGGGGAAACAAGGTAGGCATATAGCAGACCAGGGGCATGTGATAGGTTGTGCCACCGCTGACCATGTCCTGCCATACGATCATCCCAAGCCTGTCACAGTGATAATACCAGCGCAGTGGCTCGATTTTAATATGTTTGCGCAGCATGTTAAAGCCCATGCTCTTTGCAAGGTTAATATCATAAAGAAAAGCTTCGTCACAGGGCGCTGTCATCAGTCCGTCGGACCAGTAGCCCTGATCCAGCAGTCCATGAAGGAAATAGGGCTTATGATTTAAGCAGAACCGCAGGGTTCTCCGCTCGTCCGGCTCTACGGAAAAGGTGCGCATAGCAAAATAGCTGTGAATCTCATCCTCGTCAGCGGTGACGGAGAAACCGTAAAGATACGGTTCTTCCGGAGTCCAAGGGTAGAATCCGTCCTCCGGCAGGGTAAAGGTCAGCATACCGGAATTGGAGGACTCCATGGTCACAGATACACCGATGAGATTATGGTGAGCTTTTGTCGGCCGTGACATGCCTGAAGCCGCTGTATTAGCCGGTTCATCTATAGAAAACTGCTTGTCCGCAATCTGTATTGTACAGGTAATGGCAGTAAAGGGTTTCGGAGAGGATAATTCCACCTTTACCTGTCGGCTGTCAAGGTAAGGTGTAATGCGAATGGCTGTCACATGGTTCTTGGGGACCCATTCATACCACACACTCTGCCAGATTCCGCTCTGGGCCGTGTAGAACATGCCCCCCCGTTTCAAGGTCTGTTTTCCTCTGGTATGGTAGGAGGTGTCGCTATCGTCACGAACCCATACCTGCAGTAGTGTTCCTTGATTCGAGACAAAGTCTGTCACATCCGCTGAAAAAGGTAGATAGCCGCCTATGTGCACTGCAATTTCCTGGCCGTTCGCGTAGACTGCGGTCTGTTGATCCACGGCCTCAAAGTGAAGGATACAACGCATGCCGACATCTTTTTTTGCCAGTTCCTCTTGGGAAAAAGTCAACTTTCGTTCATACCAAAGAAATTCACCGGGCTTTAACTGCCTGTCAACACCTGAGAGCAGCGCTTCCGGAGAGAAGGGTACAAGGATTTCACCTTCCGTTTCCAGGGGCTGTCCCGGTTGCAGTTCCTGATCGGTGATGAGATAGCGCCATTTTCCGTTCAGCATGTGAAAATCCTTCCGACGCAGCTGAGGTCTGGGATATTCCTGCCAGACTTGTGGATTTTCTTCATTCTTTATCTTTTCTCCCCAGGGCGTGTACAGGGGGATCAGTACGTCCTCCGGATGTTCCTGAGAGAGACTTTCTATGGCTTCCTTCAATTTCATGGGAATGATCCTTTCATGTTTGCTGCTACCAGTATACAACGTTTTTGTAAAGGATAAAAGTAAATATTAAAAATTGCCTCACTGAAAACTTGCAGTTTCCATGATAGCTGTGTAAAATAAAGGCAATATATGGCAGGCGGCGATAAATGGATGCTGCGTCGGGAGAAAGGTGGGAATAGAATGTATTATTACAAAGAGGCTATGGATAGAATTCTGAGGAATGAAGTGGAGAGCGGCTGGGTCAAGGGTGCCAGTGCATTAGTGCTCCACAGAGGAAAGGAATTATATTATAACGCCTTTGGTCTGGCGGACGAGGCAAGAGGAATTCCCATGAAGCGGGATACCATAATCCATTTGTACTCCATGACCAAGCCTGTGACAGCTGCGGCTGCGATGATATTGGCAGAGCGGGGAGAAATCGATCTGTGGGACCCGGTCTCAAAATACCTGCCCTGTTTTACGGGACAAAAGGTCTGGAGTGACGAGAAAGGGGAGATTCCGGCGGATCGGGAACCCTGCATATTTGATTTATTGAACATGACCTCCGGAATACCCTATCCCGACGCTTCCACAGAGCCCGGTCGGCGGATGGAAAAAGTTGTCCAGGAGTTTGTAGCCCGCAGAGAACGAGGCGAGCGGGTGGACACCCAGGAGTATATGCGGGGGATTGCCTCCGTGCCTCTGTGCTATCAGCCGGGCGGACCCTGGATGTACGGTTTTTCTGCGGATGTGCTGGGCGGCATCATCGAGGCTGTGTCGGGCAAGAGTTTCGGACAGTTTCTGCAGGAGGAGCTTTTTGAGCCCCTGGAGATGCCGGATACAGGGTTTTTTGTACCCAGGGAAAAGCTGGATAGATTTGCCCAGCACTACGAGCCCACGGAGGATGGTCGCCTGATTCCGCACATAGGAAGTCACTTAGGCGAGTATTATGGGGAGGATGTAGCTTTTGAATCCGGCGGTGCAGGTCTGGTGTCCACTTTGGATGATTACGGTCATTTTGCTTCTATGATGGTGAACGGGGGTGTTTATAAGGGAAAACAGCTTCTGGGGCGCAGAACGGTAGGGTTCATGAGTCAGAACAGACTGAATGACAGCCAGTGTCAGACTTTTGACTGGACGAGGGGCTACGGTTACGGTTGTCTGATGCGCGTGTTAATGGATCAGGGCGCTGCGGCAACAAACGGTTCTTTGGGGGAGTTTGGATGGGATGGCTGGACGGGAAATTATGTGACCATGTCTCCTAAGGATGAACTTGTGATCCTGTATTTTATTCAGAGGTGCGGCGCAGGCTTCACCCCTGCGGCCAGGAAAATACGTATGGCGACTTATGGAGCATTGGAATGACTGTGATATGACAAAAATGCGGCGGGATGGCCATCAGGCTTATTCCCGCCGCATTTTAATCGTCCGTACTGTCTGTTTCTGCCGCAACAGCAGCTGTCACAGCGGATACCACCGCAACTACGACTGCAACCACTATTACCAGCAGACCGCCTGCTAAAAGAATGAACATAGACATAGGATGCACCTCGCTCTAAACTGTTTTCTGTTTTAAGTATATCATTTTTTTGGACGGACTACAAGAGGACAATTCCATATTTATAATCGGATGGGTAAAAAATAGTTACTATTCACACCCAGTATCAGGCATCGTGCGGTGGGTATGCCCAGCCGAACAATTCAGCGGCGCCTTTAGACGGAGCTGAAATCCACTGCTTACGCAGACTTAGGCGTGATGTCCTTACACGCCTTAGTCGAAGTTGGCAGTTAGTTCAGCGGAGCGTTGCCGCGTTCGCCTGGGCATACCCACCGCACGATGCCGTCACTTGCGGAAAACAACTGTAACATCAAAAATTTATGTGTGGTAAAAAAATTTTTTGCATATTGACATTTAGTGAATTATAGTGTAGATTAAATATCACTTAGCAAGTTGCGCAAGTCTAAGTATCTATTTTTTAAGTATTGTCATTTTATCTCGGCTGTATCAGCCGACCTTACCGAATTTATTTTACCGCATACACATTTACGTAATGCAAGTGCACTGTATTTTGTAATCCGTATCGGTCATGAATGGAGGGGTGAGACACATTAGATCAAAACAGGATACCGTCAAAACAGATTTACTGCAAAATTTGGTAAATGATTACATTACCCAAAAGCAGCAATCATTGATGCAGATGAGAAAGGGTCAGCTTTCCAGAGAGGCCTTTCTGGCGGAGGCAGCAATCCACATAGCAACATATTATCCGTCGTCTGATGATGCACAGAAAAAATTACTGGAAAACTTTGAGCGGTATATTTTCGGTTATTCCAGGTTATCCGAGCTGATTGACGACAAGACGGTCTCCGACATACGGGTAGTAAGCTATGACAATATCCGCATCAAGAGAAGGGGACAGCGGATGGCTGCTGACACAGCATTTGCATCTCCCCGGGAATACAGGCAGTTTATTGATTATATTGCCGCCAGGAATCAGGTCAACATATCTAATCTTAATGCAATTCAAAGATTTACGGACAATGAGAGTCATCCGGATTTTATTCTTCGATTTACACTTTCCATGCCGTTTGTCAACACATACAGTGAGCCATATCTCTGTATCAGAAAGGTACCAAAGATTTTTCCTCAGATGAAGGAACTGATAGAACAGGAAATGCTTGATCAGGGGACGGCTGAGCTGTTGATTCGGCGTTTTCGCCAGGGCTCCACGCTGATATGCGGAGGCAATTCCTCCGGGAAAACTACCCTGCTCAACGCCCTGAAGGAAACCCTGCCGGACGATGTGGCAGTATTGGTGGCTCAGCAGGCAGATGAACTGACCACCTTGTACCATCCTGACATGATGTTTCTGCACTCGCTGCCGGGGACAGGAGAACAGCAGGTCAGCTATGACCTGGAACATATCAGCATTGCAGGGCTGACTATGGACGTGGACTTTTTCATCATTGGTGAGGTCAAGGGTGCGGAGGCACTATACCTGTTAAATGCGGCATATACGGGTCAGCTTTGCGCGGCGACCATACATGCACCATCAGCAGACCGAGCGCCGGACAAGCTGGTAGACTATGCCATGTATGCAAGTCGGTATACCAGGGACGAGCTGATGAAGATGATGGATTGCTTTCAGACGCTGGTTTTTATGGAACATTTTCGGGTGAAAGAGATTTTTGAGTGCAGAGGCTGGGATCCGGAAAGGAGAAACCTGGCGTATAAGAGGATTTTCTAAGGGCTGCTTGTGCGGCAGAAAGAGAGGTAACTTGAAAATTGTAGTTTACATTTTTATTTTTATTATGTTATGCCATATTTTTTTCCTGCTGTTTAGTGAAATCCGTGTCCTTCAACAGTTCTCTGCGCTGCTGAAGCGCACCAGAGCTGATATGGACGCAGCTTCCCGGCAGAGGACATTGGACGGAAGAAAGCAGCTTATGGAATTGCAGCAGAAGCATACAGTGCTATTCTCCCTGGAGAGACAACTGCAATACAGCGGTCTCAAGCTTCACTTTCCAAAACTCACAGTGGAATGGTGGATTGCCGGAAATGCGCTGGCAGCGGCAGCTGTGTTCCTGTTGCTATTGCTGCTTTTGGGACTGTGGCACGCTGTCGCGGGGGTGATTCTTATGGCAGTGGGAGAAGGACTGCTGCTGCGGATTCTGCGGACAGTAAATTTGCATCGGGTCAATAACAGCCTAATGAAGCTATTGGACTTTTTAGGGAATTACAGCATATCGTCCACGGAAGCTACCAGTGTATTCAGTCAGGTGGCACGGTATATGGAGGAGCCGTTGCGCAGCGCCCTGGATATCTGCTGCTATGAGGCTCAAACCACAGGAGATGCCGGTCTTGCACTGCTTTCCATGGCAGAAAGGATAGAGCATCCGAAATTCAAGGAACTGGCCAGAAATATGGAGATCAGTATCCGCTACTGCGCTGATTTTTCTGCTCTTGTGAGCAGCAGCCGCAGAAGTATGCGGGAGTATCTCCGGGTATCACAGGAGCGCAGGGGAATGCTCCGGGAGGCGGCGGTAAATATGGTACTTCTGCTTGGCATGTCGGTAATCGTACTGATGACGGTGGGACATTTGACTGACAGAACGCTATGGGAGCTGCTTTGGGGAACACTGCCCGGTAAAGTAGGATGTGGAATTCTGTTGGGAATATTTGGGCTTTTCGGTGGGCAGCTGCACCGAGCACAGAGCTGATTCGTCGGGAGAGAAGTGCCGTATACACGGCTGAGAGGAGGTAAACTTGAACGAGACATATATCTTGTCAGCACTGCACTTACTACCGTTTCTTACAGCAGCATTGTTCTTTGGGCTGTTGTGTCAGATGTATTTGGATTACCACCCAGGACGTCTGATCCTGAAGACCTGGAAAGAGCTGTCGGGGCTGCTGCGGAAAAGAGAACAGGGGAGCGGCTGGTACGGAAAAACTCAGGAGTGGCTGGTAAGAAACGGTGCTTCCTTTCATTATGGGAAGCATATAGAACCTTGGCGTTATCTGGCCGTCCGGATGGTATTGGCTCTTTTGGGATTGACTGTTTTAAGCTCTGTAAGCTGGGTGAGTGGTATTGCTGCGGCTACATTGTTGTATTTTCTGCCTGGCGGACTGCTTATATATTTGAACGGAAGGGACAACGGCCGGCTGCTTCCGGAGCTCAAGCTGGTCTATCATGCTTTGGAAATACAGATTAGAGCCGGTGTCTATATGACAGATGCACTGTCAGAGTGCTACAGCAGCGTGCAGGAGCCCAGGCTGCGGGAGGCATTGCTGGAACTTGCGGGAGACATTGTAATGAAAGCTGACATTTGTCAGGCGTTGGACAGGTTTCAAAGAAAATTTGACAACCGCTATGTGGATTCGCTGTGTATCACTTTGCTGCAAGCTTTGGAGTCTGGGCAGGCCTTAGAGCTGTTGGGGGATATCGGTGAGCAGATCAAAGATGTGGAGGCAAATGTTCTGGAACGGAAGAAAAACACATTGGACAGGAGCATCACATTTTATCAACTGGGTGTGCTGGCTGTGGTGTTGGGTATTGCACTTTATGCCTGCGTGACATACATGTTTGGAACGGCTATGAGATTTTAAAACTCAGTAGCCTTGTAGTAGAAAAATAAGCGTCTGTGAACGCAAAAAAGAAAGGGGATTGTATTATGATAAGGATTAATTTTAATAAGAGGAATTCCGTTTTATGCATAGATTGGATGCGTACTGGAGTAAGAAACCTGCTTCTGAAAGGAATGAAAAAGGAGCCGGGTATTGACGGGATACTGGTGACGATAGGACTCTGCATTATAGCGTTGTTGCTCTGTGTGGTGATGAAAGACAGCTTACAGGCTTTTATTACAACCATTGTCGATGCTATGACAGCAGAGGCTCAGCATATTCTGACTGGGGTGACAACATGAGACGGGAACGGGGGAGCGTGGGAGACATTTTGGTGACAGGATTTTACCTGTTGGCTATGACAATTGTGATGTTGGCCTACATGGGAAATGTCAGGCTGGTCTATCGGAAGGCGGAGATCAATCAGATTGCGCGGAAATATATCCTGCGGATGGAAACGGCAGGGGAACTGACGGATGCTGACTGTATCTCAATTACCCGGGAACTTGAAAGTCTTGGTGTGACTGAAGTGAGCTTGGCAGGAACCACCATGGAGCGGGTGTTCTACGGTGACCCCATTGTGCTGTTGATCAGGGGAAAATTGGAGGGAGAGTATGAGTTTGAGGAAAAAAGGGTTTCCACCGCTAAAAACTGAGAGCGGAAAGGTGGAGTGGGCAGCGGGTCTGTTTTTTCTGTTGTTTTTGGGAATATTGCTGTGTGCCATGCTGCAGGTAGATATATTCCAAAGCTCTTCCGATTATCTGGAAGATGCACTGGCGCTATCTAACCTGGCTTCAGCGGTGATTGATGTGGAGGAGTATGGCCTCTCCCACCAACTGGTGATTTCTGATCCATACCGGGCTTATGGATTGTATCGGGAAGCGGTGAGGGGGAACCTGAATCTGGATGAAAACTGGCAGTGTCCGGCTGACCGGCTTATCTCCGGCCCGGTGCGCATTGTAAACTATACAGTATACAGCGTGAGTGGAAACGATGTGACGGTGAGCAGCTTTGATGAGAGCGGAAGGATGAATCAGTGGACGGAAGCTATGGGCAGCGCTGTGGCTCCTAACGGCATTCTCATTGAATCCACTGGGGTGTACAGCGAGATCGCATATCAGGTGGAGGGATTCCTGGGGGTGACAGTAGAGGCTCACAAGGGAAAACTGGTAGATATTGTGGCAAACGAACAATAATGAGTTATCATTGCGTAAGCAGGAAAGGGAAGACATGAGAGAGAAGAAAACGAGAGAAAGACGATGGAATCCTTCCCGCCTCCGGGTGGGAAGCATCCTTGCGGCATTGGTGGCATCGATAGCTGTATTTGCGGCTATGATACAGCTGGAAAGGAGCATCCTGACCAAGTATGAGAAGGGGGCAATATATACGGCAGTCAAGGGAATACCAAAGGGTCAGATGATCACAGAAGAAAATTATCAACAGTATTTCAGGGAGCAGCAGCTTGACTTAAGCTGTATTCCGCAGACAGCATTGAGTTCACCGGAACAGATTGCCGGACTTACCGCTACTTTTGACATAGAACCGGGTGTACTGCTCACCAGTGGTATGTTTCAGGAACTGGACGCGGTGCTTGCGGGGATGGAAAAGCCTGTGGTGGCCGGTTTCAAGGCGGATGATATTTATCAGGTAGCCGGAGGTGTACTGCGAGCCGGAGACAGGGTCAACATTTATTCTGTGAAGGAAGGGGAAACCGTTTTGGTGTGGGCAGAGGTTTTTGTGCAGCAGGTCTTTGACGCATCGGGCACCGCAATCGCTAACGGCGACACAATCACTGCCGCACAGCGTATCAATGTGTATCTGGACGAGACAGAGGTGCCAGAATTTTACGCGGAGCTGGCTGGCGGATCCCTGCGAGTGGTAAAGCTTTTAAAATAATCAGTGCAGCTGAAGAAGGAGGACTGATACGGATTGAGAAAATTTGGTTTACTGAAGTGGACGGCAACGCTGTTTCTGCTGTTGTGGGCAGCGTCTCTAAAGGTTGGTGCAGCAGGTCATCATACAATTTACAACAGTCCCTATGTGTCTTTCAGTCCGGACGGACAAGCCTGGACTGCCAATGCGGGAGATACCAATTGTGTCTGGTACAGTCAGGGAATGGTGGTGTCTACCGGAATTCACTCCTCTTTGAAGGATTTGGAGACAGGACAGCATTATTATAGCTATACCAGAGAAGGTGAGGTACCGGTGGAGAAATGGGTAGTGAGATATCGGACGGCATCCTGTGTTCATAGAGTAAATCTCAATGGAAAATATCATGGCATTACTGCGACCAACGAAATATGTCAAAGAGCATATTATTCGGGATGGGGGGGCTACTGCGCTGACTGTGGTGGGCTGCTCAACCAAATGTTTATATACATGAGCAAAGAGGCAGCAGAGTCGATTGATTACCTTGATGTAAGAGCGGATTTGGACTATTATTACCTCTGTCCATACTGCAGAGGCTTGGAGCAGGGGGCACCCATGGGCAGACATTTATGCAGGGGTATTTCCTGGAACCGGTACAAAGTAGCATATGCTCCCAACATTTTGGGTTTCAGCGGAGAACTTATGGAGGCCAGCGTGCACATGTACAATAATGCCGCTGAATATGAAGGCAATGCGGTGACGACGACCGGGCGTTTGACTCGGAACATCTATACACGGGCGGACTATGAGTTTGTGGAGTGGAATACCAGTCCGGACGGAACGGGGATCAGTTATGCGGATGAAGCGGAGATTTGGAATCTGACTGCCCAGAACGGGGGAGTGGTGACACTTTATGCCCAGTGGAGACCGGCCAGAGGACCACTGAGAACTAGACAGCTTAAGCTTGAAGACGGTGAGAATGTTCATCAGGCAGAGGAGAACGTATGGTATGTAAGAAGTGATGGAATAACACCTTTTTGTCTGGAATATCAGGCATATATAGAGGGACAGGCTTTTTTGGACTATCAGCTGAACTATGTTATTTTTCAATCCGTCTCCGGAGATACGGAAGCAAGAGACATTCTCTATACTCCGTCTCATCAGATTGTATCAGGTGAAATCAGGACGGAGATGGAAGAACTGACTTATTTCCGGCAAGGCAGCTCGCCGATTAGCCGACATCCCTATTGCCTGACTATCCGATCTGACAGAAACAGGGAATTATGGGCTGTGCAGAAGTTTGTGCTGGATACAGACCTGTCCGGTAAGCGGTTTGAAATCGTGCCGATCGCAGGAGCCGAAAATCAGGGAGGCATTGTCTACTCTAATCCGGACAGGGACAGGGAAAACAGTGCTGTAATCATAGCGGATGGAGAAGCGCCTGTGATCAGCGGATTGGATGTTCTGGATCACAGAGAACTGATAGACAGGAGAGATGGCATTATGATACTGACAGTATCTGCAGAGGATTCGCTGAGCGGATTGAGAGAGCTGTATGTCAGCGTTGTCAATACTGATAGCCTTCTGGAGCAGACCTATTACCCGGACGCCGATGGCTGCATTCGGATAGAAATCACAAGGGAAGAACCTATATTCTGCGGAGATCTTGCTATTTCAGCACATGCGGTGGATAACGTGGGAAACATTGCGGAAGCGGTCTATGGATTCACAGAATTTGCGCTGGAAACCAGGGTGGAAAGAATCTTAGAGCCCCATGATCCTGTATTTAAATGTGGGGAGAGCGGTTTTCTCTTTATTTCCGTCTGGGGGTATGCAGAGCGCGTAGAGGTGGAGTTTCCGCCGGAGATGGTAACATGGAATCCTGAACTGAACAAAACCTTTGTATATACTGAAAGCCCTGCATATCTCCAAGAGGAGAAGCTCCAGTTCATTATACCTCTGAAAACCCCTGCAAATCAAAACTATACCATTATTGTGCGAGCCTATAAAGGAGATAAAAAGCTGGAGGAATACCCGTCAATAAGCACAGTGCGGGTAGAGGGAACGGTGTTGAATGAATTCCGTACCAGGCTGAGATGACGCTGGTGATCCTGGGAACAGTGGCAGCAGGATTATATCTCATCAAAAGGCTGGATCAGGCTATTAAACTGTCACGCAGGCATATGTTGGTCATAGTCCTAGCGGGCTTTACCGGAAATGGGATTCTATGTTGGAGGCTGGGGCCGCAGGGATCACTTTCCCGGCTGCTTTTATCTGTGATTTTGGGATGTCTTCTGCTGGCTTGTATTACGGATCTGGCTATATATCAGGTACATAACTTTGTCTGGTGGTTCAGTGGGATTGCAGCCGGGCTGTTGCTTTTCGTAGAGATCCGAAGAGATATTGGGATTGCAGGCAGTGTGCTGTCCGAGCTTCTGGCGTTTTGTATCATACAGATCGTGTTATTTGGACAGCTGTACGGACGGGCGGATTGTTATGCCTTCTGTGTGTGCGCTGGGGCAGAGGTAGGATTGGGAATGGGTATCGTTGGCTTTCTGGAACACATGATTCTGGCATTTCTATTGCTTACTGTGGTGCAGGCATTCAGGAAAAATATTTCCCGAAAGGGCAATCTGAAAAAGCCGGTACCTTTTCTTCCCTACATCACCACGGCTTTCTACCTGTTGTTATTTTGCGAATCATGCCAGCTGTTTTGTAAATGACACAGGTTGAATTGTTCTGATTTTAACAAAATACAACAGAAACAGTTGTACCGTTATCCTAATTTTGGTATTATTATATTTGTTGAGTCGCGTTCCGCGGCGGAAAGGCGGAGTTCTCATGATTACGATTTCGCTTTGTATGATTGTCAAAAATGAAGAGAGTATACTGGCCAGATGCCTGGACAGTGTAGCAGAGCTGATGGATGAGATAATCATTGTGGATACAGGCTCTACGGATCGCACCCGTGAGGTGGCAGCTAAGTATACTGACAGAGTTTTTGACTTTCAGTGGGTTGACGATTTCAGCGCTGCTAGAAATTATGCCTTTTCCAAAGCCTCTATGGAGTATATCTATTCCGCGGATGCCGACGAGGTGTTGGATCAGGAAAATCAGGAGCGGTTTCGGGTGCTGAAGGAGACCTTGCTACCGGAGATCGAAATTGTGCAGATGAAATATGCCAACCAGCTGCAGTTTCAGACGGTCTATAACTTTGATGAAGAATACCGGCCGAAGCTTTTTAAGAGAAAACGAGATTTTATTTGGGAAGGACCCATTCATGAGACGGTGCGGCTCGCCCCGCTGGTGTTTGACAGCGATATCGTCATTACCCACATGGCAGAGGGAGACCACGCCAAGAGAGATCTGGCCGGCTTTCACAAGCATTGTTCTACAGGATACCGGCCGGACAAGCGGCTGCACAATCTGTATGCCCGGGAGCTGATGATGGCTGGGGATGCGGAGGATTTTGCACGGGCAGCGGACTTTTTCAGGACATCGGCGGCCGACGGTGAGCGGGACGGGGAAGAAATTGCTGAGGCCTGCTGTGTGGCAGCCAGAGCCGCCAGGCTTAGCGGCGATGTAATATCATTCTTTAAATATGTCTCCAAGGTAATTGCGGAGGAGGCTTGTTCAGAAATCTGCTGTGAACTGGGACAGTTTTACGAGGATAATCAGGATCCGGAAGAAGCGGCGGTCTGGTACTACAATGCAGTGTATGAGACCCAGCCAATTTTGGATATACGGTCAGGAGGAAAAACGGGACTGGAAGGGTTGATTCGCTGCTATGAAAAGCTGGAGTGCGACGAGCAAGCCAAACTGTATAGAGCGGAGCTTGAAAAAACTGTAAAATCCAATTTCCGCGAGCAATGAGCCGTACAATCGAAATAATTCAATTGTACATGACAATCGAAATAATTCGATTGTATGGCGAATGCCGCGCGGGTCAAGGGAGGTGTCCGTATGAAGTGGGAAGAAAATATTCGCCGGGTGGTGCCCTATGTAGCCGGCGAACAGCCAAATAAACCGAACATGATCAAGTTGAATACCAATGAGTGCCCGTATCCCCCGGCACCGGGAGTGGCAAAGCTGGCGTCGGAGATGGACAGCAATGCGCTTCGTCTGTATCCGGATCCAAACACAACGCCTCTGGTAAAGGCTCTGGCAGAGTATTATCACGTAAGACAGGAGCAGGTGTTTGTGGGCGTTGGTTCCGACGACGTACTTTCCATGGCTTTTCTGACATTTTTCAACAGTGATAAACCGATTCTGTTCCCGGATGTGACCTATTCCTTTTATGATGTATGGGCTGATCTGTATCGGATACCCTACAAGACCTGTGCCCTGGATGAGAACTGGCATATCCGCCCTGAGGATTACGGGCAGCCAAATGGCGGTGTGATTTTTCCAAACCCCAATGCGCCCACAGGCGTGTTCGAGAGTCTTAAGACAGTGGAAGAGATTGTCCGGGAAAACAGGGATGTGGTTGTAATCGTGGACGAGGCTTATGTGGATTTTGGCGGCGAGAGCGCTTTGTCCCTACTGGATAAGTACGACAATCTGCTGATTGTTCAGACCTTTTCCAAATCCAGATCCATGGCAGGTCTGCGAATCGGCTTCTGTATCGGCAATGAAAAGCTGCTCGGATACCTTAACGACGTAAAATTTTCTATAAATTCCTATACCATGAACCTGCCGGCTCAGCTGCTGGGGGTGGAGGCAGTGCGGGATGACAGTTATTTTAAGTCCGTCACAGCAAAGATCGCTGCCACCAGGGAGCGGGTGAAGGGGGAACTGAAGGAGCTTGGTTTTTCCTTTCCGGATTCCAAAGCGAATTTTATTTTTGCCTCCCATGGGACAATCCCTGCGGAGCAGATATTCCTGGCCCTTCGCGAGGCAGATATCTATGTACGCTATTGGAATAAGCCCAGAATTTCCAATTGTTTGCGCATTACTGTGGGCACGGACGGGCAGATGGATAAACTGATCGGTTTTTTGTCTGAATATGTAGTTAAACATCACTGAGTATATGGAACGATTAGAGAAATTAATATAATTAAAGTAGAAGTATAAGAAACGATTCAGAGAAATAAATATAATTAAAACATAAGAATGGAGAAATGTAATGATCAAAAGTGTTTTAAAGGGCATGGTAATTGGTATTGCAAACATTATTCCCGGTGTCAGCGGAGGAACCATGATGGTGTCCATGGGTATCTACGATAAGCTGATCCACTGTATCACTCATCTGTTCCGCGAGTTCAAAAAGAGTGTGCTGTTTCTGCTGCCCATCGCAGTGGGTATGGTGATTGCCATCGCGGGAAGTTCTTTCGGCCTTACATGGTTGTTTGAAAATTATCCGATACAGACTAACCTGCTCTTTGTGGGATTGATTCTGGGCGGGCTCCCTGCCATATGGAAAAAAGTGAAGGGAAGCAAGGTCAATATCGGACACATGGCAGCAGGCCTTCTGTTTTTTGCGCTGGTAGTTGTTTTTGCGGCCATGGGCGATACAGAGGGGACGGCGGCTGACCTTTCCTTTAACATAGGGAATGTATTGATATTATTCTGTGTGGGTATTATAGCCTCAGCGACCATGGTCATTCCCGGCGTCAGCGGTTCTATGGTGCTGATGCTTATGGGCTTTTATCATCCGGTGTTAAATGCTATTCGAGACTTTTTCTCAGCGCTGGCGGCT
This sequence comes from Acetatifactor sp., assembly GCA_022511425.1. Classification (GTDB taxonomy): domain Bacteria; phylum Bacillota; class Clostridia; order Lachnospirales; family Lachnospiraceae; genus Acetatifactor. The sequence goes on from JAFLRO010000003.1 coordinate 20,017, forward strand.
CTGGATATACAGGGCATTTTAAAGGGCTGCGGAATCTTGATTCCCTTTGGCATAGGTGTGGTTGCGGGCATCTTTGGAATCGCAAAACTGGTGGAGATCATTTTTGAAAAGTTCCCGCTGTACGCATACTGGGCTATCATCGGTCTGATCATATCCTCGCCCATTGCCATCTTTTTGATGGGAACCTTCCCCGCGTTGACAGTGCTGAATGTGTTAACAGGTGTAGTGGCGCTGGTAATCGGTTTTGGTATTGCTATGAAGCTCGGTGAGTAGACTGAACTGTGAATGATAGGTGGTTGTATGGAAGCGTACGGAGATTTTGCCGGGGTATATGACGAACTGATGGACGATACCCCCTATGACCAGTGGGCTGAGCGGCTGGATTCCCTGATCAGAAAGTACGGAGTATCCAGGCCTGAGCGGGATGCGGAAGGAGCGCGGAACGTGGAAGGGGCGCTGGATGCGGAGCGGAATCTGGTGGTGGATTTAGGCTGCGGCACTGGAACCCTGGCGGAGATTATGTACGGCATGGGTTATGATATGATTGGAGTGGATCTGTCCGAGGCCATGCTGAATATTGCCATGGAGAAAAAGGAGAGAAGCGGATCGGAGATCCTATATCTGCTTCAGGACATGCGGGAGTTGGAACTGTACAGTACCGTGGGAACTGTGTACAGTGTCTGTGACTCGCTGAACTATATTCTGGAAGAGGATGAGCTGCTCCGAGTGTTTGCCCTGGTGAACAATTATCTGTTTCCCGGGGGTATTTTTATCTTTGATTTCAATACGGACTACAAGTACCGTGAAGTCATCGGGAATACAACCATTGCCGAGAACAGGGAGGACTGCAGCTTTATCTGGGAGAACTATTATGACCCGGAGGAAGGGCTGAATGAGTACGACCTGACTGTATTTGTCCGACAGGAGGGTGACAGCTTCCGCAAGTTCTCGGAGGTTCATCTGCAGAGAGGCTACACCTTAGAGCAGATGGTCTCACTTTTGGAAAAGGCGGGAATGGCTCTGGTGGAAGCTGTGGATGCGGAGACGGGCGGATTGGTGACTCCGGAGAGCGAGAGAATATACATTGTGGCAAGGGAACAGGGAAAAGAGTTTCCGGCTGCATGGAAATGAGGAAAATATGAAAGACTATATTGTCAGGGCTACTGCGGCCAACGCACAGATCAGGGCTTTTGCCTGTACCGCAAAAGGTGTGGCAGAGGAGGCGAGAAAGGCTCATAACTTAAGTCCGGTGGTGACGGCAGCGCTGGGACGGCTTTTGAGCGCAGGAGCCATGATGGGAAGCATGCTGAAAGGTGACAGTGACATTCTGACCTTACAGATCAAGGGTGACGGGCCTGTTCGGGCATTGACCGTGACGGCAGATTCCCATGGAAATGTGAAGGGTTATCCTGAGGTGCCGGATGTGATTCTTCCCGCCAATGCAGCGGGAAAGCTTGATGTGGGAGGCTCAGTGGGCAAAGGCAGTTTAAGCGTCATCAAGGATCTTGGGCTGAAAGAACCCTATGTGGGTCAGACGCTGCTCCAGACAGGGGAAATTGCTGAGGACCTGACTTATTATTTTGCAACCTCTGAGCAGGTGCCTTCCTCTGTGGGACTGGGAGTGCTCATGGAGCGTAACAATACCGTAAAACAGGCAGGAGGCTTTATTATTCAGCTGATGCCATTTGCAGAGGATGCTATTATTGACAGGCTGGAGCAGAACCTGAAGGGTATCAGCTCCGTGACCTCCATGCTGGATGCGGGAAACAGTCCGGAACAGATGCTTGAATTGCTGCTGGAGGGACTGGAATTACAGATTACCGACACCATGCCTGTGGCCTTCACCTGTGACTGCTGTCGAGAAAAGATTGAAAAGGTATTGATCAGCCTTGGTGCAGAAGAACTTAAGGACATGATCAATGAGGGAAAGGAAATAGAAGTAAACTGCAGCTTTTGCAGCAAGCGTTATAAGTTTGATGTGGACGAGCTGAAGGCATTGTATGAAAGAAGCAGATGAACGATGCCGCAGCGAAGAGAGGTTTCGTTATGAAGCATGGTTTTATCAAAGCCGCGTCTGTGACGCCGAAGATCAGGGTGGCAGACCCGGCATACAATGCGGGAGTAATATGTGAGAAACTGGAAGAGGCATGGGAGAAGGGAGCCCGTCTGATCGTGTTTCCGGAGCTATGCCTGACGGGATATACCTGCGGGGATCTTTTCCTCCAACGGGCGTTGCTGGAGGAAGCGAAGAATCAACTTTTCCGGGTGGCAGCAGCCACTGTGGGAAAGAGGGGGCTGATCATGGTGGGGCTGCCACTGGAGCGGGATGGCAAACTCTACAATGTGGCGGCGGTACTCTGTGACGGTCGTATTCTGGGGTTGGTACCCAAGGCGAATATCCCCTCCTATGCGGAGTTTTATGAGGGGAGGCATTTTACAGAGGGAAACAGGGACGCGGTGCCTTACCGTATTGGCGACCAGATCGTGAGCTTTGGCACGAATATCCTGTTCTGTTGCGAAGAACTGCCGGAGCTTATTGTGGGCTGTGAGATTTGTGAGGATCTGTGGGTGGCGGAACCGCCCAGTACGGGACTGGCGCTGAAAGGGGCCACAGTCATTGCCAACCTGTCCGCTTCCAATGAGACGGTGGGTAAGGACGAGTACAGGGAGCTCCTTGTAAAATCTGCCAGTGCCCGGCTGCTCTGCGGCTATGTTTATTCTTCGGCAGGGGAGGGAGAGTCCACTCAGGATCTTGTTTTTGGCGGTCACAATCTGATTGCGGAAAACGGAGTGATTCTTGCTCAGGCAAAGCGTTTTCAGGGTGAGACAGTGTATGCAGATCTGGATGTACACAGACTGCTGTCTGAGAGACTGAGGATGGGAACTTTTGGGGGAGAACTTCAACCTTACATTAAAGTAATGTTCTCCATCACTCCGGAAGAGACGAAACTGGAGCGGACCTTCAGCAATATGCCTTTTATTCCGACTGACGAGGAAAAGCGCAAACTGCGGTGTGAGGAGATCTTGTCCATTCAGTCCTACGGATTGAAAAAAAGGTTGGAGCACACCGGCTGTTCTGCGGCAATCATCGGTATCTCCGGCGGCCTGGATTCCACGCTGGCGCTTCTGGTGACAGTCCGCGCCTTTGATCTGCTTAAGCTGGACAGAAAGGGAATTTTAGCCGTGACAATGCCCTGTTTTGGCACTACGGACAGAACCTATGGCAATGCCTGCAAGCTGGCAGAAACTTTGAGAACAGAGCTTATGGAGATTGACATCAGAGAAGCTGTGGACACACACTTCCGGGATATTGGCCAGAATCCCGACGACCGTGATGTGACCTATGAGAACAGTCAGGCACGGGAGCGGACACAGGTGCTCATGGACCTTGCCAATAAGCGGAACGGTATTGTGATCGGAACCGGAGATATGTCTGAACTGGCATTGGGCTGGGCTACCTACAACGGCGACCACATGTCCATGTACGGTGTGAACGCGGGGGTGCCCAAGACTCTGATCCGTCACTTGGTTCAATATTACACGGACACCTGCGGAGACAGAGAGTTGTCAGAGGTGCTGACAGATGTTCTCGATACCCCGGTCAGTCCGGAACTGTTGCCGCCTGTGGACGGTGCAATTGCCCAGCGAACTGAGGATCTTGTGGGTCCTTACGAGCTCCATGACTTTTTCCTGTACTATATGCTGCGCTGCAGCTTTCCTCCGGACAAAGTGTATCGCATAGCCCAATTGGCTTTTCGGGGACTTTACGATCAGGAGACAATCCTGAAATGGCTAAAGGTATTTTATAAAAGATTTTTCAGTCAGCAGTTCAAACGCTCCTGTCTGCCGGACGGCCCCAAGGTGGGTAGTGTTGCACTCTCGCCCAGAGGGGATCTTCGGATGCCTTCGGATGCCAGCGCGGGACTTTGGCTGGAACAGCTGGAAAAACTCCTGCCGCCGCAGAATTAGTAAGCAAGTGGGGCGGCAGGAGTTCCAGTGTACTGTAATGAGTGATACAGTACACCAGCCTGCTATCGTACCGCAGGACTGGCTGAAGGCGAAGGTGAAGGGGTTGCCTTGTTCAAAGAGGTCTGGATGGCTTCCAACAACACCAGAGAGGTATACTTGGCATCCGCGGTATAGGTGACCTGCTCCAGTGACTGGAGCTCATATACCTGTTGGCATATGGAGTCGAAGGTGGGCTCCAGCAGCGGATACATGGTGGTGACGGCATCATTCAGGTTGACCATGCGGATTGAGGTGATGGCGTCATTATCCACAATGACCTCCACATCTATGGCCTGGCTGCCCAGCACCAGCTCTGTGGTGTATATGCCGGGTATGTAGAGAGAATCTGTGTTTGTGACATCAGTTTGAGTTTTATTCTGCTCAGGAGCCGGACTTTCTTCTTTATCCGGAAGGAACATCACAACCAGCAGAATCACAAACAGGATGCCAAGCACAACAAAGACTCCGGTATAGATCAGTTCTTTCATATGAAGTACAATGATTTTCGTTTTAGCACTCATCTTTTTCCCCTTAAACTCTTTCTGGACACTTTTTCTTTATAATAGATATGAGCATAAGGAAAAGAATATGCCATTGACAAAGTACCGCGACGGTTGCTATCATAGAGGTAAGACAAGGGCGTCTTCCGCATGGGAAAAGACTGCCCTTTTGTGCGTTTAAATGTTCATCTGCAGGATGAAACGGAGGAGGACTATATGGGAAATTACACAAGGGAAGATGTTATAAGGATTGTTGAAGAAGAGGATGTAGAGTTTATCAGACTGCAATTCACAGATATGTTTGGTAACCTGAAAAATATTGCAGTCACTGCAAGCCAACTGGAGAAGGCGCTTGATAATAGCTGTATGTTTGACGGCTCTGCTATTGACGGTTTTGTGAGCGTTGAGGAGTCGGACATGTGCCTGTACCCGGATCCTTCCACCTTTGCCATTCTGCCATGGAGACCCCAGCAGGGTAAAGTGGCAAGAATGCTTTGCAATGTACATCATCCCGATGGCAGGCCCTTTGCGGGAGATCCCAGGCAGGTATTGAAAAAAGTCACTGCGGAGGCTCGTGAACTGGGGTACACTTTTGAAGTGGGACCCGAGTGTGAGTTTTTTCTGTTCAACACAGACGAGAATGCAATACCAACCACAGAGACCAGCGAACAGGCCAGTTATTTTGATATCGGTCCTTTGGATGGCGGTGAAAATGCAAGACGGGATATTGTTATGGTTCTGGAAGACATGGGGATGATCATCGAGGCCTCCCATCACGAGATGGCACCGGTGCAGCATGAGATTGATTTCCGTTATGACGAGGCACTTGTCACCGCGGACAATATTATGACATTCAAACTGGCCGCCCGTACGATTGCCAAGCGCCATGGTCTTCACGCTACTTTTATGCCGAAGCCCAAGGTGGGTGTGAACGGTTCCGGCATGCACATCAATATGTCGCTTCACAAGGACGGCGTCAACATATTTGAGGACAAGAACGATCCTAATGGCTTAAGCCGGGAAGCATACTATTTTATCGGGGGTATCATGAAGCATATCAAAGGAATGGCGGCTATCACAAATCCTCTGGTAAACTCCTATAAGAGATTGGTTCCCGGTTACGCGGCACCGGTGTATATCGCATGGAGCGCCACCAACCGCAGTCCATTGATCCGAATTCCGGCGGTTGTGGGTTCCGGAACAAGGATCGAACTGAGAAGCCCGGATTCTGCTGCAAATCCCTATCTGACCCTGGCAGTATGTCTGAAGGCAGGGCTGGATGGCATCATAAATAAGATTGAGCCGCCCAGAAGTGTTGACTGTAATATCTATAATATGACGGACGAGGAGCGCAAGGCGCTGAATATCGAGCTGCTTCCGGGGACGTTACTCGATGCTGTCGAGGAGCTGAAGAAAGACCCTCTCATCCTCGAAGTACTGGGAAAGCATATATCGGAAAATTATATCGCCGCCAAGGAGGCTGAGTGGCAGAGATACCGCGCCAATGTCTCCGAGTGGGAAATCCAGGAATATCTGTATAGATATTAGTCCCTTCTTATTCATATTTCATATGGAATAGGAGGTGGGCATTTGACGAATATAATTGTAGCACTGCCGAAGTTGGATGACGCCAAGGGCATCAAGAATGTGCTTGTGAGAAACGGCTTTCCTGTGGCAGGTGTCTGCACTGCGGGCGCACAGGCCATCAGTCATATGGACGGTTTGAACGACGGCATCGTGATTTGCAGTTACAAGCTGGCTGACATGGTATATTCGGAATTGCAGGAATGTCTCCCCCCGGGATTTGAGATGCTGTTAATAGCCTCGGATCATTTGCTCAGCCAATGTGAGGGTAGTGGTATTGTATGCCTTTCCATGCCCTTGAAGGTCCACGACCTGATAAGTACGGTTGCGATGATGTCTGAGGGAATCGTCAGGAGACGGAGGAAGGCCCGGCTGAAACCGAAGGTCAGAAGTGCGGATGAGGAGGCTTCCATCAAAGAGGCAAAAGAGTTATTGATGGACAGGAACCATATGACGGAGGAAGAGGCGCACCGTTACCTGCAAAAGTGCAGCATGGACAGCGGAACCAATCTGGTGGAGATGGCGCTTATGGTATTGTCAATGATGAAGGAATAGGCATCAACAGGAAGGAAAAAGGAGGTTGGCAGCATGCATTTTACAAAGATGGAGGGCTGCGGAAACGATTATATCTATGTAAACGGCTTCGAGGAAAAAATTCCTCAGGTGGAGAAACCTGGGCTGGTTCGCAGACTCAGCGACAGACATTTTGGCATCGGTGGGGACGGAGTGATCTTTATCAATCCTGCTGAGGAAGCAGATTTTGAGATGGAGATGTACAATGCGGACGGAACCCGGGCGGAAATGTGCGGAAACGGCATACGATGTGTGGGCAAGTTTGTATACGACAAGGGTCTGACAGACAAGGAACAGATTACTGTGGTCAGTGCAGGAAAGGTAAAAGTTCTGGATCTGACTGTGGAGAAGATGACCGGGCAGCAGGACAGAGGTGTTGTGACCAGAGTGCGTGTAAACATGGGCAGTCCTATTTTAGAGCCCGCCCTGATTCCGGTAGAAGCGGAGGGGAGTAGGGCAATCAACGAGCCCATCACTGTGGATGGCAGGGAATATCGCATGACCTGTGTGTCTATGGGGAACCCCCATGCCGTGATTTTTACTGAGGGTGTGGCTGATTTGGAATTGGAGCAGATTGGGCCACTGTTTGAAAACCATGAGCGTTTTCCTAAGCGCACCAATACAGAGTTCGTGGAAATCCTTGACAGGCAGACTGTCTTTATGCGGGTCTGGGAGAGGGGAACCGGAGAGACGCTGGCCTGCGGGACCGGGTGCTGCGCTACTGCTGTTGCCTGCATCTTAAATGAATTGACGGATGATAAAGTAACAGTTAAGCTGTTAGGAGGGGAGTTGCTGATTGAGTGGGACAGGGAGAATAATCTGATCTACATGACAGGTCCGGCAACGACGGTCTTTGAGGGAACCGCGTGACGGTATGACGGGAAATTGTAAAGAAGAGGAGAGGAAAAACATGTTTAAGCTAAATGATAACTACCTAAAGCTTCCCGGAAGTTATCTGTTTTCTACCATCGGGAGGAAAGTGAATGCTTACAGTGCAGCAAATCCGGACAAGAAGATTATACGCCTTGGAATCGGGGATGTGACCCAGCCCCTGGCGCCGGTTGTCATACAGGCGCTCCACCATGCTGTGGATGAAATGGGAAAAGCCGAGACCTTCCGCGGGTATTCACCGGATCTGGGCTATGAATTCTTAAGAAATGCCATTGCAGAGAATGATTACAGGGCAAGGGGCTGTAATATATCGGCTGATGAAATCTTTGTTTCCGACGGAGCAAAGAGCGATTCCGGCAATATCCAGGAGATTTTTAGCCTGGACAACAGAATTGCGGTGTGTGACCCTGTTTATCCGGTGTATGTGGATTCCAATGTTATGGCGGGCCGGACCGGTAATTATGACGGGAACACGGAGATCTGGAGCAATGTGATCTATATGCCCTGTACTGCAGCGAACAATTTTGCACCTGAGCTGCCCAAGGAAACCCCGGATTTGATCTATCTTTGTTTCCCCAATAATCCCACCGGCGCTACGGTGACAAAGGCTCAGCTTCAGGAATGGGTGGATTATGCCAACAAAGTGGGGGCAGTGATCATTTTCGATGCCGCTTATGAAGCATATATCTCTGAGGCAGATGTCCCCCACAGCATTTACGAATGTGAGGGTGCCAGAACATGTGCCATAGAACTGCATTCCTTCTCTAAGAATGCGGGATTTACCGGGGTACGCTTGGGATATACTGTGATTCCAAAGGATTTGAAATGCGGTGATGTGGCGCTGCACAGTCTGTGGGCAAGACGTCACGGCACCAAGTACAACGGAGCGCCCTATATTGTACAGCGTGCGGGAGAAGCCGTGTATTCCGAGGAGGGGAAAGCTCAGTTAAAGAAGCAGGTGGCATATTACATGAACAATGCCAGCTATATATACAACGGATTAAAGGAAGCGGGTTTCACTGTCTCCGGCGGTGTGAACGCACCCTATATCTGGCTTCAGACCCCCAAGGGCATGACCAGCTGGGAATTCTTTGACTACCTGTTAGAGAACGTAAATGTAGTGGGCACCCCCGGCTCCGGCTTTGGCCCCAGCGGTGAAGGGTATTTTAGGCTGACCGCCTTCGGCAGTTACGAGAACACAGTGGAGGCCGTGGACAGGATCAAGACCTTGAAATTATAGCATATAAGCCCATTGCGCTGGCAAAAGAAAGGCGGAAAATAATATGGATGTTAAGAACTGTTACAGAGACCTGACGATCAAAGACATCGGCGAACAGCATATTGGAGAGACCCTCCGTGTGGCGGGATGGGTGGAGAATATCCGTGACCACGGTGGCGTTTCCTTCATTGACTTGCGGGATATGTATGGCGTGCTGCAGGTGGTGCTGCGCGACACGGATCTTTTGAAGGGGCTGACCAGAGAGACCTGTGTCAGCATTCAGGGGCCTGTGGAGAAGCGTGATGAGGACACCTACAACCCCAGGCTGCTCACGGGAACCATAGAATTGGAAGCAAAGGAAATTACTGTGCTGGGCAAGGTGTATAAACAGCTTCCCTTCGAGGTGATGACATCAAAGGAAACGAGAGAAGAGGTGCGGCTGATTTACCGCTATCTGGACATGAGGAACGCCAAAGTGCGTGACAACATTCTCTTCCGTTCCCAGGTTATTGCCTTCCTGCGCCAGAAGATGACGGAGATGGGATTTGTGGAGATCCAGACCCCCATCCTCTGTGCATCCTCCCCCGAGGGAGCCAGGGACTATATTGTTCCCTCCAGACGTTTTAAAGGAAAATTTTACGCCCTGCCCCAGGCGCCCCAGCAGTATAAACAGCTGCTGATGGCATCAGGTATCGACAGATACTTCCAGATCGCGCCCTGCTTTCGGGACGAGGATGCCCGGGCGGACCGTTCTCCCGGCGAATTTTACCAGCTGGATTTTGAGATGAGCTTTGCCACTCAGGAGGATGTGTTCAAAGTGGGAGAAGAAGTACTCTCTGCCACTTTTGAAAAATTCGCACCCGAGGGAAGTGTTGTAACTCCGGCTCCCTATCCAATTATCAGTTATAAACAGGCGATGCTGGAGTTTGGCACCGACAAGCCGGATCTGAGAAATCCCTTACGCATTATAGACCTGACAGACTTTTTCCAGAAATGTACCTTTAAGCCATTCCTGAACCGCACTGTCCGCGCCATTAAAGTCCATGCGGACATGAGCAAAGGTTTTCATGAAAAGCTTTTGCAGTTTGCCACATCCATGGGTATGGGCGGACTGGGCTATCTGGAGGTGGCTGAGGATCTGTCCTATAAAGGTCCCATTGACAAATTTATCCCGGATGAGCTTAAGAGCGTAATGAGGAAAGAGGCAGGACTGGAGGTAGGAGATACCATTTTCTTCATTGCCGACAAGGAAGACAGAGCTAATTTTTATGCGGGCAGGCTTCGCACAGAGCTGGGAGAGAAGCTGGATCTCATCGAAAAGAACGCTTTCCGCTTCTGCTATGTGAACGACTTCCCCATGTATGAGATGGACCCGGATACAAAACAGCCGGCCTTCACCCACAACCCCTTCTCCATGCCCCAGGGTGGTCTGGAAGCATTGGAGACAAAGGATCCGCTGGACATTCTGGCTTATCAATATGACATCGTATGCAACGGCGTGGAACTATCCTCCGGTGCCGTGAGAAACCACGACATGAACATCATGGTAAAAGCCTTTGCCATAGCGGGCTACGACGAAGCAACCCTAAAGTCCAAATTCGGAGCCCTTTATCAGGCGTTCCAATTCGGCGCGCCCCCTCACGCAGGCATGGCGCCCGGCGTGGACCGCATGCTGATGCTCCTTCGCGGAGAAGACAATATCCGAGAAGTCATCGCCTTCCCCATGAGCGGCTCCGGGCAAGATCTCATGTGCAACGCCCCCAGCGAAGTGACAGAGCAACAGCTCCGCGAAGTCCACATCAAAGTCCGAGACTAATAGAAAGGAACCCCACCGCATGCCAAACATCATCACCGACGAAACCATAGAATACGTAGGCATCCTAGCCAAACTGGAACTCTCCGATGAAGAGCGCGAACAGGCCAAGAAAGACATGGGCAGAATGCTGGATTACATCGACAAACTGAACGAACTTGACACTTCAGGCATAGAACCCATGTCCCACGTATTCCCGGTGCAGAACGTATTCCGTGAGGACGTTATAACAAACGGCGACGGAAGCGAAGAGACCCTGAAAAATGCTCCGGAAGAAAAGAACACCATGTTCGTGGTGCCCAAAACTTTTGACTGAGAGAAACGAGGTAGCTATGGAACTTTTATCCCTATCGGCTGCAGCACTTGGAACAGCCATCAAAGAAGGAAAGACCACGGCCGTGGAGGCCATGCAGGCCGTTCTGGACAAGATAGACCGGACAGAAGAACTGTACAACTGTTATGTGACAATCGATAAAGAAGGCGCATTGCGCAGAGCGAAAGAGGTGCAGAAAAAGATTGAGACAGGAGAGCTGACCGGCCCTCTGGCAGGCGTGCCCGTGGCCATCAAAGATAATCTGTGTACCAAGGGAATCCTGACCACTTGTGCCTCCAGAATTCTGGGTAACTTTAACCCGACCTTCTCTGCAGAAGCCGTGCTGAACCTGGAAAAAGCCGGTGCAGTGTTAATCGGCAAGACCAACATGGATGAATTTGCCATGGGATCCACTACAGAGACCTCCGCTTACGGTGCGACTAAGAACCCCTGGAACCCGGAGCATGTGCCCGGCGGATCCTCCGGCGGTTCCGCGGCAGCTGTGGCGGCTCAGGAGTGTTTCTTTGCGCTGGGATCTGACACAGGCGGTTCCATCCGACAGCCCGCCTCCTTCTGCGGGGTAGTGGGTATGAAGCCCACCTACGGAACGGTATCCCGGTACGGACTGGTGGCATACGGATCGTCCCTGGATCAGATCGGGCCTCTGTGCAAGACTGTGGAGGACTGCGCCGTGATTCTGGAGACGATCGCCTCACATGACCAAAAGGATTCCACCTCTATCGAGCGACAGGATACAGATTTTACTTCTGCACTGGTAAAGGATGTTCACGGAATTCGTATCGGAATCCCCAGAGACTACTTCGGCGAGGGCCTGGACCCGGAGGTAAAAGAAGCAGTACTTCGAGCGGCGGAGCTATTGAAGGCAAACGGTGCGCTTGTGGAAGAATTTGATTTAAGCCTGGTGGATTATGCCATTCCCACCTACTATACCATCGCTGCCGCGGAAGCCAGCTCGAACCTGGAGCGTTTCGACGGTATCAAATACGGCTGCCGCGCCGAAGCAGAAGGTCTGCATCAGATGTACAAAAAGACTCGTTCCCAGGGCTTTGGACCTGAGGTAAAACGCAGAATCATGCTGGGCAGTTTTGTATTAAGTTCCGGCTACTATGATGCATATTATCTGAAGGCTTTGCGGGTGAAGGCAATGATCAAAAAGGCCTTTGACGATGCCTTTACAAAATATGACTGTATCCTGGGTCCTGCTGCACCCACCACGGCTCCCAAGCTGGGTGAGAGCCTGTCCGATCCCCTAAAAATGTATCTGGGAGATATTTACACCATCTCTGTGAACCTGGCAGGACTTCCGGGTATCTGCGTGCCCTGCGGAACGGACAGTAAGAGCCTGCCTATAGGTCTGCAGCTGATCGGCGATTGTTTCCAGGAGAAGAAGTTGATTCAGACTGCCTATACCTATGAACAGTTGAAAACGGAGGAAGGAGGGAAGGAAAATGGCTAAAGAATACGAGACAGTCATTGGCCTGGAGGTACATGTGGAGCTGGCCACCAAAACCAAGATCTTCTGTGGATGCTCCACGGCCTTCGGCGGAAGCCCTAATTCCCATACCTGCCCGGTGTGCACCGGCATGCCCGGTTCCCTCCCTGTGCTGAATAAGAAGGTACTGGAATACGCGGTGGCAGTGGGACTCGCAGCTAATTGCCAGATTACCCGTTACTGCAAATTTGACCGAAAAAATTACTTTTATCCCGACAATCCACAAAATTATCAGATATCCCAACTTTATCTGCCCATCTGCCGGAATGGCTGGGTGGAGATAGACACACCGGAAGGATCTAAAAAAATCGGCATCCACGAGATTCATATGGAGGAGGATGCAGGTAAGCTGGTCCACGACGAGTGGGAGGACTGTACGCTGGTTGACTACAACCGCTCCGGCGTTCCGCTGATTGAGATTGTGTCGGAGCCGGATATGCGAAACGCTGAAGAGGTCATCGCCTATTTGGAGAAACTTAGGCTGATCATTCAGTATCTGGGAGCCAGCGATTGTAAGCTTCAAGAGGGCTCCATGCGTGCCGATGTGAATCTCTCTGTCCGTGAGAAGGGCACAGAGGAGTTTGGCACCCGCACTGAGATGAAAAACCTGAATTCCTTCCGGGCCATCTCCCGTGCCATCGAGGGGGAGAAGAACCGCCAGATTGACCTGTTGGAAGCGGGAGAGCATGTCACCCAGGAGACCAGAAGGTGGGATGATACGAAGGAGACTTCCTATGCCATGCGTTCCAAAGAGGATGCGCAGGATTACCGCTATTTCCCGGATCCCGATCTGACTCCCGTCAGTATCAGCGACGAATTTCTGGAGGAGATCCGTAAAAGGCAGCCGGAGTTCCGCACGGAGAAGATGAAGCGCTACAAGGAGGAATTCGATATTCCGGAATATGATATTGAGATCATCACCGGATCTAAGCATATGGCGGACATTTTTGAGGCAACCGTAGCCTTGGGAAGTCAGCCCAAGAAAGTGTCCAACTGGCTTATGGTGGAGACATTGCGTCTTTTAAAGGAAAAAGAAATGGATCCCGAGGACATCCACTTTTCGCCGGAGAATCTTGCAAAGCTCATTAACCTCACGGAAAGTAAAGCTATCAATTCCACGGTGGCGAAAGAAGTCTTTGAAGTTATGTTTGAGGAGGATGTGAATCCGGAAAAATACGTGGAGGAGAAGGGACTTAAGATGGTAAACGACGAGGGCGCTCTGCGAAAGACCGTGGAAGAGGTCATCGCCGCTAATCCCCAGTCCGTCCAGGACTACAAAAACGGCAAGGAGAAAGCCATTGGTTTCCTGGTTGGACAGACTATGAAAGCTATGAAGGGAAAAGCAGATCCGGGCAGTGTGAATAAGTTGCTGAAGGAACTGCTTTGAAACTGTTTTATGTTGAGCGTCCGCCCTATTGAAATATATAGTCAATGAACTTTAGCGCTATATCGGTTCTGGAGGTATTCACATATACCCCCAGAACCATTTCTTCACTTATGAAATTGAAATTTTCTTTCAATGCAGCACAGTTATCCAGATATATTCCCACAGGGACGGGATTTTGCATTGCATCGGGATCTTTGGGATCAGGATAGGGCAGTTCGTAGGTCTGTCCACCTTTATTTGCCTCGGCTACGGCATCTACCACTGTCTGATCCACATAGTAGAAATAAGGCTGGCAAAGGGCTATCTGTTCGGGAGTCAGGATATCCCGGAGATCATGAAAATTCTTACCATTTGCATAGCGCTCAATGAATTCAGAGCCTGCGATCATTATATCTGCATCGCCCGCCATAGTATAGGTCGTGATTTTCTGAAGGGTGGCTGCCGTTTCCATACCTGTCATATCAGCATTTATGAACATGTCGGTGTCGAAGACCACCTCATACTTGTCTGTGTCAATCCCTGCGTATTCTGCAAAGTTCTGCACATAAGTCTCTGCCCAAGGAAATGACGATGTGTTCAGCAGGCATACATAAAAGCCCCAATCCTTATGGTTTATGAAGCTTGACACCAGGGAAATGACCACTGCAACCAAGGCTATCACTGCCAAAGTATGCCACTTATAATAATCAAAAAAATAGGAGAGTTTGTCCTTCAGACTTTTATTTTTCAGCGCCTGCCGTTCCTCTCTGAATTCATCCATCACCGGCATGATCGTAACCACCTTTCTTCAAATTACATCATACAGACTTATAAAATCATTGTCAATGAATCCCCAATTATTAGATTCTAAAAAAAGGATAAAAACTTCAGCTTTTGGGAAAGTTACCTTGCAACTTTCCCAAAGTTGTTATATCATTAATACAGAATGTAACCATGAGAGCGTAGAACGCTGTAAACGGAGGAAATAATGAGCGATGCATATGTAGAATGCCTTGTGAAGGCAAAGTCTTCTGTAATGGCTGTCTTTTGTAAGTTTTTATTGCTGGCGATAGCCGTGATCAGCTTTTTTGGTATACTGATAGGCATTTCACTGGCGATTATCCCATGCCTTCTGGCTTCTGTGGGTGCTTATTTTGTAAATATGTACGCGGACCTGGAATATGAGTACCTGTACCTTGATAAGGAACTGGTGGTGGACAAGATAATGGCAAAGTCCAAGAGAAAGCGCATGGCTACCTACACCTTGGACAGAATGGAAATCCTTGCTCCCATTAAAAGCTACCACTTGGACAATTACAAGAATCGCAATGTGAAGGAGAAAGATTACAGCATTGGCCAAGTGCTGCAGCCGGACCTTCGCTACGCCATGTATTACGAGGGCGGCGAGAAAATAATTCTCAGCCCATCGCCTGAGATGATCAAAATCATGAAAAGTGCAGCGCCCAGAAAGGTTTTTTCAGATTGACCTTTTGGATGGGAAAAATATGTTGACAGAGAGATAAAACTCTGGTAAACTCATTTGAAATATCCATAACCCCGGAAAAGAAGTTCTCCGGGGTTATCAGATTATTTATAAACAAATTACATACAGGAGGATTGAAAATGGGACAGATTATCGGTGAAGGCATTACCTTTGACGACGTACTTCTGGTACCTGCTTACTCACAGGTGGTACCAAATCAGGTGGATCTGACTACCTGGCTGACCAAGAAGATCAAGCTGAACATCCCCATGATGAGCGCAGGAATGGATACCGTCACAGAGCATCGTATGGCAATTGCCATGGCTCGGCAGGGCGGCATCGGCATCATCCACAAGAACATGTCCATTGAAGCCCAGGCTGAAGAGGTGGATAAGGTGAAGCGCTCGGAAAACGGCGTTATCACGGACCCATTTTCATTGACTCCCGAACATACTCTGGGCGATGCGGACGCCCTGATGGGAAAATTCCGAATTTCCGGCGTTCCCATCACGGAAGGCCGGAAACTGGTGGGTATTATTACCAACCGCGATTTGAAGTTTGAGACGGACTTCTCTAAAAAGATCAAAGAGTCCATGTCAAGTGAAAATCTGATCACTGCGCATGAGGGCATTACTCTGGATGAGGCAAAGAAGATTCTTGCCGCTGCCAGAAAAGAGAAACTGCCCATTGTGGACGATGAATTCAATCTAAAAGGTCTGATTACGATCAAGGATATTGAGAAAGCCATCAAATACCCTCTGGCAGCAAAAGATGCCCAGGGTAGGCTGCTTTGCGGTGCAGGCGTGGGCATTACCGCAAATGTGCTTGACCGCGTTAGCGCACTGGTTGACGCAAAGGTGGATGTGGTGGTGCTGGACAGCGCCCACGGCCATTCCCGGAATGTGCTGAACTGCCTGCGGATAATAAAAGAGAAGTACCCTGATCTCCAGGTGATTGCAGGAAATGTGGCCACCGGCCAGGCGACAAAGGATTTGATCGAGAACGGTGCTGATGCGGTAAAGGTGGGTATCGGTCCCGGATCCATCTGTACCACCCGCGTGGTGGCAGGTATTGGCGTACCTCAGATTACGGCTATTATGGACTGCTACGGTGTGGCTAAGGAGTATGACATTCCCATCATTGCCGATGGCGGCATCAAGTACTCCGGAGATATCACCAAAGCTCTGGCAGCAGGCGGTTCCGTCTGTATGATGGGCAGCATGTTTGCAGGTTGTGAGGAGAGCCCCGGGGATTATGAACTGTTCCAGGGAAGAAAGTATAAGGTATACCGCGGCATGGGTTCCATTGCAGCTATGGAGAACGGCAGCAAGGACCGCTATTTCCAGGAAAATGCCAAAAAGCTGGTTCCGGAAGGTGTTGAGGGGCGCGTAGCATACAAGGGCGATGTGGAGGATACCGTATTTCAGCTGTTGGGAGGTTTGCGATCCGGCATGGGCTACTGCGGCGCCAGCAATATCCGGGAACTTCAAGACAACGGAAGATTCGTAAAGATCTCTGCAGCGTCCCTGAAGGAGAGTCATCCTCATGACATTCATATCACAAAGGAGGCTCCTAATTATAGCGTGGACGAGTAAAATGTAAGGTGGTGGCTTTATCGTGCAAAACATATCCACTGAGGTGATCAATCTAAAGGAAATGCAGCGCTTGCAGGAGGGATTCTGCAAGGCTACCGGACTGTGTGCATGCTGTCTGTCAGATGATGGGCGCAAGATCACGGAACTGTCGGGTACAATGGAGCAGGTGAAAACAGTGGGAAAATATCTTGATCTGCCCCAGGTGAAAACGGCTCTGGAGCGGGTGGAGAAAGGATCTCTGGAAGACCAGGCCTTTGAAGATCTTGGAACGGAAGGTGCCGGCCGGGTGGCGGCAGTAGCCGTGCGCGTGGACGGAATTACTGTGCTCCAATGGCTGGTATTCTGCTTAAATCCCGATAGACAGAAAGATGCCGCTGATTTTGAAAATGCAGTTGATCTTTTGAGAGATGCCAGTTGTTCGCTGTTTTCCAACAAACTCTCCAGTTTCAATGCCGAGGTGGAACGGCAGAAGAGTGTCTCCGCAGAGGAGGAGATGAGCAGGAATTTCCAGAATGTAGTGGCTTTGGCAAGACTGATTCAACTGCTGGACAGCGATGAAGGTGTGGAGAAGCTGATGGAGAAATGGCTGGGAATTCTCAGCAGCCACCTTCAGGTGGATACGGCCCAACTCTATAGGACGAACCATGTTGCCGACACTATGGATGTGCTTTGTGAGTGGCTTCGCCCGGGGCAGCATTCCATATACGATAAGATAGGAAGACTGCAGATACCGCGGTTTCTTAAAACAGAAAAAGATATGATCATTGCGTCCGATTCTTCTGATTCGGTTATACAGGAATATCTGAAGGAGTGGAATCTGAGGGCTATAATTCAGACACCGATCTTGCGGCAGGAGGGAAAAGGCGCCCTGATGCTGTCACTGAATCATAGAAAGTCTCATGTGTGGGATATGGAGGAGATCAGGTTTGTCGGAGATGCAGTGAGGATATTTCAGAATATCCTTACCAGAAGGATGCAGAAAAACTCCCTGAATAACTCCAGACAGACACTTGAGACGATGCTTGATAACGTGGGCTGTGCAGTGTATGTTGCAGATTCTAAGACCGGAAAAGTGCTGTTTGCTAACAGCCTGCTACAGAACACCTTTGCATCAGAGCTTATGGACGGCACCTTTGAGAATCTGCTGGAGAGGGGGCTTGACCAGGGGCAGAGCAGCGGTATCTACGAGATTCATCACGTGAAGAAGGATCGTTGGTACGATTTGATGCACACGGAGATCACCTGGGTGGAAGGGGAGTCCGCCGTGCTTTACTCCCTTTACGATATTACGGACAAAAAAATCTATCAGCGGAGAATTGAGCAGCAGGCCTACACTGACTTTTTGACAGGTCTCTACAACCGCATGTGCTGTGAGCGGGATCTGGCACGTTACGTGGACCGCGCCAGAAAATCAGGGCAGACAGGTGCATTGCTATATATGGACCTGGATGATTTCAAGCATATAAACGATGGCTTGGGACACCAGTACGGAGATGTGCTGCTGAAAGCGATTTCTCACGCACTCCAGAGAATACCTGGAATTGAGCAAACCTGCTATCGTGTGGGCGGTGATGAATTTGTCATTGTAGTTCCGCATGATAAGTACGTAGAATATGACAGGATTGTGGAGGACATCAGGGAGATCTTTGAGCGGCCCTGGTTCCTGAAAGATGCGGATTATTATTGTACCATGAGTATGGGAAGTGTCACTTTCCCGGATTTGGGAGAGTCGGTGACTGAACTGGTAAAAAAAGCCGATATTGCCATGTATGAGGCGAAAAAGGGCGGCAAGAACCGTATTGTGACCTATATAGAGGGACTCAACGCAGTTTCAGGCAGGCGTCTCGACATGGAGCGCAACATGCGAGATGCCACTGCGGAAGGCTATAATGAGTTTGAAGTCTATTACCAACCCATCATCGACGTGCAGGACGGCGTCAAATGTGCGGGAGCGGAGGCATTGATACGCTGGAACAGCTCGAAGCTGGGATTCATCCCCCCGGCGGAGTTCATTCCTCTGGCAGAGTATTTGGGTCTGATCAATCCCATCGGCAATCATGTTCTGAAGGAAGCCTGTATTCAATGTAAGAAATGGAATGACAACGGCTATCCTGACTATAAGATAAATGTAAATCTGTCCGTAGTGCAGCTGCTTCAGACGGACGTGGTGGATATTGTAGAGAGTACTATTGAGGAGACTGGCATCCGACCCAGGAATCTGACGCTGGAGGTAACGGAGAGCCTGGCTATCAATGACATGATGCGGATGAAAGAAATCCTGAACCGCATCAAGGCTCTGGGTGTGAGGATCGCGCTGGATGACTTCGGCACTGGCTATTCCTCCCTGAACCATATCCGAGAGATTCCCCTTGACCTGATCAAAGTGGATCAGAGCTTTGTAAAGGGTTTGGCGGAGGACGCCTATTCCCAGTCCTTCATCAAGATGGTGGCGGAACTGGCAGGTACGCTGGGCGTCAACGTCTGTGTGGAAGGAATAGAGACTATAGATCAGTACAGGGCGCTGAAGGATATGAATGTCAAGTACATACAGGGATTTTATTTCGACCGTCCCATGAAGCGGGAGGATTTTGAGCAGAAATATGTTGCAAATAAAAGCGAAAGCGAGTAATATAAAAGAAGTAGCTGCATGACTGGCGGAAGTGGGAGCACCCACGGGAAGTGCAGCGGGATTTATGAGCCGACCGCCTGGGCACCACTCGTCTTGTGATGCGCAGACGGGCGGCTTTATTAATAAGTTGACGGAGGAAGAAAATTATGCTGAAACTGGACATGGAACTGAAGAACAACGAATATCCCGGAAGAGGTATCGTGATTGGACGATCAGCCGATGGAAAGTACGCTGTGACAGCATACTTTATCATGGGCAGAAGCTCCAACAGCCGCAATCGTGTATTCGTGACAGAAGGAGAGGGAATCCGCACCGAAGCCTTCGATCCCTCCAAACTGGAGGATCCCAGTCTGATTATCTATGCCCCTGTGAGGGTGCTAAATTGTGACACAATTGTCACAAATGGAGACCAGACAGATACCATATATGATGGTCTGAAAGCCGGTAAGACTTTTGAGCAGTCCTTGAGAAGCCGTGAATTTGAGCCGGACGGACCCAACTATACTCCCAGAATTTCGGGTATCATGCATATAGAAAACGGCGCTTATCACTTTGCGCTATCCATCTTAAAGAGCAACGACGGCGATCCTTCCTGTTGCAACCGCTATACCTTTACCTATGACAATCCGATACCGGGAGAGGGCCGATTCATTCATACTTACATGCATGACGGAAATCCCTTGCCCAGTTTTCAGGGCGAACCCAAGAAGGTGGAAATGACCGGGGATATTGACAGTTTCACGGATATGGTGTGGAACAGCCTGAACGAAGACAACAAGGTATCCCTGTTTGTGCGCTACATTGACATTGCCACCGGTAAGTATGAGACCAGGATTGTGAACAAAAACAAATCATAACCAGCATGCGGAATAAATTAAGCGGCGAAGCGACTGTGGGCAGAAAACATGAATATTTGAATGATAAAATGGAGAGAAAAGAATATGAAAGAGATTGAACTGAAATACGGATGCAACCCCAACCAAAAGCCATCCAGGATCTACATGGAGGACGGCAGCGACCTGCCCGTCACCGTTTTGAATGGCAGACCCGGCTATATTAACTTCCTGGATGCATTCAATGGCTGGCAGCTTGTGAAGGAGCTGAAGGAGGCCACCGGCCTTCCCGCAGCCACCTCCTTTAAGCATGTATCTCCAGCCGGCGCTGCAGTGGGTCTTCCATTGAATGATACGCTGGCGAAGATATACTGGGTGGATGACCTGGGAGAACTGTCCCCCCTGGCCTGTGCTTATGCCAGGGCAAGGGGTGCGGATAGAATGTCCTCCTTCGGGGACTTTATCGCCCTTTCCGATGTCTGCGATGGGGATACGGCGCGCCTGATCAAGAGAGAGGTGTCAGACGGTGTCATCGCGCCCGGCTATACGGAGGAAGCGCTGGCTATCTTAAAAGAGAAGAAAAAAGGCGCATACAATGTGATTCAGATCGATGAAGCCTATATGCCTGCACCTCAGGAGAAGAAGCAGGTATACGGCATTACCTTCGAACAGGGCAGGAACGAGCTGGACGTGAACGGCGATCTGCTCTCCAACCTTGTCACCAGGAATAAAGATATCCCCGATAAGGCTCTGATTGACATGAAGATCGCTCTGATCACTCTGAAGTATACTCAGTCCAACTCTGTATGCTACGTGAAGGACGGACAGGCTATCGGCATCGGAGCAGGCCAGCAGTCCAGGATACACTGCACAAGGCTGGCGGGTTCCAAGGCGGACAATTGGTTCCTGCGGCAATCTCCCCAGGTCATGGGACTAAAGTTCGTGGACGGTCTGGGCAGGGCTGACAGGGACAATGCCATCGACGTGTATATGGGCGATGAGTACATGGATGTGCTGGCGGATGGTGTGTGGGAAAAGACCTTCAAGGTCAAGCCCCCGGTGTTTACCCGGGAGGAGAAAAGGGAGTGGCTTAATAAGCTTCAGGATGTGACCCTTGGCTCCGATGCCTTCTTCCCTTTTTCCGACAATATCGAGAGAGCAAAGAAGAGCGGTGTGAAGTACATCGCTCAGCCCGGCGGCTCTGTCCGGGATGATGCAGTCATTGAATGCTGTGATAAATATGACATGGTGATGGCGTTTACCGGCATCCGGCTGTTCCATCATTAAGGAGAACCATATGAGATTATCAGAATTGGAGAAATACGACAAAATCACTATACAGTGCCACGACAACCCGGACGCGGATGCTCTGGCATCCGGCTTCGGTCTCTACTGCTATTATCGCAGCAAGGGAAAGGACGTCCGGCTGGTATACAGCGGCAGGAATCAGATACAGAAATCGAACCTGCGGCTGATGGTGGATAAACTTAATCTGCCGGTTGAGTATGTGAGTGCGGGAGACAGTGGCGTTGTCACCGTAGAGGGGCTGCTAATCACTGTGGATTGCCAGTACGGCGCCGGTAATGTGACGGGGCTGGTGTCCGAGGATGTAGCCGTCATCGATCATCATCAGGTAGAGAAGGAGTTGACGCCCCTCAGCGTTATCCATTCGAATCTGGGGAGTTGCTCCACCCTGGTCTGGAAACTGCTTCTGGATGAGGATTTTGACATTGACAGCAATGAGCAATTGAGTACGGCTCTTTACTACGGCTTGTACACCGATACCAACCAGTTCACCGAACTGTCCAATCCTTTGGACATGGATATGCGGGAAGCGCTTCATGCAGACAATAGCCTGATCACTTTGTTTCGAAATTCCAACCTGTCCTTAAAGGAGCTGGAGATTGCCGGTATCGCTCTGATCCGGTACAGCTATAATGATGATCACGAGTTTGCAGTCATCAAGTCGCAGCCCTGTGACCCAAATATTCTGGGATTGATCAGTGATTTTCTGCTACAGGTGGATGCCATCAAGACCTGTGTGGTGTTCAACGAGGTACCCGACGGCTATAAATACTCGGTGCGCAGCTGCATCAAGGAAGTAAATGCCAGTGAGCTGGCGGCATTCCTGGCTCAGGATATTGGCTCCGGCGGCGGACATTACGAGAAGGCGGGCGGATTTATCAGTCTGTGGAGATATGAGGAGAATTTCCCCACTCTTCATACAGAGGCTTATTTCAACAATCGCATGACCCAGTATTTTGATAGTTTTGATTTGATTTATGCCGAGGATTTCCAGGCGGATCTGGAGAATATGAAGCAGTATGAAAAGCGAAACATTCCTGTGGGTTATGTGAAGGCGGATCGTGCGCTGCCAGTGGGAACGCCCATCACCATCCGTACTCTGGAGGGAGATGTGGAGCTGACAGTGGATGAGGACCTCTATATCATCATCGGTATCAAGGGTGAGGTGTATCCTAACCGTCGGGAGAAATTTGAACGTTCATATCGCATACTGGATCAGAAGTACCAACACAACTCGGAACTGGAGTATGTACCTACTATCAAGGACCGACAGGATGGGAGCACCTTGACTCTGACCGACTATGCCGGTGTCTGCGTACCCACGGGAAAGGTGAGGATATATGCCCGGGAGCTGGACAGGGGCGTGAAGGTATTCACAACCTGGGATAAGGCAAAATACATGCTGGGTAAACCCGGAGATTATTTAGCTGTTCGGTGTGATGACCTGCACGATGTGTATGTAGTGGAAAGGGACATTTTTGACAAGAGCTATGACGAAGTATAAGTACGACGCATTTATCAGTTACAGGCATACAGAGCTGGATAAATTCACTGCAGAACTTCTCCACAGACAGCTGGAGGCATTTCGTCTGCCGGGGAATCTTGCCCGACAGAGAAAAGGGCAGCGCACCCGTATTAACAGGGTATTTCGCGATAAGGATGAGCTGCCTCTGACCAATAATCTGGAAGACCCCATTATGCAGGCTCTTGGGGATTCTGACTATCTGATTGTGATTTGTTCCCCCAGGCTTAATGAGTCCCTGTGGTGCAGAAAGGAGATTGAGACATTCATCTCCATGCACGGCAGAGAGAAGGTACTGGCAGTACTCATAGAGGGTGAACCCGATGAGTCGTTCCCGGAGGAGCTTTTGTATCGGGAGGAGACTGTCACCGATGCGGACGGTACCAGCCATGTGGAGCGGATTCCTATGGAGCCTCTGGCAGCGGACATCAGGGGGAAGGATAAACGCGCCATGAAAAAGGCGCTGAAGACGGAGCTGCTTAGATTGCTGGCTCCCATGTTCTCCCTGAACTACGATGACTTGAGGCAGCGTCACAGGGAACGTCGCATGAAGCGTATTCTGGCGGCATCCTTGAGTGTGGGCGCAGTGTGCCTTGCCTTTGGCACCGTCAGTACCGCTATGGCGCTTCGTATCAAGAGCCAAAATGTGCAGATACAGGCCCAATCGGATGAAATATTACAGCAAAATGAAGAGATCAGGAAGCAGAACGAAGCCATTCAACGGCAGAATCAGGAGATAACGGAGCAGAACGAGACGCTTCTGAATCATCAGGCTGTGGGGCTTGCAGAGGAATCCTCCCGGCTGTTGGCTGCCGGCGACAGGGTCGGCGCCATAGAGGCGGCCCGGAATGCCCTGACCTCTTATCAGGGAAGCGAGATGCCATATACGCCGGAGGCATTTTTTGCCCTGACGGAAAGCCTCCGTGTCTATGATAACGGTATATCCATAAAGCCCATGTACCAGATGGAAACCATGGGGGTTATCTACTATATGAAGCTGACGCCGGACGGGAAGACCCTAATGACTTACGACAACTCCCAGTGCTTAACGGTATGGGATGTGGAAAGCGGCAGCAGAATTTATGAAGTGCGGGAGTTAAGTCTTTATAACGAGGACAGCTTTACTGCTCTGGGAAACGACAGGATAGCCTACAAGGCCGTGAATGGATATTTGGATATTTATGACATAACGGCCGGAGAGGTAATTGATGAGCTGGAATACGACTATGTGAGCAACATTTATGCGGATAGAGAAGGAAAGCGGATTGTCCTGGAGGGATTTAGAGGGCTGTGGTTCTTAAACGGAGAGACTTTTGAAGAAACAGGCTTCATAGAGAAGAACGGTATTTTTTATGGAACAGCCATGAGTTCGGACGGCGTATTCCTTGCCTTTCAGGAGGAGCTGGAGGACGAGAGCAGGATATTACGCCTTTGGAACCTGGAGACGGGTGAGGAATGTTCCAGGATGAATACGGGGAAGCGTTCTCTGAAAAAGATCTTGTATCGGGACGGTACGGCATATGTGCTGTTGAATGAAGCTTCGGCGGCTTATGATTCCGTGAACGCAACAGTACTGGCGTGGGATTACAGCTCAGGAAAGATACTGTGGGAGTATCATACGGAGGATTACGGCGGCGATATCCTGCTGCCCTATGTGGAAGGCGCGACACGGATGCTCTTGACGGTCACCTTTGAAGGGAAACTTTTAGATCTTTCGGACGGCTCGGAGGTGGAGAGCTTCCCATATGGCAACAGCATTGCCGGTGCAGCTGCCTTTAAGAATATTGACTATTTCATGGTATTTACAAGAGTTGGCGAACTCCACACTATAGTTGTTGATCAATTGATGGATTACTATAACACCGCTACCCTTTTGAGCCACTCCCAGAATGTCAAAACATTTCTTGTAGCAGAGAACGGATTTGTGCTCCTGCCTTATCAGGACAACCGGGTTACCTATTATATGCTAAGCACCGGAGAGGATCTTGTACCCTACGAAGGGGAAGCACCCGCCCCGGAGTCGGAGCAGGACATCGGCCTTTATGCGAATACAAAAGCACAGGAACTGGGACTTGTGAAGGCAGCGCTGGCTACTCATATCTTTTATAACGGGGATGAATCAAAGCTATTTGTCACATACTCGGACAACACGCTGGAAATTTATCAGACATCGGATATGACTCTGCTAAATACTTTGAAGGAGATCAGGGGAACACCGAACCAGTTCCTGGGAACGGACAAAGCGGGAAATATGTATATCGCGGGGTATTCCTATGGGTATATGCTGGATGCACAGTGCCATCCTCTGGCAGTCATTGAGGGTCTGCTTGGGGTGGACCAGGCAAACAATCGGCTGATCGTGGGCCGGTATGATAAAAAATATACAGTGCCAATCTACACTGTGGAAGAACTGCTTGCTAAGGCAGCGCAAGGTGTGCTATGATAGTGGGACAGGGAAAATGAGATTTCCGGAAAGGTAATTCAGACTATATGAGTGAGACAGAATCGAGAAATTTTATAGAAGTAATCATAGATAAGGATCTGGCGGAGGGTGTCTATGACACGGTACACACCCGTTTTCCGCCGGAGCCCAACGGATATCTGCACATCGGCCATGCCAAGAGCATCCTGCTCAATTACGGCCTGGCTCGGAAGTACAACGGCAAGTTCAACATGCGCTTTGACGATACGAATCCCACCAAGGAGGATATCGAGTTTGTTGAGTCCATTAAAGCGGACATTCAATGGCTGGGGGCAGACTGGGAAGACCGGCTTTTCTATGCGTCCGACTATTTTGGCCAGATGTATGAGGCAGCGGTGAAGCTGATCAAAAAAGGCAAAGCCTATGTGTCTGACCTGACAGCAGAGCAGATCAAGGAGTACCGTGGCAGCCTGACGGAACCCGGCAAGGAGGACCCCTTCAACAGCCGCTCCGTGGAGGAGAACCTGCAGCTGTTCCAGGAGATGAAAGACGGAAAATACGCGGACGGTGAGAAGGTGCTCCGTGCCCGCATTGACATGGCCTCTCCTAATATTAACATGAGGGATCCCGTGATTTACCGTGTGGCTCATATGTCGCACCACAACACGGGGGATGCATGGTGCATTTATCCCATGTACGATTTTGCTCATCCCATAGAGGATGCCATCGAGGGAATTACTCATTCCATCTGTACTTTGGAGTTTGAGGATCACAGACCTCTCTATGACTGGGTGGTCAGGGAGCTGGAATACCCCCATCCCCCCAAGCAGATCGAATTTGCAAAGCTGTATCTGAAAAATGTGGTGACGGGCAAGAGATATATCAAGAAGCTGGTGCAGGACGGCATCGTGGACGGATGGGATGATCCCCGGCTGGTATCCATCGCCGCGCTCAGGCGTCGGGGCTTTACGCCGGAATCCATCAAGATGTTTGTTGAGCTCTGCGGTGTGTCCAAGGCCAACTCCATCGCGGACTATGCTGCTTTGGAGTACTGTATCCGTGAAGACTTGAAGGCTAAGGCTCCCCGCTATATGGCAATTTTGGATCCGATAAAACTGATCATCGACAACTATCCGGAAGGTCAGAGGGAGATGCTGCCCGCGGGCAACAACCCGGAAAATGAGAGCTTGGGCAGCCGGGAGATTCCCTTTGGCAGGGAGCTGTATATTGAGCGGGAGGATTTTATGGAAGAGCCTCCTAAGAAGTATTTCCGCATGTTTCCCGGTAATGAGGTGCGCCTGATGAATGCGTATTTTGTCACCTGTACGGGCTGCGTGAAGGATGCAAACGGGCGGATCACGGAGGTACACTGTACCTATGATCCCGCTTCAAAGGGCGGCAACAGCCCTGACGGCCGTAAGGTGAAGGGAACGATTCATTGGGTGGCTGCGGAGACTGCAATAGATGCAGAAGTAAGACTTTATGAGAACATCATCGACGAGGAGAAGGGCGTATATAATGAGGATGGAAGTCTGAACCTGAATCCCGACTCCCTGACTGTGATGAAGAACTGCAAGCTGGAGCCCGCCTTTGCGGGGGCAAGAGCCTATGACAGATTCCAGTTCGTGCGACAGGGCTTTTTCAGTGTGGATCCCAAGGATTCCACAGCAGAGCGCCCGGTGTTCAACCGGATTGTGTCGTTAAAGAGTTCCTTTGTGCTCCCGAAAGCAGAATGATGAGATCCGTTCGTGCCGCCTGGCGGCATGTACATAAAGATTCATCGGGAAGTTAGATTATCTGGATAAGAACGATCACAATGAAAGCTTCTCCAGGAAAAAGATGAAAAAGAATTAATAGAATAAATAGAATAAATAGAATAAATAGAATAAATAGAATAAATAAAATAAAAAGAGCAGTAATAATTCTTTTAGAAAGGCGGTTTTGATATGGGAATACTGTCAGGACTGGGCGGCATGGGATTAGGCGGCCTGGAGAACATGGATATTTTTGAAGATGAGGAAAAGGCGAAGGCGGAAGCCAAGGCGAAGGCAGCCGCTGCTGCACAGATCGAGGAGAAGGACATTGTCTTTGATAGGAGTTATACCTGTCCTGTGTGCGACGAAACTTTTACATCCAAATCAGTTAAGTCCGGAAAAGCAAAGCTGCTGGGTACCGATACCGATCTGCGGGCAAAGTACGATATCATCGATCCCGGCAAATATGATGTGATTTTGTGTCCTCACTGTGGCTATGCAGCGCTGACCAGATTTTTTGACAAGATCACTCATGCTCAGGGAAAGCTTATCATGGAGAAAATCAGTTCTTCTGTACAGATTTGGGGACATAGTGATGCCATTTACAGCTATCCTGTGGCCATGGAGCGCTATAAGCTGGCGCTTGTCAATGCTGTGGTAAAGAAAGCGAGATCCAGCGAAAAGGCATATATCTGTTTAAAGAGCGCCTGGATTGTCAGAGGGTATAAGGAGAGTCTGCAGGCAGAAGGAAGTACAGATTTCGAGCTGATGGCTAATTTGGAAAAGCAGGAGGATGAATTCCTTCAGAACGCCTATAAGGGATTTGCGGAGGCAAGGCAGAACGAGGGCTTCCCCATGTGCGGTATGGATGAGATCACATTGGATTATCTGCTCGCAGTGCTTGCTGCTCACTGTAAGAAATATGATGTTGCCAGCAAGATGATAGGATCGGTACTGACCTCTTCCGCAGCAAATCCCCGCATGAAGGATAAGGCCAGGGATCTGAAGGAGCAGATTCAGCTGGAAATAAAGAAGAACAAAAATGTATGAGATGACTATCAGGCTCAGGACGGGGGATAAGACTTGCCTGTATGAGCAGATTTATGAACACATAAAGAATGAGATCAGAGAGGGGAAGCTGCTGGCAGGAGAGCGGCTTCCCTCCACGCGTTTTCTGGCGGAGTACCTTCAGGTGGCAAGGAGTACGGTGGACTATGCTTACAGCCAGCTGTTGGCGGAGGGCTATATTGAATCCCGACCGTACAGGGGATATTTTGTATGCCCCATAGAGGAACTGATGGGTTTGGAGGATCTTGGGAGGGGGCGCCCGGCTGGCGCGTCTGAGAAGGTGCATCGGGATGACACTGACAGAACAGAGGCCGTTAAAGCGGCAAGCACAACAGCAGCCTCGACAGCAGATACGGGTGAAGAATCGTCCAGTGTGGATACATCCCCATACGATCTGGATTTTTCACCCTATGATATCGATATGTCAGGGTTTCCTTTCAGCGTATGGAAAAAGCTTACAAAGAACATCCTGACTTATGAGAGCAGCGACCTTTTTTCCCGAGGAGAAGCCCAGGGGGATTATGAGCTGCGTGCCACGATCAGCCGGTACTTGCACTCCTCGAGAGGAGTGAACTGCAGGCCGGAGCAGATCATAGTGGGTGCGGGCAATGATTATCTGTTGATGCTTCTGGAGAAGATTCTGGGGCGGCATGTGCGTATTGCCATGGAGAACCCCACCTATCTCAGATCCTATCGCATCTTTCAATCCTTTGCCTACGACATTGTCACGGTGGATATGGATGAATACGGCATGCGGGTGGAGCCTTTGGTGAGGGAAGGTGTGCGTGCAGCATATGTGATGCCCTCCCATCAGTTTCCCACGGGATTGGTGATGCCCATCCGACGAAGGCTGGAGTTATTAAAGTGGGCAGCAGGTGCGTCCGACCGCTATCTGATCGAGGATGACTATGACAGCGAATTCCGATTCCGGGGTAAACCCATTCCGGCTCTTCAAGCTTCAGATGAGCTGGGAAAGGTGATTTACCTGGGCAGCTTTTCAAAAGCCATCGCGCCGGCCATCCGGGTGAGCTTTATGGTACTGCCGGATTCCCTGCTTCAGGTATATCGGCGGGACTGCGCCTTTTATTCCTGTACGGTGTCCAGGATTGATCAGAGCATTCTGAATGAGTTTATCAGGGACGGGTATTTTGAGCGTCATCTGAACAAGATGAGAAAGATTTACAGAGTCAAGCATGACCTGATGCTGGAAGAGCTCCAGCCTTTCCATAAGAAGTTTACGGTCTCCGGGGAGAATGCCGGTCTGCACCTTTTACTGACGGCGAAAGGCTCGGCAAGCGAGGAGGAACTGGTGCGCAGGGCGGCTAAACAGGGAGTCAAAGTCTATGGCATGTCTTCGGGCATGACTGTGAACAACCCGCAAGCAGCGGCGATACTGTTAGGATTTGGGGGACTGAGCCTTGAGCAGATCAGGGAGGGTATTTGCCGGTTGAAGATAGCATGGGAGATTGAAGTTTGAAGGAGCAGAAGGAAAAGTAAAACGCAAAAAAAGCGCCGCTGTCTGCAGCGCTTTTTTCAAGTCTTTTCAAGTCAATTCTAGCTCTGAGATTTTAATTGTCCTTGATGGGTGGTTCCTCGTCGCCACCGTCCTCCTCATCAAAGAATTCCTCCACATCGGCATCGTCTTTATCGCCGCTCATGGATTCTTTGGTCTTGTCTGCGGGCTTAGCCACCTTATCAAGAGAAACAAAGCTTTCTTCTGTGTCAGGGGTCAGGGAAACATACTTTTTGCCTGTCTCCGCCTCATCCTCCAGATCCTCGCTGAAGTCGTCATAGTCATCATCCTCAGACACCAGATTGTCAGAGTCCTTTTTCTGGAAATAGTAGTAAGCAGCAGCGGCTGCACCGCCTATTGCTGCAGTAAAGAGCAAAAACTTTCCAAATTTCTTAGCCATGGTATAACTCCTTTCGTTAATTGATATTTCCAAATGATACCTGTCTCTATTTTAATACTATTTTGCTAAAAAGAAAAGGGAATATGTACCAATTTATAAAATTTTTATTCCCGTTCGACTACTTTTGTGTTATTATGACTTTATTCCGGATTTTCATAATGGGAGCAACATAAATGAACAGCAAGTTCTTTGACCTGAAAAAAGAAAAGCAGGATAGGATGATCAACGCGGCGCTGAAGATATTCGCGCTCCGCGGCTACCGTCATGCCAGCACGGATGATATTGTCCGTGAAGCGGCCATCAGTAAGGGACTGCTGTTTCATTATTTTGGGAGTAAACTGGGCGTGTACGATTTTATTTACGATTACAGCGTCCGGTACATGATATTGGAGCTGCGCTCCAATGTGGATTCCAAAGAGAAAGACCTCTTTGAGGTGATGAAGCAGATTGAGCGGGCCAGAATGCATGCCATGCGGGGATATCCGTATATGCAGCAGTTTTTGAACCGCTCCATGGCGGAGGATGTCAGCGAAGCGCTGCTTGCCATAGAGCAAAAGCGGGGGTCTCTTGAGGAGACTGCCGGCGCTATCTACAGCCAGGTAGATTACACTCAGCTTCCCCCGGAGATCGACGGGGAGAAGCTGCGGAAAATGCTGGATTTTACAATCAAGGGTCTAATGACGGAGCGGTTCCAGGACGCATCCTTCCAGCCGGAGATGCTCTATGAGGAGATCTGCGATTACCTGGATATGATGAAAAAAATCGTTTACAGAACTACTTACTCATCTTAAAGGGAGGATCCGCAGGGTGTCCTCCTTTTAGTTTTTGCATACCTCTTTGAATGGCGTCTTTGGAGTTCTTCCAATCTGCGTCCTTATTCCGATAGTCAAATTTTTCCACCATCCATGCCACATCCTCAGCCACGCGTTGCATATTCTGCTCCATCAGCGGAAGTACGGTGTCGTAGAAGTCCGTTTTCTCACGGTCGGAGAGCTTGGTATCCGAGGCCTCGCACAGGTCACCGAAATGGGTGAGGCAGAAGCCTTTGCTGTTCTTTATTTTGTCGCGGAAGTCCGAGTCCTGTCTCCAGAGGTAGAAGAAGGTGTCCATATATCGTTCGTAGGTCTCTTTGAATTGGCTGCAGATATAGCAGGAGGCATTCTTCTCGCGCACCCAGTTACCGATGGCGTTGCCTGTTCCCTCAGTTTTCTTTAATTTATCCTTGAGGGAGGTCTTTCCGGGTTTGAAGCCGGAGAAGGTCTTCTGCATCTCGCCGATCATTCTTCTGTAGTGGGTCTTGAGGATCCATGCGTTGCCAAGGGTATTGCCATAGTTGAACATTTTCTGGAAGTGATCCCGACAGAAACCGGCACGGTCCGTCATATCCCGGATGTCGGCTTCCATGTAGGAGGCACTGCTTCCCAGTACGAAGTCGATCAGGTCTTGTTCGATGCTGCGTTCTATGTAGCAGAAGGGGCACTCATCGCCTGCGTTTACTGCGTCGTTTAGGGGGATGGTGTAGAGTTGTTCTTTCATCGTTGGCGTCCTTTCTTTGCGGGATTGGTATTGAGTTTAGTATAGCATGGAGGCAGATTTTCCGCAAGAGACGGCAGTGGGCTGCGGGTATACTGGTTTCCACAAGTGACGGCATAGGGCGGTTGAGGAAGGGGATATTCAATTTGGGCTTATTAGGGCGCTTGCTGTGTCTGAGCGGAATTGTTTACTACGTTTTTGTAACATTTTGTAAATGAAAATTAAGATTTTTTTAGTTGTATTGTGATGAATTCAAAGATACTATAGTAGTAAAGAAGTAATTTCGACACGAAAACGCGAAAGATGTGATGATTCTTGGTATTTAGCAGTATAGAATTCCTTCTCTGTTTTCTTCCGGTATTTTTACTTCTGTATGGTTTAACTCCCAAGGAATATAAGAATGTGACACTTCTTTTAGGAAGTCTCATTTTTTATGCAATGGGGGAACTGAAGTTCCTGCCGCTGTTAATGGTGTCTGTGCTGGTAAATTTTCTTTTGGGGCTGCAGTTTGTAAATATATCCAGACAGAAGGGAAAGGGGAGACAGAAGAAAAGGATCAGAGGGATAAAAAAGAATAAGAGGCTGCTGGCTGTAGCGGTAGTGGGAAATATTGGTGTATTGGCACTGTTTAAGGCAGGTCTGGGTGAGGAGGGACTTCCTCTGGGAATTAGTTTTTATACTTTCCAGGTTCTGTCTTACCTGATCGATGTTTACCGGGGAGAGCAGCGGAAGGAGACTTCTCTGGTGCGGTTTGCAAACTATATTTGCATGTTTCCGCAGATGGTATCCGGTCCTATCGTGATGTACGGCGAGGTGAGGGAGGAACTGCGCAGGAGAGAGTTTACTGCGGAGGGTATACAACAGGGGCTGAAGGTGTTTACCGTGGGACTGGCGGCAAAAGTGCTTTTGGCGGATCGCATTGGTCTGCTGTGGCAGGAGGTACAGGTCACGGGGTTTGAGAGTATTTCCATACCGTTAGCGTGGATTGCCGCCGTGGCTTATTCCCTGAAAATTTACTTTGATTTTTACGGGTATTCCCTGATGGCCGTGGGGCTGGGGCGGATGCTGGGGTTCGAACTGCCGGAGAATTTCCGCGA
This sequence comes from Acetatifactor sp., assembly GCA_022511425.1. Lineage (GTDB taxonomy): Bacteria > Bacillota > Clostridia > Lachnospirales > Lachnospiraceae > Acetatifactor. Next base: position 52,951 of record JAFLRO010000003.1, read on the forward strand.
ACCGTACATGGCGGGATCTGTGCGGGATTTTTACCGCAGGTGGCACATGACTCTGGGCAGATGGTTCCGTCAGTATGTATATATTCCTTTGGGCGGCAGCCGGAGAGGAGAGTTGCGGACGTTTTTCTGTCTGCTTGTGGTCTGGTCCCTGACGTCTATCTGGCATGGAGGGACCGCGAATTATCTGATTTGGGGCTTGCTGATTTTGCTGTTTATTCTGCTTGAACGGCAGCTGGAGGCGCTGGGAGTCACAAAGATTTTAAAAAAGGGAGTATTGCGGGTGATTCCTCATTTATATCTGTTGGCAGTGATTCCAGTGACTTGGATATGTTTCGCAATCACAGACTTTTCTCAGCTTCAGGTGTACTGGGGCAGGATGTTCGGTACGCTGGAGGGAATCCGTGTCAGCACCGCAGATTGGCGGAAGGCGCTGGAGACTTACTGGTATCTGTTTGGCATTGGTTTTTTGGCCTGTACGCCGCTTCTTAAGCGGCTGTTTCAGAGATGGAAGGATAGCTTTGTGGGAATGCTGGTACTGGCGGCGCTGTTTTGGCTGTGCGTTTGGCGGCTGAGAGTAGAAGGGCAGAATCCTTTTATGTACTCCAATTTTTAATGAGAAGGCAAATACGTTAAGAGGTAGATGTAACAGTTACAGACAGGTTGTTCCTATGACGGAAGGATGATGGACGTGAAGTGGCTAAAGAAATGGAGTTATCTGGCGCTGTTGACGGCAGTGGGGCTGGCTTATCTATCCCTGATAGACGGATGGCAGGTTTATGCGGAACCACTGACCAGAGTGCAGGAGTGGATACAAGGTACGCAAGAGAGAAATCAACAATCCGGTGACGACGGTCCGGGATTGCCAGACCAGGACATCCTGGAGACTTGGGCAGAGATTCCGGGAACAGAAGGGGAACCGGGAACCGGACTTAACAATCAGGACGGAACCGGAACAATGCCGGAAACGGAGCAGCCGAATGAGCAGGACGAAGCAGACGTAAATGACGCGGAGAGTAACGGTGGTTTCGGCGACGGCAGTGAACCGGTGTATATGACTGTGGAGGATGACTATTTCTCAGATGCGGTGTTTATCGGGGATTCACGGACAGTGGGGATGTATGAGTACGGCGGACTGGAGGAGATTGCCACCTTTTACGCCTCCACAGGTCTGACAATCTATAAGATTTTCGACTCGGCGATAGTGGAGGTGCCGGGTCAGCGGCAGAAGATAACGATAGAAGAGGCGCTTGGACAGAATCAGTTTAAAAAAATTTACCTGATGATCGGCATCAACGAGATGGGAACGGGCACAGTGGATACTTTTGTGGCTAAGTATCAGGAGGTGGTGGAACATCTGCTGGAGCTTCAGCCGGAGGCGATAATATATATACAGGGCATTTTAAAGGTCACTACGGAGCGCTCAAATCAGGGGGATTATATCACCAATGAGGGTATCGTAGCCCGGAACGAGGCACTGTCACAGCTGGCGGACAATGTGAGGGTATTCTACCTGGATGCGAATCCCACGATCTGTGATAGCACAGGGGGATTAGAGCCCTCCTATACCTTTGACGGCGTGCATTTAAAAGCTAAGTATGTAGAGATCTGGAAGGATTATTTAAAGACCCATGCCATAGATTTGTAACTTCTGTAGATTTTATAAGATATGTACCCTATAGTAGATTTTTCTAGTTTTGCAACCTTCCTCTTGACTGCTGTTTTCCAAAATGTTATGATGCAAAATTGGGATTGCCCATAGGGGTAAATCTAAAATTAATTTACAGGAGGATGAGTTCATGAGCGACAATCAAAAGACAACGCTGGGGAGCGAGGGCATCTATGACGCCAAATCCCTGGGTGTTCCAAAGGTACTGATACTGGGCTTGCAGCATATGTTTGCCATGTTTGGCGCCACCATTCTGGTACCCATGCTGACGGGTCTTGATGTGTCCACCACACTGCTGTTTGCTGGTCTGGGCACACTGCTATTCCATTTGCTTACAAAGGGTAAGGTGCCGGCGTTTTTGGGCTCCTCCTTTGCTTTCTTAGGCGGCTATGCGGCCATTGCGCCTATGGTGGATGCGGCCGGGGACGGTCTGGACAATTCCGCACTGCTTCCCTATGCCTGCTTCGGTGTGGCTTGCTCGGGACTTTTGTATCTGCTGCTGTCCCTGCTGATCAAGCTGTTCGGCGCCAGCAAGGTAATGCGGTTCTTTCCGCCCATTGTCACAGGTCCCATCATCATAGCCATCGGTCTGACGCTTTCCCAGTCAGCAATTGACAACTGTTCCGCAGACTGGCTGATCGCGGTCGTGGCTATCGCCCTAGTGATCGTGTGCAATATCTGGGGAAAGGGCATGATCAAGATCGTGCCCATCATCATCGGCGTCATTGGTTCCTATCTGTTGGCAGCAGTTTTGGGGCGGGTGGATTTTACCGCCGTGAAAGAAGCGGCCTGGGTAGGAGTTCCCATCCATTGGAACAACACGGCTTTCTGGGCTTTCCAGGATGGAAATACTTCCCTGCTGATTACCTCAGTCATAACCATCATGCCCATCGCACTGGCTACCATGGTGGAGCATATCGGTGACGTTTCCGCCATCTCATCCACTGTGGGAAAGAATTATATCAAAGATCCCGGTCTGCATCGTACCCTTTTGGGCGACGGTCTTGCAACGATCATGGCATCCCTGTTCGGAGCGCCTGCCAACACCACATACGGCGAGAATACCGGCGTGCTGTCTCTGACAAAGGTATTTGATCCCCTGGTAATCCGGATTGCAGCGATATTTGCCATCCTGTTTTCCTTCTCACCGAAATTTGCGGCAATCATCGGCTGTATGCCCACCGCTACCTGCGGCGGCGTATCCCTGGTGCTCTACGGTATGATTTCTGCTGTAGGTGTGCGGAATATTGTGGAGACCCAGGTGGATTTTTCCAAGAGCCGCAACGTGATCATTGCAGCCCTGATCCTGGTGTTATCTATCGGTATCAACTACAGTGCGGCAGGAGCCATTGCTTTCCACATTGGCGAGTTGAACCTCAGTTTTTCCGGCCTGGCTGTGGGCGCTTTAGTTGGCATTATCCTGAATGCGGTATTGCCCGGGAAGGATTATAAGTTTGACGACGATAAGCCCAGCACCACAGGAGTGGATTTTGCGGTGAGAGGCGACAAATAATAAGTAACAGTTCAGCCATGCCGCCAACTTATTTCTGCATGGCTGAACTGTTGTATTACATATAATTAGTTGACGGATTATTCAGTGAGGTGCCTATGAGAGTGATTGACATGCACTGCGACACCATAGAGCGTCTTTTTATGCTGCAGGAGAAGGGACAGCCCCAGGTACTGCGGGAGAATGAGCTCCACATTGATTTGCTTAGGATGAGGCAGAGTCAATATCTGCTCCAGAACTTTGCGTTGTTTGTGATGCTGAAGGAGGGAGAAGATCCCTGGGAGCGGGTGTGCAGACTGTGTGATCTCTATGAGCAGGAGATGGAGCGAAACAGCGACCTCATTGCCCCGGTATACCACTTTTCTGACATAGCTGATAATGACAGGGCGGGCAAAATGTCCGCCCTTCTTACAGTGGAAGAGGGTGGAGTCTGCAAGGGAGAGATTGAAAAACTGCGGGAGCTGTACCGCAGGGGCGTCCGCATGCTGACCCTGACCTGGAATTTCCCCAATGAGCTGGGCTGGCCCAACCTCATCAAGGGGCAAGTCAACCGGCAGTCCTGCCATGTGCCCAACACCACCCAGGGGCTTACGGAGCGGGGGAAAGAGTTTGTGGCAGAGATGGAGGCGCTGGGGATGATCCCGGATGTGTCCCACCTGTCCGACGCGGGCTTTTACGATGTGCTGGAGACGACGAAGAAACCCTTTGTGGCCAGCCATTCCAATGCCAGGGCGGTGTGCCCCTGGGTGCGCAATATGACCGATGATATGATTCGGAAACTGGCGGAGCGTGGCGGCGTCATGGGCCTGAACTTCTGCGCGGACTTTCTGGAGGAGGTGCCGGAGGGACAGAAGAATCCCGGAACAATCGCCGCTGTGGTACGGCACGCGAAGCATATTGCCAATGTGGGAGGCATTGATGTGCTGGGGCTGGGAAGTGACTTTGACGGAATCGACACCCATGAGGAGCTGCCAGGTGCGCAGAGCATGGGAGAACTGTGGGATGTCCTGAAGTCGGGGGGATTTACGGAGAGCCAACTGGATCAGATCTTTTGGAAGAACGTGCTGCGGGTGTATGAGGAGGTCTTGTAAACGCGGATGGTCAAGATATATGGTATTTAAAACTATGTAAAAAAGATGAAAAAACCATAAAATGTAATTTAAAATAACAAATTCTGTTGCTATTTATGAAAAAAGATGGTATCCTAAACGTAATGTATTATACAATCACATGCTGCCGACGCAGCGGAATAGAGGAAATATGAGCGAAACATACCATATCATAAGCGACGGATCCTGTGATCTGCCCCCGGAGCTGGTTCAGGAAAAAAACATTACGATCGTGCCCTTTTATGTGTCTTTTGACGACACGAACTTCCTGAAGGAGGGAGTGGATATCAGCGTCAGGGATTTCTACCAGCAGATGGTGGATCGAAAAGGCGTGTATCCCAAATCCTGCATGCCCGGCATCCAGGATTACGAGGAAGTATTTCTGCCTTACGCAAAAGAGAAGATACCCGTGATCTGTATCTGTATCACCACCAAATTCAGCGGCTCCATGCAGACGGCGCTGAATGCCCGGGAGATGGTGCTGGAGGAATACCCGGAGGCGGAGATCACCGTCATCGACTCCACAGTGGACACCGTACTACAGGGACAGTATGTGATGGAGGCGGTAAGGTTAAGAGACAGCGGCACAAGCTATCAAGATGCAGTGGCGCGGCTGGAGGAGATCAAGAGCACCGGAAGAATCTTTTTTACAGTGGGCGACATGGAATATTTAAAGCATGGCGGCCGCATCGGTAAAGTGGCTGCTGTGGCAGGCAGCGTGCTGGGCATCCGCCCTATCATCACCCTAAAGCAGGGCGAAATTTTCCCGTCCGGAATCGGCAGAAGCCGCAAGAAGACCACAGAGAAATCTCTGGAACTTCTGGTAGAGTATTTGAAGGAGAGCAAGCTGAGCGCTGACTGTTACAGCATTTCCGTGGGCTTTGGCTACGACATACAGGAGGGAAAGGATTACCGGGATCACGTGATGGAGACCCTGCAGAAAAACGGGCTTGCCGTGGACGAAATCCCGGTCTATCAGATCGGCGCTGGTATCAGCGTGCACACAGGACCTTATCCCTTGGGATTGGGAGTCCTTGAGAAGGCGATTCACGACTGAACCTCGCAGCATTCGTTAAATATGTGCAACACATGCTTGCTAGCGCTGAGCCCATGCTTGACTCATCGCCAGCGGGAATAAATACACTAAAAAGAGCTTCTGTGCGATGCATTAGAAGCTCTTTATCACGGAGGAAAGTATGAAACTGATATCATGGAATGTAAACGGACTGAGGGCCTGTATGCAGAAGGGTTTTCTGGATTATTTTAAGCAGGTGGATGCGGACATTTTCTGTCTGCAGGAGACGAAGCTGCAGGAGGGGCAGATCGAGCTGGAGCTTGAGGGATATTATCAGTACTGGAACTACGCGGAGAAGAAAGGATATTCGGGAACGGCGCTGTTTACAAAGCAGGAGCCGCTGAACGTTACCTATGGCATAGGTATCGAGGAACATGACCATGAGGGCAGGGTGATCACGGCGGAGTTTCGGGATTACTATGTTGTGACGGTGTACACCCCTAACTCCCAGCGAGAGTTGACCAGGCTGGAGTACAGGATGAAATGGGAGGAAGATTTCCTGAAGTATTTAAAGAGCCTGGAGGAGCGCAAGCCCGTGATTTTCTGCGGCGACCTGAATGTGGCTCATAAAGAGATCGACCTGAAGAATCCCAAGACCAACCATGAGAGTGCCGGCTTTACGGACCAGGAGCGGGAATGCTTCAGCAGGCTTTTGGAGAATGGGTTTGTGGACACCTTCCGGCATTTCTATCCGGATGTGACGGGGGTGTACTCCTGGTGGTCCTATATGTTTAAGTCCCGGGAAAAAAACGCGGGGTGGCGCATTGACTACTTTGTGGTGTCCGAGACCCTGAAGGAGAGGCTGGCGGATGCGAAGATACATACGCAGATACAGGGCTCTGACCACTGCCCAGTGGAACTGGAGATGAAATAGGAGCGAGAAATGATCAACCGACTGCTGGGAATTATTTATATTCTCTTGAAAAAAGGCACTGTCACCGCCGGGGAGCTGGCGGAGCGATTCGAGGTGTCCACCCGCACCATTTACCGGGATGTGGAAAACTTAAGCATGGCAGGAATTCCCGTGTACACCAGCAAGGGCAAGAACGGAGGCATTAGCCTGACGGAGCAGTTTGTGCTGGATCGGTTGATGGTGTCGGACGAGGAGCAGCAGCGGATCCTGGCAGCTCTGGCCAGCCTGCAGGAAACGGGAGCCAGTGAAGAGGGGGAGATCCTGAAAAAGCTGGGGGATTTTTTCAAGGCAGAGCCGGTAAACTGGGTGTCCATCGACTTTTCCAACTGGAGTGGCAGGGATACGGAGCTCTTTGAACAGATTCGAGAATCAATTCTGGGACATAGGGTCATGGAATTTGATTACTATGGTCAGTACGGAGAGATGACCAGGCGGACGGTGGAGCCGGTGCAGCTGCTTTTTAAGGATTATACATGGTATGTAAGAGCTTATTGCAGGAAGCGCAGCGCCATGCGGATGTTCAAGGTGCGCAGGATGAAACGGGTCCAGGTGATGGAAGAGATTTTTGTGCCTCGGCCGACAGAGCCTGAGCCGATAGCGGAGAGTCAGGTGCAGGAAAAAGATAAACTGTCGGATATGAGGATGTCGCAGGAGAACGAAGCTGTAGCAGATGAAACCACAGCAGGAGGAGCTACAACAGCGGCAGCCACGGTAGATGAAAGTCCTGAAATCCTAATCTGGATCGATGGGAAAGAAGCCTATCGGATCTATGATAAGTTCGAAGAGGAAGAGATCACGAAATTACCGGACGGGAACTTCGAGGTACGGGTAAGGTACTTTCTGGACGATTGGGTCTATGGGATGATTCTGTCCTTTGGCCCATCGGCTCGGATACTCAAGCCGAAAAGAGTGAGGAAGGAGATGGCACGGCGAATTACGGAGATGAAGAAGCTGTATTTGGATGAGGAATGATTTCAGTGGGCGTTTAGGCCATATAAGATTATTTTATAATATGACGCGCTAAGTGTCATATTTAGTCTGGTATAGTTGTCTTATCCGCTGAAGAAAATCCAAAACTCTATAAGGATTGATCCCCGCGGAAAAAATAACACCTTGCAAGCGACAAGGGAGGGAAAATGGAGGAAGACAACATGGCAACAGAAATGGGAATGGAGAATGTAAAGATCTGTCAGAGCTGCGGCATGCCCATGCAGGAAGAGGAGCAGTTTGGTACCAACGCAGACGGCACAAAGAACGAGAAATATTGCTGCTATTGCTTCAAGGACGGGAACTTTGTGGGGAACAGCACCATGGAGGAGATGGTAAAGTTCTGTGCGAAGTTCGAGGTGGAAGGCGGCAGGGCCAAGACCTTGGAGGAAGCAGAGAAGATGCTGTTAGAATATTTCCCTACGTTGGAAAGGTGGAAAAACAGCAAGTAGATTTGAGAAAACGATGTGATAGAGGTATCGGATAATGGGAGCCGTAGCAAGGATGTAATTTTTCTTTGCCCCGGCTCCTGTTTTGTTGATTTCCTTGCTTTCCACCGAAAAATAGTATAAGATGTCGATAGGTGTTTTGATAAATAAGGTCTGTCAGACCATAAGGACAGGAGAGAGGGAAGATGGGAAAAAAACACGGGATTTTCATAGCACTGTTTGTAATGGCCCTGCTAATGGCGGGGTGCGGTAATGAGGGCAGGCTGGACGAGGGCGACTGCCCGGTGGAGATTCGCCTGGCGGGGCTGCCAACGGGCTACGCCGAACTGACCGACGACCAAAAGGAGCAGGTTGTGGTCAACTTGCAGCTGGAAAACATGATCAATGAGAAGACATATACCTTCCGGCTCAACGATGACAATCACTTTTCCCAGGAGGCATCCTTGAACCCCGGAACCTACCGAGTTGCATACTGCTACATAAGCGGAAGCAGCGCAGTGAGGATGAACGGGGAAGCCAGCGTGGAGACCATGGATATCAACAGGGATACCATCAATATCATCTCTGTCAGCGTCACAAATCAGGAAGAATTTGACCAATGGGTTGCTCAGATGCGGGCGGACGCCGCTATCCTGCGCGCGGAGCAGTTCTCCCGTATCATACAGTTCGAGGGTCAGATCATCAACATGGAACAGATCCTGGACTATGTGGAGTTTACCCATGACCAGCAGGTGCGCGCCTATGATAAGGTGGTGCTGGACAACGGTGAAAAGGGCGTACATGTCACCGTGTTGAATGACACCGGTGAACCTGCCGACTGGTGGAACTGTAAGGTAATTGCAGTCAGATTCACAAAGGATAATGTGATCTTTGGAAAAGGCGCCAGGGTCAAGATGCCGGCAGAGGAAATTTTGCACGCCAAGGATGGGCTCTACGGAACGCCCGACAGTCTTGCGGGCTGTGTACTGATCGGTGCAAGTTATGCTGACTTCGATGCCATTTACCATGAGACCAGATCGGGGGACCGCATGACCTTCACGGTCGATAGCTTTGGCGAGCATATCACCGAGATTACATATGAGTTCGCGGTGTTCGAATGAGGAGGGAAGGATAGATGAAAAAAGTATTCGGTGTCATTAAGATTAATATTTTATCCCTGATAGCGCTTCCACTCCTGCTGGTTGCGGTAGCGGTGAAGATGCTGGCGAAGGCATTGGAAAAGACCATGGTTGCCATAGCATCTGTGGTAATACTTCTGGCAGCCATGCTGATTTCCGCCATCATACAAAATCCAAGCGAAGTCCTCAGTACCTTGTTTGTTGTCATAATTGTGCTGGTCATTTGCGGACTTATTACCTTGCTGATTGTCTGTATGTTCACTATTGCTTCCGGCATCATTATGGCGATAGCCTCTTTCATCATTGGTATTCTGAGCGGGATATACGAGCTGCTCTATAGCGGCTACTCTGCCCTGTATAGCAAATGCAAGAGGTGCTATGAGGAGCAGTTGGGCGGAATTGAGAATTCTGCACTGAAGGGATTTGTGTGCCTGTTCTACAGCATCCTGAGGGGGCTAAATGCCTGCATTATCTTCTTTGTGACCCATGCCTTGAAGCTGCTGGTGCTTGGATGCCTGTTGCTGGTGGGAGGAACATTATATTCGCTCAACCGGCAGACCCAGGCCATATTGGGACTTAACCTGTTCACAGCCCTGGGAATGTTCCCGGTCAGCGACTTGATCGCAGGAGCCGTTCTGTATCTGGCCCTTTTCTTCTGTATCAGCACAGTGTTAGTTTCCATGGGTCTTGAGTGGAATGAGTGGGGCCGGGAAATGAAGATGGCCACCACCGACTACGAGGGCTATCTGGCCAGCCTGGCGGAGACCACAGCCAGCCACAGCGAGGTAGAAATCGACGGTTCGGAGGACGAAGCCGCTCTGCGCTGCAGGGAGTACATGGACAAATTGAACCAGCACTTTTATGAGGCGGAGGAATTCCAGGCACAGACCCAGGGAATCATCCAGAAAAGCGAGAACCAGGTACTGCGCTCTTTACTTGGGCAGTACATGAATCAGGCTGTAGATCTCTCAGAGAAAATGAACAGCCTACCGGAACGAATTTCCGTGCCGGAGTTCGAGAAGCTGATTCCTCAGATCAAGCGCTTAGACAGCCTGAAGGAGGACATCCAGAAGATGAATGTAAAGCTGGCAGCCCAGACCCCGGAAGGCGCAGGTACGGGATTTTTTGCCGGGTGTGATAGTCTAGAGAAGCTGGAGAAGCGGTATAAGGCGCTGTGCAAGACTTATCACCCGGATACTGAGGCAGGGGATGAGGAGACGTTTAAGAAGATGCAGGAGGAGTATGAGGAGTTGAAGGGGAAGTTGGGGGAGTGAGTTGTAAAGGAACGTTTTGTGAACTATAAAGGGAGTCTGGACAAATGAGGATTATTGATTTGGCGCCGGGGTTAGGTGCCCGTGCAATAGCATTTCAAAAATTTGGCTTTCACGTAGTGTATGCGGCCGGTGACGATGCGGAGGATGCAAACATATATAATGCGCTTGTGCATCCGCAGGTATTTGATTTTAAGAATATCGCTGATATAGACCCGAAGGAATTACCTGAAGCAGACCTTATTATGGCGCGGCTGCTTATAGAGCCAAGGGTTAAATATGGAGATGAACAGATATATTTAAGAAGTCAAAATAATGGTGTTGTCAATTATATTATTCATACCAAGAAACCCGATTTCTTTATATTGGAGGCACCGGCTAGGTTTTTAGCTGGCGGAAACAGAGTTATAGCAGAGAAAATCCTGACAGACTATACTAGAAGCGGTTATGGTATTATTTATAATGCTTTTTCAGAGGATGAATGTTCCGGATATCCTGTGGATGGAACGCGCTTGTTCTTTTTAGGGATAAGAAATTTTCCCGAAAATCGGGAATTCTATTTTGAATATCCTTATCTCGCTTCCATAAACCGGAAGCTAAAACTTGAAGCTGCAGAAACAGTTGATAGATGGTATAGAAATGTTCGTACCATAGAAGGAAGTCAGTATATTCAAGGAGATTTCTATGTAAGGATGGGGGGGCTGAAAAAAAGACGGATCGGCTAACAGGAGGATTCATGAGAGAAATGTATCTGATGGATTCCCTTGGGCTCAGAAGGTTCACACATAATGAAATCGCGTGGTCAAAAGGCATAGAAGGGTATGATTTTAATACTTGCAGTAATAAGCGGAGCATGTATCGGAAACTAGCTGATGCCGGAAGCGTTTTTGTGGCGGAGGTGGTAGCAAAGTCCGTCAGGAACTATGTAGTACATGTCAATTATGGATGGGAAGAAAGTAATAGGTGGTTTGAAAATGATGAGTGGGAAGAAAATGATGGGTGGGAAGAAGTAGAGTATCAGGACGAGACATTGCCTGAGCCGCCTGAGACCGAAGAGAAGAAAGAAGAAAAGTCGGAGTCTCAAAAAGTTATTATTCCAAAGCTAAGGCTTACAAATATCCATATCAATACATTGAAGGGGCTGAAAAACCTAGATCTCCCAATAGAGCAAAACTTAACAGCCATCATGGGGGTCAATGGATGCGGGAAATCTACGATCCTGCATGCACTGGCCTGTGCATTTAAGCCCCATGAAGATGGCAATAATTATAAATTCAGTTTTTTCTTTACGCCCAATCCGGATACTGATTGGAAGAACAGCAGTCTGGAAGTGACATATTTTGATGAAAACGAACAACGGGAAATTACACGTACTTATAAAAAGGATCAGGATAGGTGGTCGCCCAGATACACAAACAGGCCTATGCGAGATGTGTTTTTCATGGGTATAGATACCTGTATACCGGAAATAGAAAGGGAGAAACAGACATCTTTCATTGATTATTCTACGGCTTCCCTGGGCGATAAAGATGCTTTGAAGGTCACACGGATGGCTGCTAAAATTCTCAACAAAGATTATAAGAATTTGACCATTCATAAGACCGACAAAAAGGAAATGCTGGGAGTGCGCACGGCCGATGACCTTACCTACTCGTCCTTAAGTATGGGAGCAGGGGAGCAGAGGGTGATAAAGATTCTGAGACTGCTTTATTCCGTGAATCACTACTCCCTTATTCTGATTGACGAAATTGATCTGCTGCTGCATGTCACGGCGCTGAAGGAGCTCATAAAGGTAATTCACGAAGTGGCGAAAAAGAAGAACCTGCAGGTTATTTTCACCACCCATTCTTTGGAGGTGGCAGCCCTCATAGAATATGTGGATGTCAAATATCTGGATGTGACGGAGCACAAAACCATGGTTCTCCGCTGTATAACTCCGGATATTGTCTATAAGATGAGTCATGTGGTAGAAAAGCCAATCCAGATATATGTGGAGGATTTGCTGGCGGAGATCATCGTCAAGAAAATTGCGGCGGATTTGAACATTTTAAGATTTGCCAGGATCGTAAAATTTGGCGCATCCAGCAACGCTTATGTTATAGCTGCCAGCTATATCCTGAGACAGGAAAAGCATGACAATATCCTTTTTGTCTTAGACGGGGATGTGGACATTGAAGACGAAGAAAAACAGAAAGCCGTGAATAAGGTGTTGTCTGGAACAGAAGCGGATCATGAGGCGAAAGTAAATCAGGCAGTCTCCATGATCAGGCAGTTTCATTTGCCCGAGAATACCGCACCGGAGAAGCATATTTTTGACATGCTGATACAAATGGATTCTTCAAACGAAATTATGGGGCATGCGAAGAGACTGAAAGCTGTGAGAGACAGTCATGAGTGGCTGGATGAACTTACGGACAGAATGGGGCAGAGCGAGGAATGGACCTTGAGCCATATTATGGATATTGTAGCTGAAAACCCCGGATGGGAAGATTTTGTTCGGGAGGTTCGGGATTGGTTGGTGGAGAAAAGAGCAATTTGGGGGTTGGAAGAACAGGACGAGGTGTGAGAGTACTGTGACTTGAAGTGCTAAAATACTAAATCTACTCCGCATATATACATATATTATATTTAATAGCCATAAGGTATTACGTCTATATTATCAACATGATAGAGTCTGAGTAATGTGGCTCACGACACGAAATATCAATACATGATCGAGGATCAATTAATGAGTTAAGATAATTTGATGGTTAATTTGATTGGCGTCAATATATTGACGCCAATGATAAAATGTGGTAGTATGTTAATGATGTATTTAACAATTGGCGCAAAAAGGTGAACAGTAATGGATATTTCTGATTTCAAGCAATGGTTAATCTCTAATACAGCATATTCTAGTCGTGTTATTGGCAATATTATTTCAAGACTGAATAGAGCTGACCGTATACACCCAGTCCGTCCAGAAGAAATATATTTATTTGAATTGGAACACGTTGATAAATTTAAAAATCTTTCAGTGACAGTTCGTTCTCAATTAAGGAAAGCAGTTAAGTTATATTTAGAGTTTGAGAAAACGCAAGAATAATATTGGAGGTTGCTGAAAATGAAGGCTGTTTCTCTTTTCGCTAATATTGGTGTTGCGGAAGCCTATTTACAAAATATTGGCATTAATGTTGTGGTGGCAAATGAGTTGATTGAAAGAAGAGCAAAGCTGTATTCAGAGATATATCCGAAGTCAAAAATGATCTGCGGAGATATAACAAATGATAAAGTGTTCGCTGAAATTGTTGATGCTTGTAAGGCAAATAAGGTGGAAATCTTAATGGCTACACCGCCATGTCAGGGAATGAGCACAGCTGGGCTGCAAGAAGAAAATGATGAAAGAAATAGACTAATTTGCCCTGTTATAAAGATGATTGAAGAACTAAAACCGAAGTATGTGTTTATAGAAAATGTACCCATGTTTTACAACACAGAGATAGCTGTAGATGGTAAAAAAGTTCTTATTCCGGAACTGGTGCAAAGTAGACTTGCTGGTAAATATGTGATTAATAAGTATACAATAGACACAAAAGACTATTCAGTTCCACAAACAAGAGAACGAGCAATACTGCTTTTAAGTAGAAAAGATCAGCGGAAGGAATGGGTTTTGCCGGAAAAGGATAAAAAGATTGTAACGATGAGAGATGCAATAGGTGATTTGCCAATGCTGGACCCATTTGTTAATGACATTTCTGAAGAGGAAAGAAAAGCCATGTTTCCACTTTACGAAGAGCGTAGAAAAGCCGCGCTTGAAATATCTCACTGGCATATTCCGCCACGTCATGTGAAACGTCAAGTGGTGGCAATGCAACATACACCTACTGGCTGCACAGCTTATGATAATCCGGTGTACTTTCCTGTAAAGAAAAATGGTGAAGCTGTAAAAGGATATCACAATACATACAAGCGACAAAATTGGGATACCGCTGCTTACACCGTAACGATGGATAATAGAAAAATATCGTCACAGAACAATGTGCATCCAGGAAGAGAATATACAACTGAAAATGGCGAAATATTGTATTCCGATGCAAGAACATTGACGTTGTATGAATTGATGATAATAATGAGCCTCCCTAAAGATTGGCCTGTTCCAAAGACGGCTCCGGAAGCTTTTCTCAGAAGAATTATCGGAGAAGGAATACCGCCGCTTTTTGTGAAAAAGGTGTTCAAAAATTTACTCTAGGAGTGACGTGGCGATGCCGAAGTTAAAAGGTCTCTCTTTGTTTGCAAATGTAGGGATTGCAGAAGCATACATGGAGAGCATAGGGGTTGACATATTGATTGCTAATGAGATTGAAGTTGAGCGTGCACGGTTTTATCAAGATGTGTATCCAAAAACACACATGGTTTGCGGTGATATCACAGATGATGTCGTCAGGACAAATGTTATTAACGAGGCAATTGAAAAGAATGTAGACTTTATTATCGCAACTCCGCCATGTCAGGGAATGAGTGAAGCTGGATTAAGATTGGAATTCGACCCAAGAAATCAGCTTATTTCATATGCAATTGATGCAATAAAGAGGATCAACCCTAGGTTTGTCCTTTTGGAAAATGTTCCCAAGCAGTTGACTACAAAAATATTGTGTGGAAATGAAGTGGTGCTAATTCCTGAGTATATAAAGCGTGAACTGGGAGAGGAATATAGGTTTAACGAGCAGACTCTGATAATGGCAAAGGATTATGGGGTGCCCCAGCTCAGAGAACGCAATATATTCTTGCTTGTCAGGAAGGATCAGCCATATATTTGGGAGTTCCCAGAAAAAAAACCAGAAATTACATTAAGAGATGCTATTGAGAATCTTCCTTCATTAGATCCTTACCTACGTGAAGGTTTAGAGTTTACGCTAGAGAAATTTCCTAATTACGAAAAAAAGAAAGAGGCAGGATTGGCAGTTTCTAAATGGCATTATCCGCCTGCTCATTCTTGGAAGCAAGTAGAATGGATGATGCACACACCGTCGGGAAAATCAGCTATTTATAACGAAAGATGCTATCCTCAAAAAGAGGATGGCACACCGGTGAAGGCTCATCATAATCATTATAGACGTCTAAAATGGGATATGCCATGTAGAACAATAACCCAGAATAACGGAGTTATATCGTCCTTGGCATGTGTTCATCCTGGTCATCCATACAAAAGCGTCGAGGGAGAAGAATTGTATTCCGACCCAAGAGTGCTTACAATATATGAATTGCTTATTATTATGTCATTGCCTTTAGACTGGCCTATACCAGACTGGGCAAACGATAGCTTTATACGTAAAGTGTTCGGAGAAGGAATTCCCCCCAAGCTGGTTAAAGAGATTATGGGCGCATTGTTGAAACAATTATAGGAGAGGATGTTGGTATGGGAAAAATAGTTATGCCTAAAAACAGTGCCTTGCTAAATGAAATAGAATCTGTGCTTCAGATATATTATGAAGCTAGTGATTGGCTTGAAAATGATAAGTATAAGTCAAAACTTAGAGATATGATAGGGGATGATCAGTACGCTTCTTCATACACTAAAAAGGCGCAGATAACTTCATATTTTGGTTTTACAATATGGGAAAATATCCACAATCCACAGTCAAAACGTCGAATTACAGAGTCGGGCAAAAAAATGTACGAAGCAATTAAGTCTGGTGATACGACAGAAATTCAAGCGGTTTTGATGGATGCGCTTGAGACGGTAAAATTTGGAAGAAATAACTATGGATGTCCAGACAGCAATTCGGATGTTGAGCCACCCTCATTATATATCAGAGCAATTTTAGATATTGGATATCTTACATACAAAGAGTTTGCGTTCTTGTTGTGGAAACTTGAGGATTTGGGGGCAAATTACACAGATACACTAGAGGAACTTAAGGAGATGCGCAGTAATGGAACCTTGGAACTGGGTGAAGAAGCAAACAAATATACCGATTGCAAGCCGATTATGATTCTGCTTAGATGGGGATTTTTGGCAGAGGCTGATGATACAACAGGCGGCGCTAAAAAAATAGTTATCGCACCAGAAGTGCTCTCAGCATATGAGAGCAGATTGCGAAATCTAAAGATTTACAATATTGACATGAATTGCATTTCTAAAGATGATAAATATAGAACCGCGGCATCAATTAATGGCATAGAGTTAAACGATAAAACTTCGGAAGAAATAGAGAAATTTTTTAGAGAGTGGATGGCAAAACAAACAAGTGCAAAAGGTATCCTGTGTACACCTAGCATGATCAGTAATAATTGCAGTGCCTTGCGAAAGGTTTGCTCTATGATGGATATTATAGAATATCCGGATCTTCAATCTATATTTGAAATTACAAATATAGATATCTTTTGTGATGTTAAGAACATTATCAGGGCACATCAGGATTTTGATGGTGTTAACAAGGCATGTGCAAATGGTTTTCTTAAGACTGGTCTTATATGGTATGAGCGTTTTCTTGACGAAAACATTATGGAGGAACCTGAGCATAAAAAGGAAATTGACATATACAATAAGGAGATGTTCCTAGATGACATCTTTATGGATGAAGCGGAGTATGATAAGCTTTTCAAAATTCTTTTATATAAAAAGAACATAATTCTTCAAGGCGCTCCTGGTGTTGGAAAAACTTTTCTGGCAAAGAGATTTGCATATTCCATCATGGGTAAGAAGGATGATTCTCATATTGAATCTATTCAATTTCACCAGAGTTATAGCTATGAAGATTTTATCATGGGATATAAGCCTACAGATGAAGGATTTGAATTGAAGACAGGTGTATTTTATAATTTTTGCAAGAGAGCGGAGAGAGACACAAATCCTGACAGCAAGTATTTCTTTATTATTGATGAAATAAATCGAGGTAACCTGAGTAAAATTTTTGGTGAGCTTATGGTTTTAATTGAAGCAGATAAAAGAGAAGACAAGGTAAAACTTGCATATAGGGATGAGACCTTTGGAGTTCCAAAGAACCTTTATATTATTGGGATGATGAATACTGCAGACAGAAGCTTAGCTATGATGGACTATGCACTTAGGAGACGTTTTTGCTTTTATGAAATTGAACCTGCATTTCCAAAACCGAAGTTTAAGAAACATTTGCTTAAATACTTGAAGGTTGCTGGAGTAGTAGATGCGGTTGTTGATAGACTTAGTGAGCTTAATAATAAGATTGCAGATGAGACTACATCTGGACTAGGCAAAGGATTCTGTATTGGACATAGCTACTTCTGCGTGCCGCCAGTAGAGGGTCAAACTGATGATGATTGGTATAATACGATTATAGATTATGAAATCTCTCCTCTGTTGGATGAATACTGGTGGGATGATAAACATAAAGCAGATGATTGTCGAAAGGCGCTCAAGAAGGATATTAAGACGGATACAGAGGAATAAAAATGGATAAGAAGAAAAATCCTATTCCTATAAAAAACTTATTTTTTATGCTTTGCTACGCATGGAATGTTCTAGCAATAATGGATGATATAAAAGTTGCTGATGATGAATATGATGATGCATATGATCTTTTGGCCAGAGTGTTTGCCTATGGTATTGGTAGGTTAATTAGATCAGGTTTCCACCGATCATATGTTGAGCAGACAGAGGAATTGTCAACATTGCGAGGAAAGATTTCTGTTCAGGATAGTATCAATGGGATGATGATGCAGAGAAAGAAACTTGCTTGTATATATGATGAGTATTCAACTAATGATATTTTTAATCAAATATTGAAATATACAATTGATTCTTTGCTCCGAAATCCCAATGTGAGTATGCTTACGAAAAAAGAATTAAAGAAACAAGCGATGTTCTTTGTTGGGATTGAAAGTAAGCCTCCTACGAAGGAGAACCGGCAAAAACTACTTTTTAATCGCAATAATGTGATTTATAAACTTCTAACCAATGTTGCCGTCATGCTATATGATGAAACGGTTGTTAATGAAGAAGAGGGACATAATACATTTAAGGACTTTTTCCGTGAACAACAGATGCATAAGGTGTTTGAGCTCTTTATATTAAATTTCTATGCTATGCATTTAGAAAGATCTACATACCGAGTTCATGCTCCAAAAATAAACTGGCAAATCGAGGAAAATGCTAATGATATTTGGGGTGGAGCTTTTGATGTAGATATAAATCCTGGTGATCGTCGTACAGATATTGTAATTGAGAATAAGAAAACACAGCTTCAGATGATATTTGATGCAAAGTACTACAGAAAAACCTTTGTCAAGGCATATATGGAATCTGAGGAAGAAAATATCAGAGCTAGTCACCTTAATCAACTTAGAGGTTATATTCTGGATAGTAAATTCGAAGGGAAAAAAGTAGGGGCTTTGCTTTATCCAATGGTGAATAATGATCTCAACAAAGGTAAAGTGTTTCCTATTCAGGGCTCACCGATTATTGTTAAAACAATAAATCTCAATGACGAATGGAGACAAATAGAAAAAGACATGTTGGATTTTCTCCAAAAGATTGAAAAGGTGAAATATGGATGGCGGTGATATTGTTGGACAATCTTACTAAAGAACAGCGGCATAAAGCTATGCAGAATATTCATAGTAAGGATACTTCCATAGAAGTGGTTTTGCGGAAGGCGATTTGGGCAAAGGGCTATCGTTATAGAAAAAATTACAATGAATTGCCGGGTAAACCAGATATTGCATTGTTAAAGTACAAAATAGCAATATTCTGTGATGGTGAATTTTTTCATGGAAAAGATTGGGAAGTTTTAAAACCTCAACTTGAACGTGGGAAGAACGGTGAATATTGGATCAGTAAAATTTCAAGAAATCGTATGCGGGATGATGAGGTTAACAAAAAGCTTCTGTTTTTGGGATGGACAGTGATTCGATTCTGGGGAAATGAGATTACGAAGGATCCCGAAAAATGTATCCGCGTGGTGGAAGAGACGATATTTGAACAGGAAATGATGACTGATGATGTGGAGCTTTAATAAAGTTAAATATATGGTTCGCAATACTTTCTCATGTCGATCAAAGAAGAGTTTGTCAAGTAAAATGTGTGATTTTTATTATCTTTTATTGGCGGCCATAATTACCGTCGATTTTACTGCATATGCGATTAATGTAATCCCATGTTATAATGCTATTGAAAAGGCAATTCTTTATCTGGGTCAAGTAGGAAATCATTGGTGCCTACAAGCAAGACAGACATGTATTTATCCGAGTGGTATTCACTGTGTGTGCTACCTAAGTATCCCTGACGTTCTGCTTCAGTCCATCCATTAAATCGTTCCTGCTCTTCGACCTAGAAGCGAAGGGCGCTTATGAAATCAAGTGGCGCTTTGTTTTTTCCGTAAATATAATCCACATTATCATAGGGGATCCGTCTGGAGGCTACCCATTTATGCGGCTTCCGATATTCTGTCTCTGTCATATAAATAACTATAAAAGATAAATATAAATAACTATAAAAGATAAATATAAATA
>JAFLRO010000003.1:72616-74415 GCA_022511425.1 Acetatifactor sp.
AAGATAAATATAAATAACTATAAAAGATAAATATAAATAACTATAAAAGATAAATGGTTATTGTCAATTATACTGTAAATATGATATAATATATGCAATTAAAAGAAAGAATTATGTAATTATGGACAGAATATATTATATGTAAATCATAAAGGAGTGACCACAATGTACGCATATATGACTTCTAGAGTTCATAATTACAATGAATTGATAGAATATTCTAAAAAGTGTCAAAAAACCAAACCAATTCAAGTAAATATAATTGAAAAAATTTGTTTAGAGAATGAAGAACTGCTGTTATTTTTAAGCGACTTTAAAAAAGATCAAAAATGGTTAATTCCATATATTAAGCAAATGAATATGATTGATTCTGGTAAATGGCAATGCATCATGATAACATCAACTCTGCTAAAGTTTCCTATAGTTATTTATTCTAATATGTGTTTGTATCCGCAATATGTTGGTTTTTTACAATAATGAAAGTAGGTACTTGAGATGAAGCAGTTTAGTTATATTGACATATTTGCTGGTTGTGGAGGCCTTTCCTTAGGATTGCATAATGCAGGTTGGGAAGGCCTGTTTGCTATTGAAAAAAGCAAAGATGCATTTACAACTTTGAAATATAATTTGGTTGACAAAGAAAAACATTTTTGCTGGAATGAATGGCTACCGCAGACAGAGCATGATATTAATGAAATAATTACAAAATATAGGGAAGAATTGGAGAAACTTTCAGGAAAAGTTAGTTTAGTAGTAGGAGGACCTCCGTGTCAGGGATTCTCGATGGCTGGGCAAAGAAAAAAGAATGATATTAGGAATAAATTGAGCGAATCTTATATTGAATTTATTAGTATTGTGCAACCTCAAATGTTAATATTTGAAAATGTTCAAGGATTTACTATTGGCTTTAAAGATGGAGATGATAAAAAAGGAGTACCTTATTCGAAAATATTAAAAGATAAATTAGAAAAATTGGGATATTCCGTAGAAGGTAAAATGATAGACATATCTGAATTCGGAGTTCCGCAAAAGAGGAATAGATTTATTATGATTGGTGTCTTGCAGGGAAATCCACATGACTTTTTTGAACTGCTTTATAGTAACAAAAAGAACTTCTTACGACAGAAGGGATTAAATGAACATGTTTCTGTTAGCGAGGCAATTGGAGATTTATTAAAAGAAAACGGGACAATGCCGACACCTGATTTTAAAAACTATGAATCGGGTATTTATGGTAAAATACAAAGCAACTATCAGAAGTTGATGAGGGAAAATACAGGAAATGTGGAAGGTAAGGTTGCAGACAGTCATAGATTTGCCAAGCATTCAGAAGAAACTATTAATTTGAATAGAGAAATGTTGCTAAAATGCCCTAAGTTGAAACGAGTAACACCAAAAGATAATTTGATAGAAAACTTAAGAAAGCGTGGAGTAACAGTATTGGACGAAAAAAAAGCAGCCCCAACAGTGACGGCACATCCGGATGATTTTGTCCATTATTGTGAACCTCGAATATTAACTGTACGCGAGTCGGCTCGCATACAAAGTTTTCCAGATGATTTTGAATTTAAGGGAAAGTATACAACAGGTGGACAATTAAGGAAAGTAGAGGTGCCTCGATGTACGCAAGTCGGCAATGCAGTTCCACCTTTATTTGCAGAGCAAATTGGAATTGCTCTGAAGGAGATGATAAAGAATGGAGTTGTCAAATCAGAAACAACTACAGTTTAGAGTTAGCACTGCCTTAAAAAGTATTATTGGAAAAGATTTAATTAATGATAAGTACATAGCAGTATTTG
>JAFLRO010000030.1 GCA_022511425.1 Acetatifactor sp.
GTCAACCACTTTGTGGGCGGTTGCTCCTTTTCTGTCTCTAATATACCATATCTACTTACGGGACGCAAGCAGTTTCTTAATATATTCATCCCGTAAAATCATAACTTTCCATGTTTCTGCTCATGCTGCAGTATCGCTTGACGAATCAGGTACAGTACTTCCCCGTTAATAGAGCGGCCATCAAATTCTGCAAGACTCTTTAATTTTTCATGTGTATCAGAATCAATTCGTAATCCCAAGTGTTTATCTTTTTCCATAAAAATTTCCCTTCTTTTCAAACTTAATTTAAGTATATTTTAAGTACATTATGTGTTATAATGCTCAAAGTGGACTTATTTTAAGTACATATTATTTGCATTAGGAGGAACGGAAAGAAGTTTGTTTCCTTGTCTGCTTTTATAATGGAAGAACATGATTATAAAGGAGGCAGACAGATATGGAGCGCTATGGGTACATTCGGGTTTCAGCAAAAGACCAGAATCCGGAAAGGCAGCTTCTTGCCATGCAGGAACAGCAGATTACAAAAGAAAAGATATACTTGGATAAAATGTCAGGACAGGATTTCTCAAGGCCGCAATATATGAAGTTATTAAAGAAGCTGAAAAAAGGTGATGTAATCATTATTAAAAGCATTGACCGATTGGGCAGAAACTATGGAGAGATTCTGGAGCAGTGGCGGAAGATTACAAAGGAGATCGGTGCGGACATTCAGGTGATCGATATGCCGCTTCTCGATACAAATTCCTTTCATGAGGATTTGACCGGAGTATTTATTTCAGACTTAGTGCTACAGATTCTTGCGTATGTGGCAGAGACGGAGAGAGCCTTTATTAAACAACGACAGGCGGAAGGGATTGCTGCCGCCAAACAAAAAGGTGTGAAGTTTGGACGTAAGGGAAAAGAATTGCCGGACGAGTTTGAGAAGTATTATCAGCTGTGGGGTAAAGGGGAAATATCGATACGCAAGGCTGCAAGGGCTTTGCAGATGAATCATACCACTTTTTATCGCAGATGTATGGAGCGACAGAAGATAATTGAGAAAAATTGTTCCGAAATGTAGACAATGTGAAACAGACTTCATTTGCCATATCTATAACGTAATCATCGTAAAAATCCAACCTTTTATATTATAAATGATGTGTTTCAAAAAGTCTACTTTGTGAAACACAAACCATAGATGAAGTCGCAATTGTCTTTGACAGTATGATCCTGAACCAATCTCAAATAGAGAGTATCATTATTACATCCCCATTTGATTCTTTTCCTATGCCAATTCGTGGGTTACTTAAACTTAAAAAGTTTTTAAATGTAAAGTAAAAAAGGATACTTGACAAAGGAACCGACAGATGACTGACATTATACATAAATGTGAGGTCGCCGTTATATAGCTCTGCCACTCACATCCATGTGTTTTGTAGTGTGTCAGCCATATAAGAAAATAAAATCAGAAGGATAATAGACAAGATAGTGAACGCCAATTCAGGGGTTTCATAATACAATCGGTGCCTTTGGCAGAAAGGTGGAGCGTATAAATGCAGAACTCGTTTAAATATAGGTTTGAACAGGGAATATATTTTGTTTTGTTATTGTGTGTCGCATATTTATCGTATTCCGCTTTTATGGAACCATGGAGTTACGGAGATGTGAGCTGGCGGTGGACTTATTTGCTGGTTGTCCTTTATAGTAGTATTCTTGTGGGGATAGTTTATCTGTTTACTAAATTATCAGATGTTTCATTGCAATATATTATAAAAGTAGCATTGATTTTGACTATATCGATTCAGTTATATATTGTGTTTTGCATGCGTATCACACCAGATGTAGACTTGTCCCATATTTATGAAGAATGTATTACTATGCTTAGATCGGATAGCATTAGAATAACCAATGAGTCTTATTTTGGTTTTTATACCAATAATATACCTTTAACCGTTATTATTTATTGGCTATTTAGATTTGGCACAGCAATTGGAGTGAAAGATTATATTCTATTAGGCGAGATATTTAATGTCGTTATGTTGTCTGGTTCCTATATCGTTGTTTACAAAATATTGAGAAGAATTACATCTTTTAAAGTGACTGCAGTCACTATGTTTATCTTATTGACTAATCCGGTTTTCTATGCATACGCGCCATATTACTATACAGATACATTATCTCTGATTTTTTTGTTATGCGGTACATATCTCATTTTGAGAGGATATCAGTCTGAAGTAAGGTGGAAAAGTAGAATAGCGTTTCTATTTGCTGGAATTGTATTGGGGATGGCTTTTCAGTTAAGGGTTACGAGCCTTTTTCTACCGCTTGCAGTTTTTGTTTGCGGTTTTATAAAAGGTAAATGGAAATTTTTATTTGAGTATGTAATGGGGGTATCATTTGGATTTTTGATTTTTTTAACTATTTGGGCAAGTGTATATTCAAAGCATGTCAGTTTCGACACAACCGATTCTGCTGTAACAATAGAGCACTATTTTATGATGGGAAGTCGCTATCCTGGAACATACAATAACGAAGATGTTTATTTTACCAAAAGTTTTTCATCACATTCCGAGAAAGTAAAAAATAATCGAAAGATGTGGGTAGCACGATTGATACAAAATGGAGTTCTTGGGAACATATCTCTTGCGCTTTCTAAGGAAAGAATAGTTTGGTCTATAGGTACGAGTGGATATGATCAATATGTTAGGTATGTTACGAAAGAAACAAGGTGTTATGATTTTCTGGTGGGGAAAGAGGCAAAGTATTTTCAAGCGTATATGCAGGCGTATCGGATTGTGATATTAGGAATGCTTGTATTGGGGATTTTTATTGTGCTATTAAACAAAGCGCCATATATGCTTACTTTAGCAATTTATTGGGGAGGGGCAATTATATTTTATATTTTTTGGGAAGCACATCCCAGGCATTCGGTTAGTTTTTGGCCCCTTCTTACTATGTTGATAATACCATTATTAGAATTGATAGAAAAAAATATGATGCCATCTAAGAAATGCTTCGACAAAGATGGCAAGCCAATTATTACGAAAGATTAGTATTGATATTGATTGTGCATTTGACTGTGTCTGGAATCCCAATTCTTTTGGAAAAAACACTGAGATGTCAGAGAGACAGAACCTGTTGATGAGGACAAATGAAAGTCCTTTTGATTTGGTAAGGAACCGTGAGGATTTCCTGGAGTTATTAAAAAGATTGAATGAATCCCAACAGTAAATTGAGGTGATGGCGATCCCTTAGGCACAGCAAACGGCGTGAAATTCGTGCAATCACGATTTCCCGCCGTTTACTGTGTCTGGCTGAACTGTTTGCTATACTACGTTTTTCTGTGCCGTAGACAGCATCAGCTTAATTCTATTCAACTGGTTCACTTCGCTTGCGCCGGGATCGTAGTCGATGGCTACAATATTGGAGCTTGGATAAGCTTTCCGCAGAGCCTTGATCACACCCTTGCCTACCACATGGTTGGGCAGGCAACCGAAGGGCTGGGTGCACACGATATTGGGCACGCCGTCGTGGATCAATTCAACCATTTCACCGGTCAGGAACCATCCCTCGCCGGTCTGGTTGCCGATGGAGACAATGGGTTCCGCAAAGGACACGATTTCCCGAATGGGAGTGGGCGGAGTAAAGTGTTTGCTCTTTTTAAATTCTTTTACCGCTGTGGCGCGAAGCACGTGCTCAATGGCCCAGATGCCCAGGTTGGAGAGGCGTGCAGCCTTTTTACTCATACCCAGATGCTCTGCTTTATAAATTTGATTGTAGAAGCAGTACAACATAAAGTCGATCAGATCGGGAACTACGGCTTCCGCACCCTCGGATTCCAAAAGTTCTACCAGGTGATTGTTTCCGGCGGGAGAGAACTTCACAAGAATCTCGCCTACAACACCGACCCTGGGTTTCTTCACATCCAGCAGAGGGATCTCGTCAAACTCCCGAATGATCTGACGGCACATTTTATTAAATTTATGCAGGTTGATGCTCTTGGCGGACACAAACTTCCTGACCTCCTCCAGCCATTTCCGGTGAAGGGCATCCACACTGCCCGGCACTGCCTCATAGGGGCGCATTCTGTAAATACACCTCATGAAAATATCACCGAATTCTGCGCCCACAGCAGCCCGCATCATCAGCTTCGCATTCAGATGGAAGCCGGGGTTTGTCTCAATGCCGCCCAGGTTCAGGGAAATTACGGGAATCTGAGCCATATCCGCTTTTTTCAGCGCCCTGCGAATAAATCCTACATAGTTGGTGGCACGGCAGCCGCCACCGGTCTGTGTCATAATGATGGCAGTCTTGTTCAGATCATACTTACCGGACAAAAGAGCCTCCATAATCTGGCCTACCACCAGCAAGGAAGGATAACATGCGTCATTATTTACATATTTCAGCCCCACATCAACGGAGTGCTTATTGTCGTTGTCCAGCACCACGAAATTGTAACCGCAGGAATTGAAGGCGGGCTCTAGAATCTCAAAGTGGATGGGTGACATCTGAGGGCAGATGATCGTATAATTATTTCGCATATCCTCAGTAAAGGGTACCTTCTCGATGGCCGCAGAGCGCACTGTGCGCTCCTTGTGCATCCGTTCCCGGACCTTGATTGCGGAGAGCAGTGAGCGCACACGGATCCTGGCGGCGCCTAGATTGTTCACTTCATCAATTTTTAAACAAGTATATATCTTGTCCGAACCGGAGAGGATATCGTTTACCTGATCCGTAGTTACGGCATCCAGTCCGCATCCAAAGGAGTTCAGCTGGATCAGATCCAGATTCTCCACAGTCTTCACATAGCTGGCCGCAGCATAGAGCCTGGAATGGTACATCCATTGATCCGAAACTATCAGTGGCCGTTCCGGCTTGCCCAAATGGGAGATGGAATCTTCCGTCAGCACCGCCAGATCAAAGGAAGTGATTAGTTCAGGGATACCGTGGTTGATCTCCGGGTCGATGTGATAGGGCCGACCTGCCAGCACAATCCCCCGTCTGCCGGAGGTTTTTAGGTATTCCAGAACTTCCTCGCCCTTTTTCTGAACATCCAAATGGACGTTATTTAATTCTTCCCATCCCGCTGCTGCCGCCTCACGTACCTCGGCAGGTGGAATTTCCTGAAATTCCTTTTCCAAGGCTTGAGTCACTGTGCCAAGATCGCGGAAGGACATGAAGGGATTGCGAAGCCGCATTTGACCGCTGCTGATTTCCTCCATATTGTTCTTAATATTTTCTGAGTAGGAAGTGACGATGGGGCAGTTGTAGTGGTTATTCGTCTCGGGTACTTCGTTTCTCTCATAGAACAGTGCAGGGTAGAATACAAAATCCACTCCTTGCTTGATCAGCCATTCCACATGCCCATGCGCCAGTTTGGCAGGGTAACACTCGGACTCGCTGGGGATGGATTCGATGCCCAATTCGTAAATTTTTCGGTTGGAGCTGGGAGAGAGCACCACCCGGTATCCCAGCCTTGTAAAGAATACATGCCAAAAGGGGTAGTTCTCATACATATTCAACACTCTGGGAATACCCACTGTTCCTCTGGGAGCCTGATCCGGTTCCAGAGCAGGGTAGGAGAACAGTCTTTCCAGCTTGTACTCAAATAAGTTGGGCATATTATTGGGGTTCTTCTGTCCGCCGATACCCCGCTCGCAGCGGTTGCCGGAGATAAACTGCCGACCGCCGGAAAATTTGTTGATAGTGAGACGGCAGCTGTTTGTGCAGCCCTTGCACTTTGCCATGCTGGTCTCAAATTTTAGAGCACATAGCTTCTCGTAAGAGAGCATAGAACTTTCGTAGCCTGCTTCGTAATGCTCCCTGGCGATAAGCGCTGCTCCGAAAGCGCCCATGATACCTGCAATGTCAGGTCGGATGGCTTCGCAGCCGGCAATTTTCTCAAAGCTTCGCAGTACTGCATCATTATAGAAGGTTCCGCCCTGAACAACGATATTCCGGCCTAACTCTGAAGCATCGGAGACCTTGATTACCTTGAACAGCGCATTTTTGATGACAGAGTAGGCAAGGCCTGCGGAAATATCAGCTACACTGGCGCCTTCCTTCTGTGCTTGTTTCACTTTGGAATTCATAAAAACTGTACAGCGGGTGCCCAAATCAATGGGATGCTCTGCAAAGAGCGCTGCCTGCGCAAAGTCTTGTACAGTATAGTTTAAAGATCTGGCAAATGTCTCAATAAAGGAACCGCAGCCCGAGGAGCAGGCTTCGTTCAGCTGTACGCTGTCCACAGTCTGGTTTTTGATTTTGATACATTTCATGTCCTGGCCGCCAATGTCCAGAATACAGTCCACATCGGGGTTGAAAAAGGCAGCTGCCTGATAGTGGGCTACAGTTTCCACTTCGCCGTCATCCAGCAGAAAAGCGGCCTTCATCAGTGCTTCGCCATAGCCGGTAGAACAGGAGCGGACTATGTGCACATCCTTTGGCAGTTGTTCATAAATTTCCTTTAAGGCGCCGATAGCAGTGTTCAGAGGACTGCCGTCATTGCTGCTGTAAAAGGAATAGAGCAGGGAACCGTCCTCGCCCACCAGTGCAATCTTGGTGGTGGTACTGCCGGCATCAATACCAAGGAACGCGTTTCCTTGATAGGTTTCCAGATTCCCGGTGGCAACGTGGTGCTGTCTGTGACGTGCGCGAAATTCTGCATATGCCTCTTCATTCTCAAAAAGGGGCTCCATACGCTCCACCTCAAACTCCATTTTTATCTCAGAGGAGAGCTTGTTCACCATTTCCTCCATGGAATAGGCCACATCCCCCTTTACGTTCAGAGCGGATCCGATGGCTGCAAACAGGTGGGAGTTGTCCGTGTCGATGATATGCTCATCATCCAGTTTCAAAGTACGGATAAATGCAGTCTTAAGTTCGGATAAAAAATGCAGGGGCCCGCCAAGGAAAGCTACATGCCCGCGAATAGGCTTTCCGCATGCCAGGCCTGAGATGGTCTGGTTCACTACTGCCTGGAAAATGGAGGCAGACAGATCCTCTTTGGTAGCGCCTTCATTGATCAGGGGCTGTATATCAGTCTTTGCGAATACACCGCAGCGAGCGGCGATGGCATAGAGCGACTTATAATTTTTGGCATATTCATTTAATCCAGCCGCATCTGTCTGGATCAAGGAGGCCATCTGGTCGATAAAAGAGCCCGTGCCGCCGGCGCAGATGCCGTTCATCCGCTGCTCCACGTTACCGCCCTCAAAGTATATGATTTTTGCGTCCTCACCGCCCAGCTCAATTGCAACATCAGTCTTGGGCGCCAACTCTTTAAGAGAGGTTGCAACCGCAATCACTTCCTGGGTGAAAGGCACCCCCAGGTGATTGGCCAGGGTCAGTCCGCCGGAGCCCGTAATCATGGGATGCAGCGTCATATTTCCCAGCTGACTGTATGCCTTTTGTAAAAGAGCAGACAGAGTCTCACGGATATTGGCATAATGGCGCTCGTAATCCGAGAACAGGATATTGTGGTCCTGATCCAGGATTGCAATCTTGACTGTGGTAGAGCCGATGTCAATGCCCAGAGCTGCTGTTTTGGTGGAAAGTTCCATGTAAAAACATCCTTCCTGATTGAAAATATGTTAAAATAATAATTGTAACATGCAGCTGATTATCCAAAAAATCCCATAAAAGCACAGCTGCTGACATGTTATGACACACTTAGCTATTATAGTACACCTGTCGTCAAAATGCAAATGACTTGGTTATGAAAAGTTTATAAAAATATTGATTTTTCTATAAAATCGGAAATGTTTGGTTTACTTATGAGGTTCTCAATGTTAAAATAGCTATGTTCAATGTGTATTCTCGGAAATTGGACAGTATGAGTAACAGTACAGCCAAGCAGAAATGATTGTACAAATATATAAATTCCGCCAACTTATGTATGTCTGGCTGAATGGTCACCATCATGTATGAAAGGAAGACAGCTCTATGAGTAAATGGGAAAAGAAATTTGGAAAATATGCCATATCGAATCTGACGCTGATACTGATCATGTGCTATGTAGCCGGATATATTCTGACTTGGCTGGCACCGACAATCATGGCTTATCTGACTCTGGATGCTTATGCCATTCTCCACGGACAAGTCTGGAGACTGGTGACATGGCTGATTGCTCCGCCCAGTTCTTTTGGTATTTTTACGATTATTATGCTGTACTTTTACTGGAGTCTGGGTACTCAACTGGAGAGAGTTTGGGGTGTATGGCGGTATAATGTATATATTTTTACCGGTATTCTGCTGACTATAGTGGGCTCATTTGTTACCATGGGTATCTATTATCTGTTATTTCCTGAAATAGATCCCCTGTCTGCCGCTGTCCTGTTTCGCTGGGGCGCACTTTTTTTTAGTACCTATTATGTAAATATGTCAATCTTTTTGGCTTATGCGTTTACCTTTCCTGAAAATCAGATACTCCTGATGTTTGTGATACCGGTCAAGGTGAAATGGATAGGGATTATCTATGGAGTGATGCTGGTGATCGACATGATTTCATCTATCAGTATGGGCTTGTGGTTCAGGGTTGCTGCTATCGGAGCTTCCCTGTTAAACTTCCTGATCTTTTTCCTGCGTACCAGAAGCCATATGCATTTAAACCCTAAACAAATCAAAAGACGGGCAGAGTTTCGGCAGGATATCCGGAGAAACCCCAGGGTGACCAAACATAAATGTGCTGTCTGCGGCCAGACTGATCAGGATGATCCCGATTTGGAGTTTAGATTCTGCTCTAAGTGCAACGGAAATTATGAATACTGCCAGAATCATCTGTTTACGCACGTTCATGTGAAATAGTTAGTGAAAATGTATATTCCTGTTTGTGGAATTGAAATGTGATATAAATTAATGTTTTAGAATGAGAGAGACGCAATGAATCGAGAAGTGATATTTGCCCAGACTCTTGAGAAGGTAAAGGAGCTTGCAAAGGAACAGGGAAACTGTGTCAGCGAGGAACAGGTAAGGGAAGCTTTTGCTCCCCTGCAGATGGATAACGACCAGATACAGCTGGTGTTTGACTATCTGGTAAAACACAAGGTTGGTATCGGCCAGCCCGTGAATTTAGACGATTATCTGTCTGAAAAGGAGAGGGATTACCTTCAGGATTATCTCGACGAACTGAAGGGTCTGCCTACTTATTCTAAAGGAGAGATTGAAGCCATGACCCTGTCTGCCATGGCCGGGGAGCGTCAGGCGCAGAAGAGTCTGGTGGAGGTGTATCTGAAAGATGTGGCGGATGTAGCAAGGCTTTACGCAGGGCAGGGCGTTCTCCTGGAGGACCTGATCGGCGAAGGAAATGTGGCCTTGGCCCTGGGTGCCGGAATGCTGGGCAGTCTGGAGAATCCTGAGGAGGCGCCGGGGATGTTGATGAAGCTGGTTATGGATGCCATGGAGGATTATATCCAGGAGAATAATGCCAATGAGAAGACGGATCAGAAGGTGGCGCAACAGGTAAACAGGATAGCCGAAAAAGCCAGGGAGCTGGCGGAGGAACTTCACAGAAAGGTGACACCACAGGAACTGGCTCAGGAGACAGGGATTTCTCTTAAGAGTATTCAGGAGGCCATGCGGATGAGCGGCTTCCGGATAGAGGACATAGAATATGCAGAAGACAGTCTATGAAGATTTTAAATACAGTATGCAGGATGTAAGCCGGGTATATGTGGGCTGTAAGTACTCCTTTGAAGAACTGCTTGACGACGATGATCTGCTGTTTAAATTCAGACTGATTGTGGAACGCTATATTCTGCCGGAAGCGGATCCTGAGGATACCCTTGAGACCCATTTGTATTATCTTGGACCGGAGAGCTTTGTTGTAAAACTTTATAAACGCATAAAAGCCCGGGTGAAAGTCAGTGTGATTGAGGAGAAAAAAAGTCTTTTCGGAAAGGTAAAAAGGCAATATGTTACAAAACAGCTCACCATGGACGAGCTTGTTGGAATTCCGCCTGAGGAGAAGGAAAGACAGGGAATGGTGATCCAGGAGCTGTCAGTGAGCAAACTTGCATTGACATCCGTATAATTGACAGTGTCACCGTTAAATTGTGTATCTGGGCATGCCCGCCACACGATGCCTGAAACTGGCTGTGAATAGAAATTTTAATTAATATAAATAGTAGAAAGGGAAAAGAGATGAAAAAAGTAGAAGAACTTTCAGCTTATCAAGTATTGGAGAAGAGGGAGATCCCGGACATTAAAAGTGTAAGCTATCTGGTGCGGCATAAAAAGACAGGCGCCCGGGTGGCATTGCTTTCCAACGATGACGACAACAAGGTATTTTACATCGGATTTCGTACGACACCCAAGGATTCCACCGGTGTAGCTCATATTCTGGAGCATTCCGTACTCTGCGGTTCCAGAGAGTTTCCGGTGAAGGATCCTTTTGTGGAGTTGGTAAAGGGCTCTCTAAACACATTTTTGAATGCGATTACTTATCCGGACAAGACCCTATATCCGGTAGCAAGCTGTAACGACAAGGACTTCCAGAATCTGATGCATGTGTATCTGGACGCTGTTTTCTATCCCAATATCTACAGCAAGGAGGCTATCTTCCGCCAGGAGGGATGGCACTATGAGCTGGATGAGGAGACGGGAGAACTCACCTATAATGGCGTGGTCTATAACGAGATGAAGGGAGCCTTTTCCTCTCCGGACGATGTATTGTATCGGGAAATTCTAAATTCCCTTTACCCTCACACTACCTACGGCTGCGAGTCCGGTGGTGACCCCAATGTAATTCCGGAACTTACCTATGAGCAGTTTTTGGATTTCCACAGAACCTATTATCATCCCTCCAACAGCTATATCTATCTCTATGGAGATATGGATATGGCGGAGAAGCTGGAGTTTATAGATGAGCACTATCTGTCTGCGTTCGAGGCCCTGAAGGTGGATTCTGAAGTGAGTGTGGAACCCACATTTGAAACCGCTGTCCGGAGAGTCAGAGAGTTCCCCATCAATCCCGGCGAGAGTGTGGAGGAGAACACTATGCTTGCCTGGAACCTGTCCGTGGCGGACAGCCTGGACAGGGAGCTTTATATTGCCATGCAGATTTTGGATTATGCGCTGTGTTCTGCTCCCGGCGCGCCTTTAAAGCAGGCGCTGGTGGACAGAGGACTGGGCAGGGATGTTTACAGCATCTGTGACAACGGCATCCGGCAGCCTTTCTTCAGCGTGGTGTCCAAAGGTGTGGATGCCGGCAGGGAAAAGGAATTCCTGGAGGTGATCCGCCAGGTGCTCACAGAGATTGTGGAGAAGGGATTTGACGAGAAGGCACTGCTTGCCGGAATCAATTATTATGAGTTCAGATATCGGGAGGCAGATTTTGGCTCAACCCCCAAGGGGCTCATGTACGGCATTCAGGCTCTGGACAGCTGGCTCTATGACGAAAGCAAGCCCTTTATACACATTGAGGCAAACGCTACTTATGCCACCCTGCGGGAGAAGGTGAAACAGGGATATTTTGAAGGTTTGATTCAGAAATACTTGCTGGAGAATCCACATGCTTCCACTGTTATCTTAAAGCCTGTGGAAGGTCTGGGCGAGCGGCAGGAGGCAGCACTGAAGGAGAAGCTGGCTCAGAGAAAGAGCGGTATGAATGAGGCGGAACTTCAGAAGATTCAGGATACTTTCCAGGCTCTGAATGAGTTCAGGGAGACGGAGGACAGCCCGGAGGATCTGGCAAAGTTGCCCATGCTGGAGAGGAGTGACATCAAGAAGGAAGCTGCAAAGCTGGTAAACCGGGAGACAAAGCTTGGAGATATATTCACGCTCCATCATGATCTGTTCACAAATGGTATAGGATACTTGAGACTGATTTTTAAGTGCAATAACATTCCGAAAGAGTATTTCCCTTATATCGGTATCCTGAAGGGATGTTTAGGGCTTTTGAATACAAAGAATTATTCTTATGGGGATCTCTTTAATGAGGCCAACCTGGTTACAGGCGGTATCGCTCCCGTGAACAATTTATACGGTAATGTGAACGACCTTGACGACTACTTCGTGACCATGGAACTGAAGACCAAGGCGTTGTACAACAATTTGCCAAGAGCAGTGGAGTTGATGGAGGAGATTGCCCTTACCAGCGATTTTTCCGATACCAAGCGAATTCGAGAAATTCTGGCGGAGGGTAAGTCCAGGCTTCAGGCTCAGATGACTTCCGCAGGGCACATGGTGGCTGTTATCAGGGCTGGCTCATATACAGGTGAAGGAGCTGCTGCCAACGAGGCAATTTCCGGTATCACATTATATCGCCTGATAGCTGACCTTGAGACCAATTTTGAGGATAAAAAAGATCAGTTGGTAGAGAAGCTTACGGCCTTGAGCCATATGATTTTCCGCCCGGAGAACTTGATGGTTGACTTTGTGGGAGAGAAGAGTGCGCTTGAAAGCCTTGAGAAGCCCGTGAACAAGCTTGTCGAAAAGCTTTACAAAATGCCTGTTGAGAAGGCTGTATGGCATCCGACAGTAGAGCGTAAGAACGAAGGTTTCATGACATCTGCTCAGGTGCAGTATGTCTGCCGCGCTGGCAACTTCCGCAAGAAGGGTCTTCCGTACAGAGGAGACCTTAAGGTACTGAAAGTAATGATGGGCTATGAGTACCTGTGGGTGAATGTCCGTGTAAAGGGCGGTGCTTATGGCTGTATGTGCAGTTTCGGTATGGTGGGAGACAGTTACTTTACCTCCTATCGGGATCCTAATCTGGGCAAGACATTGGATGTCTATGAGCATGCGGCAGAGTTCGTAAAGGGCTTTGAAGCGGACGAACGCACCATGACCCAGTATATCATCGGCGCCATCAGCGATTTGGATACTCCGTTAAATCCGTCTGCCAAAGGCCTGCGATCCCTGGTTGCTTACCTGTCCGGTATCACTGATGAAATGTACCAGAAAGAGCGTGACCAGGTGCTTGCCGCAGATCAGGAGAGCATTCGGCAATTGGGCGAGTATATAGATGCCTTCATGGGCGAGGACTGCCTGTGCGTAGTGGGAAATGCCCAGAAGATAAAAGGAGAAGAGACATTGTTCAAGAGTGTCGAGAACCTTTTCTAAGGAAATCCGTCTCTAAGGTGCAATGAGAGTTAGCTCGCGAATGTCAATTATGAACCGCAGGTTCATGATTTAACATTAAGGACGTCTCTGTGGGCTGTGATATCCGGCATCCACGGAAGGGAGGAACATGATGAGAGAGAACGGAAACAGAAAAAACGGCTTTGTAGGTAATACGGTCAGAGTACTGACCGGAAGGATGCCAGCTGTGATGGCGGCAATGTTGGCAGTGATGCTGCTTACCGGCTGTGGCGGCGCGTATGACGGATCTTATTCCGAGTTCAACGGGCAGAGCTCCAACAGCTATTCCAGCACTACTGCATCGGACTCCTACTACGATTATGGGCTGGATATGGCACCGGAGTCCGCCGCAGATGAGGCATATGAGAGCGGCAAAAATCAGGCTGCAGATGCTCTCAGCCAGCGGAAGCTGATCCGCACTGTGAATATGGAGGTGGAGACCAAGGAGTTTGACCAGCTGATGAACACTCTGGAGAGACAGGTACAGAGCATCGGTGGCTACATAGAGAACATGGAGAGCTACAACGGCAGCAGTTACAACAGTAATCGCAGCAATCGTTATGCAAACCTGACTCTTCGCATTCCAAAGAATGAACTGGACGGCTTTCTGGACCTGGTATCCGATGTGGGTAATGTAGTGCGCCGTAATGAGAGCGTGGAGGATGTGACTCTGTCCTATGTGGATTTGGAGAGCCATAGGAACGCGCTTCGCACAGAACAGGAGAGACTGCTGGAGCTTCTGGAGCAGGCGGAAACTCTGGAGGATATCCTGACGATTGAAGACAGACTGTCAAACGTTCGCTATCAGCTGGAGAGTATGGAATCCCGTCTGCGTACCATGGATAATCAGGTGGATTACAGTACGGTATACTTAAGGGTGTCTGAGGTACAGGAACTGACGCCCGTAGTTGAGCAGACTGTGTGGGAGCGGATTAAAGAGGGGTTCAGCGATAGTCTGGAGAACATCAGAATCATCGCACTGGAAATTATGATTCGGTTTGCGGTGAATACTCCTTATCTGGTGTTGCTGGCAGTGATTGCAGCGGTGGTGCTGATTTGCGTCAAGGTGTCCGTGAAATATTCCGCGAAAAAAGCAGCGAAAAAGAGGGAAGCGGAACTAAGGTCACAGCAGAACGGCACTGACACCCTTGGACAGGGCTGAGAGGAGACAAATGACTGAGAAACCATCTTATAAATCAGGGTTTGTGACACTGATCGGAAGGTCAAATGTTGGAAAATCCACACTGATGAACAGGCTGATTGGGCAAAAGATTGCCATCACCTCCAACAAGCCGCAGACCACCAGAAACCGCATTCAGACAGTACTGACTCTTGAGGAGGGTCAGATAGTGTTTCTGGACACCCCTGGCATCCATAAGGCCAGAAACAAGCTGGGCGACTATATGGTGAGTGCTGCGGAGCACACTTTAGAGCAGGTGGACGTAATCCTGTGGCTTGTGGAACCCACGGATTATATCGGAGCAGGAGAACAGCATATTATTGAACGACTCAGACGGGTGAAAACACCGGTGATCCTTGTGATTAACAAGACGGATACTGTGAAGAAGGAGGAAATCCTGCACTTTATCGACACCTACCGCAGAGAATTGGATTTTCAGGAGATTGTGCCTGTCTCGGCCTTGAAGGGTCACAATACGGATGAACTGGTGAAATGTATTTTAAAGTACCTGCCCTATGGTCCTGCCTTTTACGACGAAGACACCGTCACGGATCAGCCCATGCGCCAGATCGTGGCGGAACTGATCAGGGAAAAATCTCTTAGGCTGCTTGAGGATGAGATTCCTCATGGCATCGCTGTGACCATAGAGAGCATGCAGGAGAAAGGAAAGATCTGCCATATTGAAGCTACCATCATCTGTGAACGTGATTCCCACAAGGGAATCATTATCGGAAAGGGCGGTACAATGCTTAAAAAAATAGGTTCCACAGCCCGTCCGGAAATTGAGAAAATGCTTGAAATGCAGGTAAATCTCAAGCTTTGGGTGAAGGTGAAAAAGGATTGGAGGGACAGTGATTTCCTTCTGAAAAATTATGGATACAACCCGAAAGATGTGATGAGCGGCGAATAGAAAAAATTAATTTGCAGACCCTAATACCAAGCAATCGTTCAGATGGCTTGCGACGGTTTTAACAACGCATTTGAACCTGCGATTACACTTGGATTAGGGGGATCTGTAATGGATTTAAAATACTGGAAGCAGTTTGAGGAAAGCGGTAAGATAGAAGATTATCTGGCCTTCGTCTCCAGTAAGGGACGGGAAACAGAGAAGAAAAACCAGGCGAAAGAAGGCAGTTATGCAGGAGTTCATATGGGTGACGGGAATCATACTGAAGCAGACTCCGGTGGGAGAGTACGACAGGCATATCAGCCTTTTAACTAAGGAACGCGGCAAGCTGTCCGCCTTTGCCAGGGGGGCAAGGAGACCCGGCAGCAGGCTAGCTGCCGCCACAAATCCCTTTGCTTTTGGCAGTTTCAAAATATATGAGGGCAAAAACTCTTATATCGTAATGGAGGCTGATATACAGAATTACTTTGAGGAGCTTAGGGCGGATTATATCGGAGCTTGTTACGGACTGTATTTTGCGGAGGTGACAGATTATTACACCAGGGAGAATAATGATGAGAGAGAGATGCTAAAGCTTCTCTACCAGTCATTGAGAGCTTTGTGTGCACAGTCCCTGCCCAACCCTTTGGTCAGATGTGTATTTGAGTGTAAGGCGATTGCCATAAACGGTGAATTTCCCGGGCCGCCGGCAGGCAGGGAACTGGAAGAATCCACAGTATACTGCCTGCAATACATAGCGTCAAGTTCTGTAGAAAAGCTGTACACCTTTGTGGTGACAGATTCTGTCTTGAAGGAATTGAAGCAGGTAGCAGCAGAATACATGAAGCGGTTTGTGGGGCGGGAGTTTAAAAGTCTGGATGTTCTGCAAACTCTTTGTTGAAAAACGGAATAGTTTTTGATACAATTATTTGGCACAGGCTATAGCCTGATGCAAAAGCTTGGAGCGAGGAGTTAATGGATGAAGAAGTGTGGAAAGCTTGCAGCAGGTGTACTCGTTGCTGCGATGCTGCTCTCAGGCTGTGGACAGGCAGCGGTTCCGGAGGTAATCGTGGAGCCCACTCTTGTCATCGACAGTGACGGAAGGGTGACTGCCTACCTGGTGGGAGAGTTTGACAAGTCCTACTATGATCTGTCCGAGCTGACGGCAATGGCCCGTGAGGAGGCCGCAGAATTCAGCGATACTTCTCAGGACGGCACAGTCCCTGTGACGGTGAAGAGTGTGGAAGCAGCTCAGGATGGGAGCAGCAGGATCGTACTGGCTTATCAGTTTGACAGTACAGACAGCTACAAAGGATTCATCGGAAATGAACTTTTTTACGGCACTGTAGAAGATGCCCTTTCCAAGGGCTATATTCAGGATGTGATTCTTCAGAGTGTTAAATCTGAAGCGACTCTTGTCCGGGAGACCTTGGAAGAGCAGAAGGAAAAACATCTGATTATTACTGATGCTGCGGCAGTTATCTACTGCCCGGAAAGAGTTACGTATCTGAGCGCGGGTGCTGTTATGAAGGAAGATGGCAGTGTGGATGCTTCAAAGGCTCCAGGAATCGTTTATATACTTTTGAGGAAATAATTAAGAGGACCGTTTGAACGGTAAAAGGAGAGATAAAATGGAAAAGTCACTGGAAAAAATCAAGGCACTGGCAAAAGCAAGAGGCTTTGTTTATCCCGGTTCGGAAATCTACGGCGGTCTTGCCAACACATGGGATTACGGTAATTTGGGAGTGGAACTGAAGAACAATGTGAAACGAGCATGGTGGCAGAAGTTCGTGCAGGAAAATCCCTATAATGTAGGTGTTGACTGTGCTATTTTGATGAATCCCCAGACTTGGATTGCCAGCGGACACTTGGGCAGCTTTTCCGATCCGCTGATGGACTGTAAGGAGTGCCATGCAAGACATCGCGCAGATAAACTGATTGAAGATTTCTGCGAGGAAAACGGTGTTGAACTGACAAGCAGCGTGGATGGCTGGAGCGAGGAACAGATGAAGTCATTCATCGAGGAGAAGAATATCCCCTGCCCCAAGTGCGGCAAGCACAATTATACTGACATTCGCCAGTTTAACCTTATGTTCAAGACATTCCAGGGCGTCACCGAGGACGCGAAGGATACCATCTATCTGCGCCCCGAGACGGCTCAGGGTATCTTTGTGAATTTTAAAAATGTACAGCGAACCTCCCGCAAGAAGATTCCCTTTGGCATCGCTCAGATTGGTAAGTCTTTCCGGAATGAGATCACGCCCGGTCAGTTTACTTTCCGTACCAGAGAGTTTGAGCAGATGGAGTTAGAATTTTTCTGTGAGCCAGGTACAGACATGGAGTGGTTCCAGTACTGGAGAGGCTTCTGCCGTGACTGGCTGCTCTCCCTGGGTATCAAGGAGGATGAGATTCGTCTTCGGGATCATGACCCTGAGGAGCTTTCTTTCTACAGCAAGGGTACAACGGACATTGAGTTCAAGTTCCCCTTTAAGGAGCCTTTTGAATGGGGCGAGCTGTGGGGGATTGCTGACAGAACTGACTATGATCTGACTCAGCATGTAAATACCTCCGGTGAAGATCTGAGTTACTTTGACGATGAAAAGAATGAAAAATACATACCTTATGTAATTGAGCCTTCGCTGGGCGCCGACCGCGTGGTATTGGCATTCCTGTGTTCCGCGTATGACGAGGAAGAGTTGGAAGGCGGCGAAATGCGGACAGTGTTGCATTTCCATCCGGCGCTGGCACCTGTGAAGATCGGTGTGCTTCCTCTCTCCAAGAAGCTGAATGAGGGTGCTGAGAAGATTTATGCACAGCTGTCTAAGAAGTACAATTGTGAGTTTGATGACAGAGGCAACATCGGTAAGAGGTATCGCCGTCAGGACGAGATTGGAACCCCTTTCTGTGTCACCTACGACTTTGACTCCGAGACCGACGGCTGCGTGACAGTCCGCTTCCGGGATTCCATGGAGCAGGAGAGGGTGGCTATCGCAGAGCTTGATGCCTATTTTGCGGATAAATTTTCTTTTTAGCCTGTAAAAACTGATATGGGGTGCGGAGAGCGGAGAATATTTTGCTCTCTTGCGCCTCCTTTTGCGTCTGCAGAAGCGGAAAGCCCAAAAGACATGGGAAGCAGTGGAGGCAAGTGGCCGATATGGACAAAAAAGAAATATTTCAAATACTTGGAACTGACTTCACCACTGATGAGCAGGCGCTCAGGAAGGCTTACCGGGAGAAGCTGTCCGTAACCAACCCGGAGGACGACCCGGAGGGTTTTATGCGGCTGCGGACGGCTTATGAGGAGGCCTGTCGTCTGGCAAAGCTGGAGCAAGTGTCAAAACCCAAGGACACAAGTCCTTCCGGTTTGTGGGTGGAGAAAGCGGAGCATATCTATGGAAATATCAGCCGACGAAAGGATACAAATTGCTGGAAAGAGCTGTTTGACGATGATTGCTTCCTGTCTCTGGATGAGGAAGAAAACTGTCGACTGAAGCTATTGGCCTTTCTGATGAATCATTTCCGCCTCCCGACCGACGTGTGGAAGCTGTTGGATCAAAAGCTTGGCATCACGAAAGGTACCACGACAAAAGATGCTGCCTCCCTGCGGGAGCATTTTCCGGCGGACTATATCCGCTATATCAGAAATAAGTGCGAGCGTGGAGAGGACGTGGATTTTGAACGGTTCGAGGGTGCAGAGGATGCGCCCTACGACTTGTTTCTGCAGTATTATGACCGCTGTTTACAGGCTTTTCAGGAGGATAATCTGAAACAGGCGGAAGAGTATATTAAGAATGCGGACGAATTGAGTATACGTCATCCGGTCATGGAAATCTGCCGGGCTGAACTGCTGGTACGCCGGGAAAATACTCAAGAGGCCATCAGGATCCTTGAGGATCTGTATGCAAAGTATTCCAATGACTCTATGGTAAGTTATAACCTTGCGGAAGCTCTATGGCGGCAGGGAGAGAAGGGACCTGACTTACGGGAGCCGAGGGAGCGGGCTATTGCAATTTATCAAGAGCTGAAGACTGAGAACGATAAACATTATATGGCCAATTTACGGCTGACAGAATGGTATTGCGACCGTGGGGATTATCGGGAAGCAAAAAAATGCGCAGAGAAGGTACTCTCCATGGGGAGTGATCCCTCCTTTATGGAACTTCTGAATCGCGTAAATGCCCATATTGAGGAAGAACTTGAGGCAGAATACCGCCAGACCGGGAGCTGGGAGTCTGCGCTGGAGCTCTGCTGGTGTTATCTCCAGGACGGCAGGATTGCCAAAGGCTTACAGCTGGCGCTAAAACTGGAAAATCAACTTCCACCGGAGAAAACAGCAGAATATGACGGACTGCTTGCGAAGTTGTATGTGGAAGAGGCAGAGTACGAAACCTCTATCACCATGACACGGTACTGGGAACAGGAGCTGGAGAAGAAACTGGCTGCCGGAGAGGAAAACGAGGAAGCCGAGAAGGATAGGGATCGGATCAGGCAGGCATATCTGATTCGCATGCAGTGCTATCACAGCCTTGGATTTGTAAATTCTAAATATTTTGCGGATGCGATCCGGGAGGGCCAAAGCATACTTACTGACACTTTAAAGGATGTAGGTGTGCTGTTGGAGATGGCTCAGATTTACGTGGAGATGCTGGAGTATGAGCAATGCCAGGAGCTGGTGGACAAGCTGGTGAACGAGTATCAGATCGTAGTGGCATATGCCACTTCGCTGGAGGCATACCGCAGACAGATGAACGCCGGAGGCGTGATCAGTGCGGGCAGTCGGTGTGTTCAGTATTTTCCGCGCTATGTCAAGGCCTACGAGTACATGGCAAAGGTGTATATGGATCTGAATCGACCGGATGATTTCTGGAAGCTGATGGGAGAAGCTGAAAAGAATAAAGTCGAGAGTGTCATTTTGGATGCATACCGGTATCAGATGAATAACCCCAATAATCCTGCAAGAGATGCATCGTTAAAGGGCGGTCAGATCAGAAATTATCGAAAAAACTATTTTACTCCTGTTGAAAAAGGTTTATTGGAATTCTATGAAAAAGGTCTGGAAACGATAAATAAATACCTAAATTGGTACCCGGACAGTTATATGTTGGTGGAAAGAGGCCTGTTCTATAAGGTCGCTCACCATTATACAGAGGCGAAAGAGGACTTTGAGAAGGCTCTGACCCTAAACCCTGTCAATCCTTACGCTTTTAACGGTCTCAGCCAGGTCTACAAATACATGGGAGAGTACGAAAAGGCACTGGTCTGTATCAAGAAGGCACTTCTTTACCGGGGTGAGGAAGATATTTCTTCCATGCTCTATATGGAGATGGCAACTATCTATTCCCTTTTGGGAAACTATGAGATGGCGCTGGCAGCCTGCAGATTATATGAGCAGGAAGGTAAGGCGCTTGATAGACGTTTTTACGACCAGAAAGCGGAGTGCTTTGTCAATTTGGGGCAGACTGAGGAAGCTATCAAGGTTTTCATGAGTTATTACAATAAGGCAAAGTATGACAGTTTGCGGCAGCAAGCCGACGCCTGTGTGAAAGGTCAGAAGGGGAAGTTGGCAGAAGAAATTCTTAAAAGATGGAAAGCGGAACTGGATGCCGAAGCCGGTACCGGATTTAAGCGCAGGAAGTCCATGAAAACTATGGCTGGAAACTATTACAGTTACTACAATATGGCGGGATGGGCAGCGCTGGTGGCCGGTGACAGGAATACTGCAATGGAATGGTTCGGACAATCTATCCGCTTAATGAGGAAAGATTCATCGGGAACAGCCGGAAAATACAGCGATGCAGTATTTGCAGCTGCGGTATGCGACGACGCAAAGCTGGGCGCCCGTTGGGGAAAGCTGCTTAAAGAGCACCTGGCGAAAGAGAGCTGGAGCGCAGGGAATAAATATTATGAGAAAGAGAAGACGCATCTGCAGTATCAGCTGCTGGCCGCATATTTCAGGGAGAGTGAGGAACGGATCCAGGAGCTGCTTGACAGGGAGCGAAACAGTCGGATCTGTTGGTTCTGTACCAGCCCGGTCTGTAGGGAACTGGAAGGTATACGCATCCTGTTTTTGATACGAACAGGACACATTCAGGAGGCGCAGGAGCGGCTTAAGAAAAATTTGGAGATACAACCGGCGGATGAGTATATGTTGGCGATTCGCCATATGATTTTTGAAGATAGGATCTGAAGGAACAGTTTTGTATCCAAAGAAAGGAATCACATGATAGTAGGAATTGATTTAGGAACAACAAACAGCTTGATCGCATATTACAGCGAGGAGGGCCCCAAGATCATCCCCAACAGGCTGGGGAAAAATCTTACTCCCTCTGTGGTCAGCGTGGATGAGGAAGGCAATGTGTATGTGGGCGAGACCGCAAGAGAGCGCATGAGCCTTTACCCGGATTCCGTTGCACAGACCTTTAAGCGGAGTATGGGCACGGAGCGGGATTACATACTGAGCGGCAAGCATTTCAAGCCGGAGGAGTTGTCCAGCCTGGTTCTTCGTGCTCTGAAGGAGGACGCGGAGGCCTTTCTTGGGGAGGAAGTCACGGAAGCTGTGATCAGCGTGCCGGCCTATTTTGATGACAAGCGCAGAAAGGCTACCAAGCGTGCCGGAGAATTGGCAGGTCTGAAGGTTGAGCGTATGATATCCGAACCCACTGCCGCAGCTGTGGCATATGGGTTGTACGACAAGACTCAAGATACCCGTTTTCTGGTGTTTGACTTAGGGGGAGGCACCTTCGATGTGTCTATTCTTGAGCTTTATCACAATATTCTGGAAGTCCGTGCCGTGGCGGGAGACAATTACCTGGGCGGTGAGGATTTTACAGAGGTGATGGCAAAACTGTTCCTGCAAAAGCAAAAGATTCAGCTTCAGAGCCTGTCGGAAAAAGAACAGGTGCGTCTGTACCGCCAGGCTGAGAAAGCAAAACGCGAGATAAGCGACAAGGCCCAGGTGACCATGAGTTTTCTGCAGGGCGAGGAGCAGATCGAGGCGCAGATTACATACAAGGAGTACGAGGAGGCCTGCGAGGAGCTTCTCCAAAAGATAAGGGAGCCGGTGAAGAAGAGTCTGGCTGACGCAGGGCTTAAGCTAAACGATATTGACGAAGTACTGCTCATCGGAGGAGCTACCAGACTGTCGCTCGTCCGGGATTTCCTGATTCGTCTGTTTAGAAAGTTCCCTGACACGAAGATGAACCCTGACGAGACTGTTGCCCTTGGAGCAGCGGTGCAGGCTGCTATGAAGGAGCGCAGGGAGGAAGTGAAAGAAGTCATCCTGACGGATGTGTGTTCCTTTACCTTGGGTACGGAGGTATCGGTGGAATATGAGGAAGGATTGTTCGAGACCGGAAGATTCTGTCCTATTATCGAGCGTAATACTGTGATTCCTGCCAGCCACACAGAGCGTCTCTACACTGCCCATGACAATCAGAAAAAAGTGAGGGTGAGAGTGCTTCAGGGCGAGAGTCGTTTCGCCAGGAACAACCTGTATCTGGGCGAGTTGGAGATAGATGTACCTAAGGGGCCCAAGGGACAGGAGTCTGTGGATGTAACTTATACTTATGATATCAACTCTTTGCTGGAGGTGGAAGTCACCGTAGTATCTACGGGATTGAAACAAAAGATGATCATCAAGGGCGAAGAAAATCAGATGACTGATGAAGAGATCAAGAAGCGCATGGAGGAGTTGGCATATCTTAAGATTCAGCCACGGGATTATGAGGAAAACCGCCTTGTATTGACCCGGGCCGAGCGCCTTTATGAGGAGGCTCTAGGTGATCGCAGGAAAAAGCTGGACCATTACATCACTGCCTTTGAAACTGCTTTAAAAAAGGGTGACCACAACGAGATTGCCGACGCCCGTAAAGCCTTGAATGAGGTGCTGGAAGAGGATGAGGATTGGTGAGGAAAAGACGGCGCAAAAGTACCTGCTGTTGCAGAAACAGTAGGTCTTTTTTGTTTCAATTAGTAAAAAGCTT
This sequence comes from Acetatifactor sp., assembly GCA_022511425.1. Classification (GTDB taxonomy): domain Bacteria; phylum Bacillota; class Clostridia; order Lachnospirales; family Lachnospiraceae; genus Acetatifactor. The sequence goes on from JAFLRO010000030.1 coordinate 23,108, forward strand.
TCACGCAAAATATTTGACAAGTACATAAAGAACTTCTATAATGTTTTGCTAAAGGATAAATGAAATCAGATTCTAATAATTTGGAGGATAAAGTCATGAAACCTTATGGTGTAAATGAATTGAGAAGAATGTATTTGGAGTTCTTTGAGAAGAACGGTCATTTAAAAATGAATAGTTTTTCGCTGGTGCCACATAACGACAACAGCCTGCTGATCATCAATTCTGGTATGGCGCCTTTGAAGCCATATTTCACCGGTCAGGAGATACCGCCAAGGCGCAGGGTGACTACCTGCCAGAAGTGCGTCCGAACCGGCGATATTGAGAATGTGGGAAAAACTGCACGTCATCTGACCTTCTTTGAAATGTTGGGAAATTTTTCCTTTGGGGATTATTTTAAGCATGAGGCCATCGCCTGGAGCTGGGAGTTTCTGACCAAGGTGGTGGGGATGGATCCGGAGCGGCTTTATCCTTCTATTTATTGCGAGGACGATGAGGCTTTCGATATCTGGACGAAAGAGATCGGCGTGCCGGCGGAGAAGATCACACGTTTCTACAGGGATGAGAACGGCAAGTGCGACAATTTCTGGGAACACGGCGCAGGTCCCTGCGGTCCCTGTTCCGAGATTTACTATGACAGAGGAATCAAGTACGGCTGCGGTAAACCCGACTGTAAGGTGGGCTGCGATTGCGACCGGTTTATGGAAGTTTGGAATAACGTGTTCACACAGTTCGACAGCGACGGAAAGGGCAATTACACGGAGCTGGATCAGAAGAATATCGACACCGGTATGGGCCTGGAGCGTTTGGCTGTGGTAGTACAGGATGTGGATTCCGTGTTTGATATTGACACTATGAAGGCCATCCGCGACCGCATCTGTGAGATTGCAGGCGTGGAGTATCAGAAGAATGAGGGCACAGATGTGTCCATACGTTTGATTACCGACCATATTCGATCCACCACGTTTATGATCAGCGACGGCATCATGCCCTCCAACGAGGGCAGAGGTTATGTGCTCCGCCGTCTGATCCGCAGGGCTGCAAGACATGGCAGGCTGTTGGGAATTCAGGACAAGTTTATGGCCCTCTTGAGTGAAACTGTGATCAATGAATGCCGTGACGGCTATCCTGAGCTGGAGGAGAAGCGGGCGTTTATCCTGAATGTACTGACTCAGGAGGAAGAAAAGTTTGACAAGACCATCGACCAGGGTTTAAGCATCCTGGCTCAGATGGAAGAGGATATGAAGGCCGCAGGCATTACGGAGCTGTCCGGTGAGAATGTGTTCAAGCTTTATGACACTTACGGTTTCCCCATAGATTTGACGGAGGAAATTCTGGCAGAGAAAGGCTTTACCATCGACGAGGCAGGCTTTGGCGTATGCATGCAGCAGCAGAAGGAGACAGCGCGTAAAGCAAGGAAAGTAACTAACTATATGGGTGCGGACGTGACGGTCTATGAGTCTATTGACCCCACTGTCACCACAGAGTTTGTAGGCTATGACAGATTACAGCACAATTCAAAGGTGACTGTGCTGACTACTGAGACTGAACTGGTGGAGGCACTTACCGACGGTCAGGTGGGCACCATTATCGTAGAGGAGACACCTTTTTATGCCACCATGGGCGGTCAGAACGCTGACACCGGCACCATCACAACTGCGGATGGCAGCTTTGAAGTGAAGGACACCGTGAAGCTTTTAGGCGGCAAGGTGGGCCACATCGGTACCGTGACAAGTGGCATGATCAAGGTGGGTGACACCGTGACGCTTACCGTGGATGCAGGAAAGCGTGCGGATACCTGTAAGAACCACAGCGCTACCCATCTGCTGCACAAAGCACTGAGAGAGGTATTGGGAAGTCATGTGGAGCAGTCCGGCTCCTATGTGGACGGGGAGAAATTGCGCTTTGACTTCAGCCATTTTACAGCTATGACCAGGGAAGAGCTGGATAAGGTGGAGACCATCGTAAACGAGAAGATTGCAGAGAACCTGACTGTGGTCACCGAAGTTCTGCCCATAGAAGAGGCAAGAAAGACCGGTGCCATGGCACTGTTTGGAGAGAAGTACGGCGAGACCGTGCGTGTGGTGAAAATGGGAGAGTTTTCCGTAGAGTTCTGTGGCGGTACTCATGTCTCAAACACGGGTGTAATTTCAGCATTTAAAATTTTATCTGAGAACGGCGTTGCCGCAGGTGTCCGCAGAATCGAGGCTCTGACCGGCAACGGTGTGTTCGCATACTATAAGAATCTGGAGAAGACTTTGGAGGATGCTGCAAAGGCGTTGAAGACCACTCCAGCAACATTGGTGGATCGCTGTGAGCATGTGATGGCTGAGATTAAGAATCTTTCCTCCGAACTGGAGTCTTTAAAGTCCAAGGCTGCCAAGGAGGCTCTGGGCGACGTGATGGATCAGGTGACGGAGGTCAAGGGCGTAAAGCTGCTGGCTGCCAGTGTAGCAGGTGTTGACATGAACGGACTGAGAGATCTTGGCGATCAGTTGAAGGCAAAGCTTGGAGAGGGTGTAGTAGTACTTCTGTCCGAGCAGGAGGGCAAGGTAAACATGATTGCTATGGCCACAGACGGTTCCCTGGCTAAGGGCGCTCATGCCGGAAACCTGATCAAGGGCATCGCTGCCCTGGTAGGCGGCGGTGGCGGCGGACGTCCCAACATGGCCCAGGCAGGCGGCAAGAACCCCGCAGGTATTCCCGCAGCAATTAAAGAGGCTGCAAAGGTGCTGGAAGGGCAGATCGGATAAACTGGCAACATACAGGGATGGTAAAGTGTAATGGGTGATGAAAAAAAGCAGACCATAAAAATACTGAAAGCAGGAGCAAAATGCTTCATTGCGTTGTGGGTTCTTTCTGAAGATTCCCTTTCTTTATTGTTGACCGGTTATACTATGGAGGTTCCTATTGCAAAATATTTTTATACAGTTTTAAGCTCTATTGACGGGTGGGGTATAGAGACGATATTCATGGCCTTGGGACTGGGAGTAGTCTTTTATTTGGTGCGGGACAGACAGAAGAATGCTCGAATTAGTGGGTTAAGTGCCTTTTTTGCAATTTGCACTACTTTCGGGATTAGTTATTCAAAAACAAATAGCTGGGATTGTATTTTCCTTTTTGGCCTGCAGTTTGTATTAGCTGTGTTTGTCATGGTCGGGTATTATTTTTTGTATAAGAACTGCCTGCTTTTTCTGGGATTTATTGTTGAGAAAAAATCTGCATTGTTTACAAGAAAACCCTCAGGTAGAATAGAAAGATTTCTCTTTGAAGAACATCCCTTTCTCGGACCGTTTTTGTTTATAATGATATTTGCCCTTCCCTGGTTGATCGCTTTTTTTCCAGGCACCCTGCAATGGGATGCTCATGCACAATTATGGCAGGGTCTTGGTGTGATAGATAAAAACAGCCATTTCCCCGTGTTTATGACAGAATGGATGAGCGGATGCATTCGGCTTGGACGTTTATTGTTTCACTCGGATTCCATAGGATTGTTTCTCTATACGGGACCTCAGTTTTTGTACCAGACATTGGTGTTTGCCTATGCCAGCCTTGTGATGAGCAGAAAAAGAGTTCCTGTGCTGATAAGTTGGGGGAGCTTACTTTTCTGGGGGGTATACCCGTACTTCCAGATATGGGGCTTTACGATGGTGAAGGACAGTATCCAGTATATTTCTGTGTTGCTTCTGGTCACTGTATTCATAGAGATCATCAGCAGTGAAATGAAACCAAAAGGCTATCAGATAGTACTGTTTATTTTCAGTGTCGCAGGTATTACGTTATCTCGAAACGATGGCAGATATGTTGCACTGATCACAGTTATTTTTGCAGTGATTTTATACAGAAAATATTGGAAATTGTTCTTAGGGGGGGCATGTGTCTGCCTGGCGCTGGTGGGAGCAGAGAATCTGTACATGTCACACTTTCAGATATCGCAGGGCGAGGTGGGCGAGATGCTTTCCATTCCCCTGCAGCAGACAGCCAGATATCTCAAGGAACATTATGATGAAATAACAGAAGAAGAGGAAGAAGTGTTAGGAAGAGGATTTACTGTTTCGTTGGAACGGGTGGGCAATTTATATAATCCTATAATTTCGGATCCGGTCAAGAGCAATTTTATAGCAGCTCATGATGTGTCGTATTTAAAAGAGTATCTTGCCGTTTGGTTTCATCAGATGTTAAAGCATCCTGACACTTATATACAGGCGTTTATAAATCATACATATGGTTATTTTTATCCCAATGTTCATAATTATGGCGACTATATTGCAATTTTCTATATTGGAAATTCGGAGCATTGGCAGGATGGGCATTTAGATATAGAATTTACAATGGGCTCCCCCTATATCAGACGGGTGCTGGCGCACACAGTATACTTAGCAGAAAAGATCCCTGTGGTCAGTATGTTTTTAAGTGCCGGATTTTATGTGTATGTCTTACTGGGAGAGTTTGTATTTCTGGTCAGCAGGAACCGAAGGACGATAGCCATACTGATTCCGGGGCTCTGTGTTGTTTTGATCTGTATGGCATCTCCGGTTAACGGGTATCTGCGATATATAATGCCTGTGATGGCGACAACACCGGTTACTTTAGCCTGGTGTTACATTGTGAACGATAGGAGAAAGGAAAAATAATGGGTAACAGGAAAAAAAAGTTCATAATTATAAATATTCTTTCTATTTTGGCTCTACTGGTGGTGATTTTTCCGCTATTACTTATTTCGAAGTATAATTATCCATCTGCGGATGATTGGAGCTTTGGTGCGAAGGGATATGAAATTCTGCAATCTGGTGGTGGTTTTTTGCAATTGCTGAAAGCGACTTTTGCCACTATACAGCAAAATTACCAAAACTGGGAGGGGCGTTTTTCAGCCGTTTTTTTTGCTTCTTTACAGCCGGGAATCTGGGGTGAAAAGTACTATAGTATAGTTGCTTATCTGATGATAGGTATGCTTATCTTTTCTGAAACAATATTATGTAAGTTTTTTATAAATTTCAGCGCTCAGAAGCAAAATAACTGGTATACTCTGCCAATCATCATACCTGCATTGATCATGCAGATTCTTTATTCACCGTATCCGGAAGAGAGCTTTTACTGGTATACAGGCGCTGTGAATTACACATTTGTTTATGGGTTGTCATTGTTTTTAATTGTTTTGTTTATTAAGCTGGCTACACAGCAATATCCGATATGGAAATATATTTTATTGGCGATTTTAACCTGTATTATGGCTATTCTTGTGGGTGGGAATAATTTTTCTACAAGTTTATCATGCTTTTTGTCTTTATGTATTTTATCAGTTTTATTTCTTTTTATTAAGAGGAAAGCGTTTTACAGAACTTGGTTTGTCACAGCGTTCATGGGAGTGTCATTGATGATATGTATTCTTGCGCCCGGAAATGCCAATCGATTAAACAGCAACTTTGGGGGGACAACAGGTAATGCATTTGAGGCAATCCTGATGTCACTTGTCCGATCTGCCACCAATATTTATTCATGGACCTTCTACACTAAGATTCCGCTGATGCTTGTTTTTGTCATTCCGTTTATGTGGATGGCTGTAAAGAATATGGTATATAGGTTTTATATGCCAGTGCTTTTTTCTGTAATAACCTTTGGCCTCTATGCCTCTCAATGCACTGCTACTATGTATGTGAGTGGCGCTACCGGCGGAGGCCGTATGGATGATGTTTTGTTTTATTCCTATGTCATCTGGATCGTAGGGAATGTCTTTTACTGGCTGGGATGGTTCAACAAACGGGAGTATAAGCTGTCAGTGATGATAGATAAGGTTGGGACGAAGCTGGACAAGTTTCTGCTGCTATATTGTGCGTTTATTGGCTGTATTTTGGTTTTCTTTATTTACAAAACGGATTTACGGACGATTACCAGCTATAAGGCATACAGAAATTGGCGTCAGGGTTTTGCTCAGCAGTATGCAGCTGAGTGGGACGCCAGACTGGAAGTCCTGCACGATGACAGTGTGAAAGAAGTGGAATTTGCACCATTGACCGTTCAACCGGAAATGCTGTTATACACGGATTTGCAGGAGGAAACGGGTTACTACTGGGTGAACAATGCCTGTGCTATATATTACAACAAGACATATATCCATATTGTACCACCGGAGACTCAGTAGGAAAAATAGATGAAAGCCCTGGTTCCCAAGCTATGTTGGTGAGAATAGATTGAGGGCATCGTTGTCCTGCCAGGCGGCGGTGGCGGTGGATGTCCCAACATGACTCCGGCAGGAGGCAAGAACCCCGCAGGTATCCCTGCAACAATTACAGAGGCTGCAAAGGTACTGGAAGGGTAGATCGGATAAACTGACAACATCTAGGGATGGTAAGGTGCAATGGGATGCTTATGCACAATTACGGCAGGGTCTTGGTGTGGAAGACATAAACGGACATTATCCCGTGTTTATGACAGAATGGATGAGCGGATGCATTCGGCTTGGGCGCTTGCTGTTTCACTCGGATTCTATTGGATTGTTTCTCTATACAGGACCGCAGTTTTTTACCAGACATTGGTGTTTGCCTATGCCAGCCTTGTGATGAGCAGAAAAAGAGTTCCTGTGCTGATAAAATAGTTCTTAGGGGGGCATGTGTCTGTCTTGCGCTGGTGGGAGCACAGAATCTGTATATGTCACACTTTCAGATATCGCAGGGTGAGATAGGCGAGATGCTTTCCATTCCCCTGCAGCAGACGGCCAGATACCTCAAGGAGCATTATGATGAAATAACAGAAGAAGAGGCAGAAGTGCTAGGAAGAGGATTCACAGTGTCCTTGAAACAAGTGGGGAAATATATGACCCAATAATTTCGGATCCGGTCAAGGCCAATTTTTTACCAGCCCCTGACACATCGTATTTAAAAGAGTATTTTTCTGTTTGGTTTCATCAGATGTTAAAACGCCCTGACACTTATATACAGGCGTTTATTAACCATGCATACGGTTATTTTTATCCCAATGTTCATAATTATGGCTATTATATTGCTTATTTTTATTTTGGGAATACAGAACATTGGCAGGAAAGTTATATAGACATTAAATTTGCAATGGATTCCCCTTATGCCAGACGGATTTTGGAGCACACATTGTATTTGACAGAAAAGCTGCCGGTTGTCAGTATGTTTTTGAGCGCTGGATTCTATGTGTATATTTTACTGGGAGAGTTTGTATTTCTGTTTTCCAGAAACCGAAGATCAATAGCTGTATTGATACCAGATTTCTGTGTCGTTTTAATCTGTATGGCATCTCCGGTTAACGGATATCTGCGATATATAATGCCTGTGATGGCGACAACACCGGTCATTTTAGCCTGGTGTTACATTGTTAGCGAGAAGAGAATGGAAAGAGAAGGGAATATGTAACAGAAAAACAGACCGCGGATACCGTACAGAGGATAATTTGCAAACATACAAAAATACAATTCCAGGAAAAAATGGTTGACGAATCCAAGTTTTGTGTTATAATATAAAATGTGTATGTGCAAGCGCAATACATAATATTAACCCAATCAGTCGTGTGCTTATGGGACTGAAGGGAGGTCGGGTAGAGTGTCAAACGTAATCGTAAAGGAAAATGAAACTCTGGACAGCGCACTGCGCCGTTTCAAGAGAAGCTGCGCTAAAGCTGGTATTCAGCAGGAGATCCGCAAGCGCGAACATTACGAGAAGCCAAGCGTAAGACGTAAGAAAAAGTCTGAAGCAGCCAGAAAACGTAAATATAACTAAAACACGATATTTAGAAATGAGCAGACCCTCAGTCATACGACTGAGGGTTTTCTGGTTTGCCGGCATTCTTGTTCTAAAATTTTCACCGTTTCATATCATTAAATTAAAGACGGCCGCAGTACGCTTTCCGCGTCTGCAGCCATAGACAGATATGGAGCGGCAGACTTATGTTTACTAAAAAATCCTTCACGGCTGCGTTCCTGACAGTCATACTGTGGTTTTCCACAGCTCTGCCGGTCAGTAGCGCCAATGTTACTATTTCCGCCCCGTCAGCAATCCTCATCGAGAGCTCCACGGGGCAGGTAATCTACGAACTGAATGCCACGGAAAGGAGAAGCCCCGCCAGCGTCACAAAAATCATGACATTGCTCCTGACCTTTGAAGCCATTGACGCAGGAAAGGCCAACCTGTCAGATCAGGTAATTGTCAGCCGGCACGCAAGCTCTATGGGAGGTTCCCAGGTATTTCTGGCTGAAAATGAAACCCAGACTCTGGACACCATGATTAAGTGCATTGCCGTAGCTTCAGGAAATGATGCCAGCGTGGCAGTGGCGGAACACATTGCCGGCAGCGAGGAAGCCTTTGTGGCCTTGATGAACCGGAAAGCCGAGGAGTTGGGTATGGTGGACACTCATTTTGAAGATTGCTGTGGCCTCACCGATTCCGATAACCATTACTCCACAGCCAAGGACATAGCCATCATGTCCAGAGCGTTGACCACCAAGCACCCTGAAGTGTTCAACTATACCACAATATGGATGGAAGACATTATCCACGAGACTGCCCAGGGAACCAGCAATTTTACCCTGACCAACACCAACAAGCTCATAAAGCAGTACCAGTATGCCACGGGCTTAAAGACAGGTTCCACCTCCAAGGCTATGTTCTGTCTTTCAGCTACAGCTTCCAAGGACGGTATTGACCTGATTGCAGTGGTCATGGGGGCACAGGACAATGAACACCGGGTACAGGATGCCCAGACGCTGTTGACATATGGATTTAATGTCTGCAATCTGTACATAGATGCCAATCAGGAAGATCTTGCACCACTGCCAGTAGAGAAAGGTGTTGAGGAAGAGGTAGACCTGGTGATTTTCGGGGAATTCCGTTACCTGGACACTCAGGGTAGTGATCTGTCCGCCATGGTAAAAATAAAAGAACTGCCGGAGAGCGTTCAGGCACCGGTTGTGGAGGGCAGTCAGGTGGGCAGGGTCAGGTATTACTTAAATGGTGTTGAAGTAGGCAGTGTACCCATCCTCTGTGGATCCAGTGTAGAGAAAGCAGGCTATGTAGATTACCTGAAAAAAATTTGGCAACTTTATCTTTTATAGAAATCCATATTATGATAAAATGTCCGCAAAGGGCAGAGTCAAATGTTCGAATAAGCATATGCCGAGCTTGCTCGAGCAGATGCTTGTTCGAACATTTGACG